>JAEUMZ010000141.1 GCA_016790765.1 Betaproteobacteria bacterium
CCTCGCCGCCGATGGCCTTGACGTATTCCTTGCCCAGCGGTTCGGATTGCGAGGTCGGCACCGGCACCACCTGCGAGACGCCCACGCCGCGGCCGTCGTCGCCCAGCAGTGTGAGGAAGGTCTTGGCGCCCACCAGGCTCAGCGCAAAGAATTGCGCCTGCGAGCCCAGCCGCTTCATCTCCCGCACGAACGCGGCGGCCGACTTGGCGTTGGCCGAGATGATGACGGCCTCGGCGCCGGACTTGTGCAGGTTCTGCGCGGCGGTCTGCACGTTGGTCGAGTGCGCCTCGACGCTGCCGAACAGCACGATGGGCAGCTTCTTTTCGCGCATCGCCGCGTCGAGCGCGGCCAGCCCGCCGCGACCGGCGGCGTCGTTCTGGAAGAACAGCGCGATCTTGGTGATCTTGCGCTGTGTGAACTGGTCGACGATGCGGTTGGCCTCCTGCGCATAACTGGCGCGCAGGTTGATGATGTAGCGGTTGTTGTTGTCGAACAGCGAGGGTTCGCCGCTGATGGCGCCGATGAGCGGCGTCTTGCCCTTGTCGAACTGGCCGTAGGAAGCGCGCACGCCGGGGTCGCCATTCATGCCCAGCACGGCAATCACGCCCTCCTCGTTGATCAACTTCTGCACGTTGAGTTTGGCCTTGTCGGTGCTGCCGGCATCGTCGAGCGAGATCAGCTTCAACTTGCGGCCGTTGATGCCGCCGGCGGCGTTGACGATGTTGAAATAGGCCTCGATACCGGCCTTGGACTCCTTGCCGATCTCGTCGAACGGGCCGGACAGGGCGCCGGACTGGCCCACCGGAATGGTGTCGGCGGTCACGCCCTGTGCGGAGGCGTTGAGGGAGCCAGCCACCGTGACCAGCAGAGCAGCGGTGGCGAATCGGCGTATCGAAAGCATGGGAGTTCTCCGGCGAATGCGGCCCGCGCCTGGCGGCGCGGCCGCGAAAATGTCGCGCCATTCTATCGGAACCACGGCCGGCCACCGGCGCACAAATCTGCCGCGCAGGCCACTACCGGCCGCTGCGGCACTGACTTTCAAAAAGGCGGGGAGCCCATTCACTTTGCTGCTGCCGCCGCCGCGCTGCGGCTTGACTTGCTGCGCAAGTTGGCGTTCGCTGCAAAGTGAAGCTAGGACGCGAAGAAATCCTTGACCTTGTCCATGAAGGACTTGGCGCGGGGGTTGTGCTTGTCGCCATCCTTCTTGTTGATCTCCTCGAGCTCGCGCAGCAGTTCCCTTTGGCGGTCGGTGAGACGCACCGGGGTTTCGACCACGACGTGGCACATCAGGTCGCCCGCCGAGGTCTGGCGCACCGGGCGGATGCCCTTGCCGCGCAGGCGGAACACCTGGCCGCTTTGCGTCTCCGCCGGGATCTTGATTTGCGCTTCGCCATCCAGCGTGGGAATCTTGATTTCGCCCCCCAACGCCGCGACCGTGAAACTGATCGGCATTTCGCAGTGCAAATCCGCGCCTTCGCGCTGGAACACGGCGTGCGGCTTCAACTGCACGACCACGTACAGGTCGCCCGGCGGCCCGCCGTTGACGCCGCCCTCGCCCTCGCCGGACAGGCGCACGCGGTCGCCATCGTCCACGCCGGCCGGAATCTTGACCGACAGCGTCTTGTGGCCCTTGGTGCGCCCGGCGCCGTGGCAGGCGTTGCACGGATCGGAAATCGTCTTGCCGGTGCCGTGGCACTTCGGACAGGTCTGCTGGATGGAAAAAAAGCCCTGCTGCAGGCGCACCTGACCCTGGCCCTGGCAGGTGTCGCAGGTTTTCGGCTTGGTGCCGGGCTTGGCGCCGCTGCCGTGGCAGGTGCCACACTCGTCGAGCGTGGGAATGCGGATCTTGGTTTCCGTGCCGCGCGCCGCCTGCTCGAGCGTGATGTCCATGTTGTAACGCAGGTCCGCGCCGCGGTACACCTGGTTGCCGCCTGCACGGCGGCCGCCGCCGAAGATTTCGCCGAAGATGTCGCCAAAGGCCTCGGCGAATCCGCCAAACCCCTCCTGGCCCGGACCGCCGCCCATCTGCGGATTCACGCCGGCGTGCCCGTAGGCATCGTAGACGCGGCGCTTTTCCGGTTCGGACAGCACCTCGTAGGCTTCCTTGATCTCCTTGAACTTCTCCTCGGCATCCTTGCTGTCCGGATTGCGGTCCGGGTGGTACTTCATTGCCAGTTTTCGATAGACCTTTTTCAGGTCGTCATCGGACACGTCACGGTTGACGCCGAGGATCTCGTAGTAGTCGCGTTTGTTTGCCATGAATATTCCAAACCCTGAAACGTGAAGGCCGGATTGAACGTCACGCAGTGTACGTTCGAATCCGGCCCGCTAATCCGGCGCATCGCGTCCGGCATTAGCCTTTCTTGTCTTTGACTTCCGTGTACTCTGCATCCACGACGTTGCCCATGTCCTTTTCCTTCGGGGCTTCACCGCCCGGGGCCGGCCCGGCGCCGGGATTTCCACCCGCACCGGCCGCCGCCTGCTGCGCCTGCATGTCGGCATACATTTTTTCGCCCAGCTTCTGCGACGCCTTGGCGAGCGCTTCGGTCTTGGCTTCGATGGTGTCCTTGCTGTCGCCCTTCAAGGCTTCTTCGAGGTCCTTGGCGGCCGCCTCGATGGCGGCCTTTTCGGACGCATCGATCTTGTCGCCGTGCTCGGCCAGCGACTTCTTGGTCGCGTGCACCAACTGGTCGCCGCTGTTGCGCGCCTGCACCAGCTCGAGCGCCTTCTTGTCCTCGTCGGCGTGTGCCTCGGCATCCTTCACCATGCGCTGGATCTCTTCCTCGCTCAAGCCGGAGTTGGCCTTGATGGTGATCTTGTTTTCCTTGCCGGTGGCCTTGTCCTTGGCATGCACGTGCATGATGCCGTTGGCGTCGATGTCGAAGCTGACCTCGATCTGCGGCATGCCGCGCGGGCTGGGCGGGATGCCCTCGAGGTTGAACTGGCCCAGCGACTTGTTGCCTGCCGCCATTTCGCGTTCGCCCTGCAGCACATGGATGGTCACCGCCGACTGGTTGTCGTCCGCGGTCGAGAACACCTGGGAGGCCTTGGTCGGGATCGTGGTGTTCTTCTTGATCAGCTTGGTCATCACGCCACCGAGCGTCTCGATGCCCAGCGACAGCGGCGTCACGTCGAGCAGCAGCACGTCCTTCACGTCACCCTTCAACACGCCGCCCTGGATCGCGGCGCCCACGGCCACCGCTTCGTCCGGGTTGACGTCCTTGCGCGGCTCCTTGCCGAAGATCTCCTTGACCTTCTCCTGCACCTTGGGCATGCGCGTCTGGCCGCCGACCAGGATCACGTCGGAGATGTCGCCGATCTTCACGCCCGCATCCTTGATGGCGATGCGGCAGGGCTCGATGGTCTTCTCGATCAGGTCGTCGACCAGTGCCTCGAACTTGGCGCGCGTGAGCTTCACGGCCAGGTGCTTCGGGCCGGTCGCATCGGCGGTGATGTAGGGCAGGTTCACCTCGGTCTGCTGCGAGGAAGAGAGTTCGATCTTGGCCTTCTCGGCGGCTTCTTTCAGGCGCTGCAGGGCCAGCACGTCCTTCTTCAGGTCGATGCCCTGGTCCTTCCTGAATTCGTCGCACAGGTAGTCCATCAGGCGCTGGTCGAAGTCCTCGCCACCGAGGAACGTATCGCCGTTGGTGGACAGCACCTCGAACTGGTGCTCGCCGTCGACTTCCGCGATCTCGATGATGGAAATGTCGAACGTGCCGCCGCCCAGGTCGTAGACCGCGATCTTGCGGTCGCCTTCCTTTTTGTCGAGACCGAAGGCCAGCGCGGCCGCAGTCGGCTCGTTGATGATGCGCTTGACTTCCAGGCCGGCGATGCGGCCGGCGTCCTTGGTGGCCTGGCGCTGGCTGTCGTTGAAGTAGGCCGGCACGGTGATGACGGCCTCGGTCACTTCCTCGCCCAGGTAGTCCTCGGCGGTCTTTTTCATCTTGCGCAGCACTTCGCTGGACACTTGCGGCGGGGCGATCTTCTTGCCGCGCGCTTCCACCCAGGCGTCGCCGTTGTCGTTCTTCAGGATCTTATAGGGCATCAGGTCGATGTCCTTCTGCACTTCCTTTTCCTCGAAGCGGCGGCCGATCAGGCGCTTGACCGCGAACAGCGTGTTCTTCGGGTTGGTGACGGCCTGGCGCTTGGCCGAAGCGCCGACGAGGATTTCGCCATCGTCCTGATAGGCGACGATGGACGGCGTGGTGCGCGCGCCCTCGGAGTTTTCAATGACCTTGGGGCTGCCGCCTTCCATGATGGCGACGCAGCTGTTGGTGGTGCCCAGGTCGATGCCGATGATCTTTCCCATGTTCTTGCCTCTTGGTGCGAATGTTGAAGTTGTTCTGGAGATAGGGTGATTGCGGGCGATTTCAAGCCGCCGGCGGTGTTTCCGGTTCGGTGGCCGGCGCCTTGGCCTTGGCTACCGCCACCAGCGCCGGACGCAACACGCGCTCGTGCAGCAGGTAGCCCTTCTGCATGACGTCGATCACCGTATTGGCCGGCTGGTCGGACTCGATGGCGGCGATCGCCTGGTGGCGGGTCGGGTCGAACTTCTCGCCGGCCGGGCTGACCTCGACGATGGAGAACTTCTCGAACACCTGCGTGAGCTGGCGCGCGGTGAGTTCCACGCCGGTCTTGAACGACTCCACCGACGTGTTCTCGACCTTGAGCGCCGCGTCCATGCTGTCCTTGACCGCCAGCAACGCCTCGGCCATCTTCTCGATGCCGAACTTGTTGGCTTTCAGCACGTCTTCCGCGGATCGCCGGCGAATGTTTTCCATCTCGGCCTTGGCGCGCAGGTAGTTGTCGTAGTTTTCCGCTGCCTTTGCATTGGCATTGGCGAGCAGGGTTTCCATCGCCTCCTGGCGATTTTCGGCGGGCGCGCCGGCGGCAGGCGCCTGCGTCGCATCCGCCGCGGGCGCCGCGGCGGGCAAGGGCTCGGCGGCAGGGTTCTGGGTCGTTTCGCTCATTGCAGGGTCTCTGGTTCAGGGGTGAATCAAAAGCCCGAGGGACATTGGGGTCATTGGGGGGATTTCAACCCCGATCGATCCCACGGGGTTCGGCCTTCAAAGTCAAGCAGGGGCGCGCCTTCCAGGCCAAAAAGCACTGGAACTCCGCAACAGGACTGGGTTTTGCCTTGGGGTTGCCTTGTCAGGCTTCGATGCGCAAACGCGTTCCCGGACGGATGACGGAGCGCGGCGTCAGCTTGTTCCAGCGCAGCAAGTCGGCCAGTTGCACGCCATAGCGGTTGGCGATGGCGAACAGGGTGTCTCCGGCCTTGATGAGGTGGGTTCCGGGGCCACGGGCGGCCGGTGAGGCCTCGGGCGCGCTCACCGGGAGGAGACCCGGCAATGGGGGCGGCAAGGTGCCTGCCACCAGGAGCTTCTGGCCGGCCCGCAGGTTGGCGTGCGCAAGCTGGTTGCGGGCCTGGATGTCCGCCACGGTCGTGCCGTAGAGGCGGGCCACGGAGTAGAGCGTGTCGCCCCGGCCGGCCACGTGGACCGAGAGCGGCATCGAATCCCCCGCGGGAAGTGCCGTCGGGGCTGCAGCAGCGACGGTATTCGCCGGCGCAACGCTGCGTGGTGGTTCGGCGACCGCTGCCACGACCGTCGATGGCGGTCGATCCGGGGCAGGCGGGGGATCGATCCTGGCAGCCTTCAGCGCCATCTTCTGCTCCAGCGCGGCGTCGATGTTCTTTGCCTCTTTCGCGATCGGCACCATGAATGTCGCCGGCTGGGTGAGGCGGCCGCCCTTTTCGCGGAACGGGCCGCTGGTGGCGCGCAGGTACGAAGCGGTCATGCCGTGGCGCCGCGCAATGGCATCGAGCGACTCGCCGCGCTTGGCCTGCACCATCTGCCAAGAAACAAATGGTCCTTGCACCGACCGATACAGCTCGAGGTTTTCGCGGAACACCACGGCCTTTTCCGCCGGCACCAGGAAGGCGCCCGTGGTACTGGCCACCACCGGCCGGTTGGACGCCGGGTTCAAGGCCGCGAATTCGTCCTCGGGCATTTCGGCCAGTCGCGCCGCAAGCTTTACGTCCATGCGCTCGGGAGCGGAGACGCGTTCGAAATATGGCCGGTTCTCCACCGGCGTGAGGTCGATGCCGTAGTCCCCGGGCGACAGGATGATGTTCTTGATCGCGATGAGCTTGGGCACGTAGTGGCGTGTCTCGTTCGGCAGGTTCAGGTTCAGGTAGTCGCCCGGCAGACCTTTTTTCGCGTTCTTCTGGATCGCCCGCGACACGCAGCCCTCGCCGCAGTTGTAGGCGGCCAACGCCAGTTCCCAGGAGTTGAACATCGCGTAGAGCTTTTGCAGGTAATCCATTGCCGCATGGGTGGACAACAGCACGTCGCGCCGGTTGTCCGCCAGCCAGTCCTGCTTCAGGCCGAAAATCTTGCCGGTGGAGGGAATGAACTGCCACATGCCGGCGGCCTTGGCGCGCGAATACGCCTGCGGGTTGAACGCGCTCTCGATGATCGGCAGCAGCGCAACCTCGGTCGGCATGCCGCGCTTTTCGACTTCCTCGACCACGTGGTACAGGTAGCGCGCGCCGCGATCGACGAAGCGCTGGATATAGTCCGGGCGGCTGGCATACCAGGCCTCATGTTCGGCGACCAGCGGCGTCTTGAGTTCCTCGAGCACGAACCCCTTGCGGATGCGCTGCCAAAGGTCGGCGCCGGTGGCGGCGTCAAGCTGTGCCGTGCGGTCCTGGGCCTGCCTTTCCTCGGCAGACACGCGCACCGCCGTCGGGTGGGTGCCGGCGGCGGGTTCCGGTTCCTGCGCATGTGCCGCGGCGGCCCAGGCGGCCAGCGTGGTCAAGACAAGGGGAACTCCGAATGCGCGCATGGTCGTGGATCTGTCGGTACAGTGCATGTTCATGCCGGCGGATGGGCGACACAAGATTTTACCATTCGACCCTCGTTTCCCCCCTTGCGTTCGGCGCAGATTGGGCAACAATCGAGCGTCAAGGAATCCAACGGCCGCGGGAGGCGGCACGAAGGCCATGTCCCATCGCACCCCCGCGTTGACACTCGTCAAGCCCGAGGAGGTCGCGCCCCCCCAGACGATCGAGGACGGGTGGCGGCTCTACCTGTCGTGGCCGGAAGTGGCGCTGGCCATCGCCACGCGCGACATCGACCAGCAACGCGCGGCCGGGCGCACCGACGATCCGGTGGACGACGGCTGGCCCTACCTGCTGCGCGCCCTGGCGCAGTGCCGATCCATGGAGGGGCCACCGCAACCGGCTCGCATGCGCGCCGATTTCCAGACCGCGCGCGACGCCTTTGCCCTGTCGGGCGATGCGCGCGGCAGGCGGCTGGCCCGGCTGGAAAACGCCGCCATCGCCATGCGCCTCGCGGATTGGCCGCTCGCCCTTGCCGAGTTCGAAGCGCTGATCGGCGAATTCGACTTGAACCAGCTCGACGCGGACAATTTCTACCTGTGCTTCGGCCTGGCGACGTCCTATGTATACATGGGCCGCCTGGAGGAAAGCCTGCGCTTCGGCTATGCCGGCCTGCACCTCGCCCGCCAGCTCGAATTGCTGCCGGAGATCGCCACCATCACCATGCCGCTGGGCGTGGCGCTGCTGGCTGCCAAGGACCCCGAGGAGTCCGACGCGCTCAACGAGACCGCGATCGAGGTGGCCGCGCGCATCGGCAGCGCCGGGCTGGCCAAGGTGTTGCGCAACAATCGCGCGGTGGCGCTGCGGCGCCTCGGGCGGCTCGACGAGGCGCTGGCGCTGCTGGGCGAGGTCCTCGCCTCGCCCGCATCGATGGTCGGCGGCCAGCATTTCGTGCACTTCAACGCTGCCGAGCTGTACCTGAAACGCGAGGAAATCGACGACGCGGAGCGGCACTTTGTCGAGGCGCGCCACCTCTTGGCCGCCCGCGGCGCGGTGGGGCTGGACCTGATCAAGCTGCATTACATCGCCGGGGCGATCGCGCGCAGCCGTGGCCAACTGGCGGCCGCCCTGTCCGAATTCGCCATCGTCGATCGCATGCTGCCGGACGTCTCCGCGCTGCGCTTCAACGACCGTGCGGAGTTCTACGACGAATACGCCGACGTTCTGTCGCGTGCCGATCGCCCCGGCGAGGCCTTCGAAATGCAACGCAAGTCCTCGCGCCAGTACCAGGTGAGCCTGGGCGTGGTCAACCGCGTGCGGCGCTTTTCGATGCAGGTGCGCCAGGAAATCCACCGCGTCAATGCCGAGCTGGCGCGCGCGTCCGACGAGCAGCGCAAGCTGCAGCAGGCCAACCGGCGCCTGCGCGGCGAAATCGAGCGCGCCATCCGCGAGGCCGACCTGCTGCGCGACAAGGCCAGCCACGACGAGCTGACCGGGGTGTTCAATCGCGCCTACCTCGATGCGACCTTGCCGGGCCTGTTGACCCTGAGCGTGCAGTCGGCCACCCCACTGGCCCTGGTGATGATCGACCTGGACCACTTCAAGCGCATCAACGACCGCCATGGCCATGCCGCGGGTGACGAAGTCCTGCGACGCTTCGGGCGCAACGCGCGCTCCGCGCTGCGCGGGTCGGACCTGGTGAGCCGCTACGGCGGGGAGGAGTTTTGCCTGGCCTTGATCGGCTGTGGTGCGGACGCCGCGCGCCAGCGTGTCGAGCGCCTGATGACCGCGCTGCGCGGCGAGGAATTTTCGCCCGAGTTCACGCAACTGGGCCCGGTGACTTTTTCGGCCGGCATCGCGGTGTACCCGGAGGACGGTGTCCACGTTTCCGACCTGCTGCGCACCGCCGATGCGCGCCTGCTGCGCGCCAAGCGCCAGGGCCGCGTGCAGATCGTCTGCGGCGGCGCGGAACCGCGACCGGCCTGACGCGGCGCCGGCGTCCTAGCGCGCGGCCAGGGCGCGGATCTCGGGCTCGACCATCCGCACCAGGTGCCACTCGGGCAGGATCGCCGCGCCCAGCGAGCGGTAGAACGCGATCGAGGGCGCGTTCCAGTCCAACACGCGCCATTCGAATCGCCCGCAGCCGCGTGCTTCGGCGATGCGCGCCAGGTGCGCGAGCAGCGCCTTGCCGTGGCCTGCGCCGCGCGCGTCCGGGACGATGAACAGGTCCTCGAGGTACAGGCCGGGTTTGCACAGGAAGGTGGAAAAGGTGCTGAAGTAGAGCGCGAAGCCGATCGGCCGCGCGTCCACGCGCGCGAGGACGCACTCGCAGACCGGTCGCGGACCGAACAGGTTGTCGTGCAGCATCGCCTGCGTGCCGGTCACCATGTGCTCGAGCTTTTCGTATACCGCGAGCTGGCGGATCAGGTCGAGGATCACGGGGACATCGGCGGCCGTGGCCGGTGCAATCGTCATCGTCATGCGGGGACTCCTCAGCGAAAATCGTCTTTCCAAGCGCGCAAGGCGCCGAACACCGCGTGCGGCGCAGTCAGTGGGCGGCCGGCATGCCGCGAGGCGGCGGCGATCACGGCCGGCTGGTCCCAGCGCAGGAACGGGTTGGTGTCCCGCTCGTCGGCCAGTGTCGCGGGCAGGGTGGGAAGGCCGCGGGCGCGCCGGCCGGATTCGCGCACCTGGCGCGCCTGCAAGGCGGCGTTGTCCGGCTCCACGGCCAGCGCGAAGCGGATGTTGGACAGCGTGTACTCGTGGGCGCAGTAGAACCGCGTGGCGGCGGGCAGCGCGCGCAGCTTGGACAGCGACGCGGTCATCTGGGCCGCCGTGCCTTCGAACAGGCGGCCGCAGCCGCAGGCGAACAGGGTGTCACCGCAGAACAGCAGGCCCTGTCCCCAATAGGCCACGTGACCGGCGGTGTGGCCCGGCACCTCGAGGACCGCGAAGTCCAGGCCGAGTGCATCAATGTGCACCTGGTCGCCTTCGCGCACGGCGACGGTGCGTGCCGGGATGGCCTCGGCCGCCGGACCGAACACCGGCACGGGGCCCGCAAAGGCAAGCAGCGCTTCCACGCCGCCGACATGATCCGCGTGGTGGTGCGTGCACAGGATGGCGGCCAGCTGCAGGCCATGCGCGGCGAGGAAGTCCGCCACCGGCCGATGGTCTCCCGGGTCGATCACCGCGGCGTGGTGATCGTCATGCAGCACCCACAGGTAGTTGTCGGAAAACGCGGGAACGGGGGTTATGCCGATCAAGGGGCAGCACCGGTTGAATTAGAATGGGCGCGATGGCACCGCACACGGACAAGGTGAGTTTACAAGAGTGGTTTGCCACGCCGTTGGGCGCGTACGTGCTTGCGCGCGAGCAGGCCTGGATCGATCGCGTGGTGCCGAACCTGTTCGGCTATCACGCCGTGCAGGTCGGCCTGCCCGGCATCGACCTGTTGCGCGAATCGCGCATCGTCAATCGCGTTTGCGTGGATCCAGCCGCCGGGGCCTCGGTGCGCGCGGCCTGGCACGAATTGCCCTTCGACGCGCAAAGCGTCGACTTGTGCGTGTTGCCGCATACCCTGGAATTCTGCGGCGACCCGCAGGAAATGCCGCATGCCATCCTGCGCGAGGTGGACCGCATCATGCGGCCCGAGGGGCGCATCCTCATCATCGGCTTCAATCCCTGGAGCCTGTTCGGCCTGAAGCGCCTTTCCGCGGCGCGCGAGGTGCCGTGGTCGGGCGATTTCGTCTCCCTGGTGCGCATGAAAGACTGGCTGCAGTTGCTCGGCTTCGAAACCGCGGGCGGCGCCATGCAGTGTTTCATCCCCCCCTGCCGCACCGAAGCCTGGCAGCGCCGCTGGGGCTTCATGGAAACCATGGGCGAGCGCTGGTGGAGCGTTGGCGGTGCGGTGTACCTGATCGACGCAATCAAGCGCGTGCAGGGCATGCGGCTGATCGCGCCGGCCTGGAGCGACCAGCGCGTACGTGAGCGCAAGCTCGCCAGCGTGGCCAAGCGCAATTCCACCCATGCGCGGGCGGCAATGCGCACCCCCTTGCGCGTGATCAAGTGAGCCGCGTGGAGATCTTTGCCGACGGGGCCTGCAAGGGCAACCCGGGCGTCGGCGGCTGGGGCGCGTGGCTCAAGTTCGGCGACCGTGAACGCGAGCTGTTTGGCGGCGAGCGCGAAACCACCAACAACCGCATGGAACTTACTGCCGTGATCCGTGCGCTGGAGGCGCTGACGCGTCCCTGCGAGGCCGATGTGTACGTCGATTCCTCCTACGTGCAAAAAGGCATCAGCGAGTGGATCCATGGCTGGAAGCGCAACGGCTGGCGCACCGCCGACAAGAAACCGGTGAAAAATGTCGACCTGTGGATGGAACTCGATCGCCAGGCGGCCCGGCACCGCATCGCCTGGCATTGGGTCAAGGGCCATGCCGGCCACGCGGGCAACGAGCGCGCGGATGCGCTGGCCAACAAGGGGGTCGATGCCGTGCGCCAGGGCCGCATCGCCGTCTGAATCGCGCCGGAGCCTCATGAGACAGATCTTCCTGGATACCGAAACCACCGGCCTCGACCCGGCGCAGGGGCACCGCATCATCGAGATCGCCTGCGTGGAAATGGCCGGCCGCCGGCTGACGCGCAACAATTTCTACAAGCGCATCCACCCGCAGCGCGACATCGACCAGGGCGCCGTGGAAGTGCATGGCATCACGCTCGAATCGTTGGAGGATGCCCCGAAATTCGCCGAGGTGGCCGACGAGTTTTGCGCGTTCGTGCGCGGCGCGGAGGTGATCATCCACAACGCCCCGTTCGACATCGGATTCCTGGACGCCGAACTCGCGCGGCTGGGGCCTACGCGCATGCGCGACTTGTGCAAGGTCACCGACACGCTGGCCATGGCGCGCGAAATGCACCCGGGCAAGAAGAACTCGCTCGATGCCCTGTGCGATCGTTACCAGGTCGACCGCCGTGCACGCACTTTTCACGGTGCGCTGATGGACGCGGAACTGCTCAGCGAGGTGTACCTGGCGATGACGCGCGGCCAGGACAGCCTGGCCATCAGCCTTGAGCGCAGCGTGGGTCCCGCCGCCGGCACGGCCGCAACTTCGCGTCCCCAGGCGCTCAAGGTGCTGCGCGCCACCGAGACGGAACGCGCCGCGCACGCCGAGGTCCTTGCGCACCTCGACCAGGCGAGCGGCGGCAAGGCGGTTTGGCGGCGCGTGGAGGGCGCATCCGGCTAGGTGGCGGGTCATGGGGCGGGTCATGTGGCGGGGGTGTGGATGTATAATGCGCGCTGCGCAGCGGAGGACCTGAGGGCGTGTCCGGGCCAACCCGGGACATGCAGGCAGTGGGCGCACCATCCGATTCAGATCATCCAAGAACGTCCATGAAAAAAGCGATCATTCTGGCTGCTTTGTTGCCGCTTTGGGGGGCAACGGGAGCCGGCGCACAGGCGCCGGCCGCAGCGTCCGCGAAGGGCGACGCCGCCGCCGGCAAGGCCAAGGCCTCGGCGATTTGTTCCGGTTGTCACGGCGTGCCCGGCACCAAGGCGGCCTATCCGTCGGTGTACCTGGTGCCCAAGATCGGCGGCCAGAACGCCGATTACATTGTGGCCGCACTCAAGGCCTACAAATCGGGCGAACGCTACAACGAAACCATGAAGGCCCTGGCCACGCAGCTGTCCGACAAGGACACGCTCGATGTGGCGGCCTACTACGCGCAGAAATAGGGGCCGGCCATGAAGAAGATCCTCATCGTTGCCGCCACCGCTGCCGTGTTGGCCTTGCCGTCCATGGCGCACGCCAAGGGCAATGCTGCGGCCGGCGCCAAGAAAGCCGATGCCTGCAAGGCCTGCCACGGCGAAGCCGGGGCCAAGCCCATCCAGGCGGATTACCCGGTGCTGGCCGGCCAGCATTACGACTACCTCGTTGCCGCGCTGAACCAGTACAAGTCGGGCAAGCGCAAGAACGCGAGCATGAACGGCTTTGCAGCGGCCCTGAAGCCCGAGGACATTCGTGACCTGGCGGCGTACTTTTCCGCGCAGTCGTCCGATCTCAAGATGAAATACTGATCACCGGCACCGTTCAAGAAAAGAAAGGCCCGCATGCGGGCCTTTTTTCATGGGGCGGCGTCACGCCGGCGGTTCGTGTCCCGGCCAGCGTGCGGGGCGCTTTTCAAGGAAGGCCTGCACGCCTTCCTGCGCCTCGGGTTGCAGGAAATTGCAGGCGATGGCCGCGGAGGCATCCTGGTAGGCCGCGTTGAGGCCCATTTCCAGTTGCCGGTTGAACAAAGCCTTGCCCAGGGCCAGCGTGGCGCGCGGCTTTGCGATCAGCGTGGCGCACAGTTTCAACGTGGTGGCACGCAGGTCGGAGGCGGCGGCCACGCGGTTCACCAAGCCCCAGTCGACTGCCTGTTGCGCATCGATGAACTCGCCCGTCATGAGCATTTCGGCGGCGCGCTTGCGCGCCAGGACGCGGGACAAGGGGACGGCCGGGGTTGAGCAGAACAGCCCGAGGTTGACGCCGGACACGGCAAAGGTCGCGTGGTCGGCCGCCACGGCGAGGTCGGCCTGCGCCACCAGCTGGCAACCGGCCGCCGTGGCCATGCCGTTGACTTCCGCGATCACCGGCACCGGCGCACGCGCGATCTTGAGCATCAGCTCCGAGCACTGTGCGAACAGTCGCTGCACGAAGGCCGCATCGTGGGCCGCCTGCATTTCCTTCAGGTCATGGCCGGCGCAGAACGCCTTGCCGGACCCGGCGATGACGATGACGCGCACCGCGGGGTCCGCGCACAACTGGTCCATGGCCTGGTGCAGCGCCTCCAACAGCGACGAGGACAGGGCGTTGAATGCCCGCGGGCGGTTCAAGGTGACAACGGCGATTCCGCCGGTCGTGTCCAGGAGCAGCGGGATTTCCGGGGAAACAGTGTCGTTCATGGGCGGGCCTTTCAGAGGCGATGTTACCCGCAGCGCGATCGCGGGATCCCCGGGGAAAAGTGAGAAATGCCATATACGCGCGCCGTGCGCCGCGCGTAGCATGGGGTTCAGGGAACATCTGCGGCCGGGGTGTTCGCCGGGAGGCGGTTTACAACCGCAGCACAGGGGCATAGTATGGCTGTTTGGCGACCTGTTGGGTGTCTTTTCCCTTTGAAATCAACGACAAACGGAAAAGTCTTCGACAGGATTCGCCACCATGGCCTGCGTGGACCCGAAGCAGTTCAGAAGGCGCAACTCTCGACGGACGAGCTATGAACACACAGTCATTGCGTAGGGCGAGTGGAGGGCGCAAGGGAGGCTTGGCAGCGTTCGCGTTGGCGCTCCTGTGGACCGTTGCGGGCGCTGCATCCGCCAATCCGAAGCTTCTGATGGATGCCACCAAGTTGCTGGCCGAGGGCAACCCGAAGCAGGCCTACATGATCTTGGTGGCGGAGCAGGGCAAGCTGGCCGGCAACCTCGATTTCGACTACCTGCTGGGCGTGGCCGCACTGGACAGCGGGCGGCCGTCGGAAGCGATCATCGCCTTCGAGCGCGTGCTGGCCATGAACCCGATGCATGCCGGCGCCATGATGGACCTGGGGCGCGCCTACTTCACCGCCGGCTCCATGGACCTGGCCGAGTCGGCGTTCAAGCAACTGCAGGTGAGCAACCCGCCGGAGGCGGCCAAGGCTGCCATCGAACGCTATTTGCGGGCCATCGCGGAACGGCGCAGCGGCGGCGCCCGCCGCCACCAGGCCTGGGGCGAAGTCTCGCTGGGCTACGACACCAACATCACCGGCGTGCCCAACGATTTCACGCGTGCCGTGCAATCGGCGTTCAACATACCGGGCGTGGAGCCGACGGGCAATTCGATCAAGCGCAAGGCGCCGTTCCTGGCCGCGGCGATCGGCGGTGATTTCCTGCAGCCGTTGAATGGCCAATGGACCGCCCATGCCGGCGCCGAGGCGCGCGGCCGCGCGTTCCGCGACGAAGGGGATTTCAATTCGACCGCAGCGGAGGTACGCGCCGGCGCCTCCTGGGCGCGCGGCCGCCAGGCGGTGCGGTTGGGCGCCTCCTATCACCGCTTCGACCAGGACGGGCAGGCCCCCGGGGACCCGAAGCCCACCAACGACCGCAACACCGCGCAGGTGACGGCCGACTATCGCCACGCGTTGAGCGAGCGCAGCGAAGTGTTCGCCGGGCTGGTGGGATCGAAGGTCAGCTTCCCCAACAACGACATCGAGGACTTCAAGGGGGTGGGCATCAACGGCGGCTGGTCCGGGCAGTTCGAGGGTCGCGGCAAGCCGATGCTGCAGATAACCGCCTATTTCAGCGACGACAAGGCCGACCGCAAACTGGCCGACGGCGTGACCGACAAGTCCAAGCGCGTGGGCGGCGTGCGCGGCACCTACCAGGTGTCCTTGTCCGATTCGCTGGCCTTGTTCAACAGCGTCGGTTACGGTGAGCGCCGCGACCGCTCCAAGTTCGCGCGCGCCACCGAGGTGGAGACCGGCCGCGACAAGCTCGCGGACGTGACGCTGGGCGTGAGCTGGAAGTTCCAGCCGCGCTGCGCGATGCGCGCGCAGTGGTTTGCGGCGCGCAACGAATCGAACATCGCCATTTACGACTACACGCGCAACGAGCTGTCCTCGAACATCCGTTGCGATTTCAATTGAACCGCGAGACCGGTTGCAGGAGCACGCACATGATCCCCAAGCGCAACTTTCCGAGCCTGATCCTCGCCGCATGCGCCGCCGCCCTGGCGCTGGCCGGTGCGACGCAGGCCTTTGCCAAGAGCGGGCAGTTCAGCTTCGTCACCGGCATCGTGACGGTCGAGTCGCGCGGCGGCGGCGCCAGCCGGCAGGCGACCAGCGGCATGGCGGTCACCCAGGGCGACGTGATCACCACCGGTCCCACCGGCATGGCGCAACTGACCATGAACGACCAGGCGCGCCTGTCGCTCAGATCCAATTCGCGCATGATCGTGCAGGTGTATCCGGAGGCGGCAGCCCACCAGGGCGCGGTGGTCGAACTCACGCGCGGCACATTGCGTGCATTCACGAAGCTGCTGAGCTCCAACAAGGACAATTACAAGATGCGCACCCGTGTGGCCACGGTGGGCATCCGCGGCTCGGACAATCTGATGAACCAGTCCGATGACGGCAACACGACCACCAACTACACGATCGACGGCAGCCACGAGGTCTCGAGCAACCTGGGCAATTTCGCGCCCATCATCACCAATCCGAACCAGACGGTCTTGGTCGTGCAAGGACAGGCGCCAAGGATCATTCCCACGCCGCCCAACCTGCTCGAAGCAGCCAAGGTCATGGTCGGCACCGGCAGCAGCAACACCAGCCAGCAGGGCGACGGCAGCGGCAGCGGTCCGGCACAAGGCAATCTCACCGGCGGCCCCGCACCCGTGGTGGGCGGCAACGGCCTCGGCTACACCTTGGTCGATGCGTCCGCGAACCTGATCGGCGACCCGATCAACCTGCAAAGCATCGTGGTGGCCACCAACGGCACGGCATTCTCCGCCGAGGCGGTCCCGGGGCAGATCGTGCTGGAAAACGGCGCACTGCGCGGCTACACCTCGTATGCCGGCAGCCAGGGAACCACGCAGTTGTCGATCCTCGGCGGCGCTGCGACCGACGTTTCCACCATCACCATCGGCGCCTCGACGACCATCGTGCTCGGGCGCTTCACCAACCATACCGGCATTGCGTTTACCGGCACCGGCCTGTCGCCCTCCGGCAGCGCCCATTTCGGCTACGCCAATGCCGGCTTCCCGGCCTACCTGTCCGACGTCCTGACCGGCACCGTGTCCTACACGCGCGCCGGCGCCACCACGCCGACCAACCAGTTCGGCACCCTGGGCACGCTGACCAGCGCGGTACTCGACGTGAACTTCACTGCGCGCACCCTCAATGCCTCGGTGGGCATCACCCTGCCGCAGGCGGGCAGCAATTCCGGCGGCAGCTGGACCTTGACCGCGACCAACGTGCCGTTTGCGTTCAATAGTTTTGTCGCGTTCTCCGGCGGCGGGCGGCTCACGGTCAGCAACGGTAACGGGCAGAACTCGAACACGAATTCCGGGCTCAACGGCTGGCTGGAAGGCAGCTTCGTCGGCGCCACACTCAACGGCGCGCTGTTCGGTTACGGCATCACCGACCAGACCGGGTCCTCGTCCAACCATCAATCGATCAACGGCATGGTGGCCTTCTCCGGCCCGTCACAGAACGCGGCGACGGCGTACCGCGAAGGCCTGGTGTCCGATCCGCGCGGCGTGCTGGACGTGGCGAGCTACATCCGCTCCTTCGCCACCACGAATCGTCCGGAAGAAGTGACCGTGGGCGCCAATGGTGCGGTGAGTGCATTCACCGCGCCCTATGTCGGCGGCAACCAGCTGGTCGGCCACACGCCGTACCAACAAGGCACCGCCACCATCGCCGAAAGTGGTGCAGACCCGACCACCGGCCTGGTGTGGGGCCGCTGGTCCGGCGGCACGGCCACCATCGGCGGCACGCAGCATGCGCTGGGCAACACCAGCCTGCACTACGTGTTCGGGCCGGTGCAGGCCGGGCCGGTGTCGCTGCCGTTGACCGGCACCGGCGTGTACGACGTCGTCGGGTCCACGCGGCCGTCGGATGCGCAAGGCAACCTCGGCACGCTCGGGTCGGCCACGCTCAACGCCAACTTCTCCGCGCGCACCGTCGATGCGAGCGTGACCGTCGGCATCAACAACCAGACCTGGAACGGCACTGCGAACGGCGTGCCGATCTATCGCGACCAGTATTTCTTCGCCGCGGCCGGCAACCGCATTGCCGGCGTGCCGGGGCCTGCGGTGTTCAACATCACCTGCACGCCCAATTGCACGCCGCAGTTCCAGCGCGGCAGCCTCGATGGATTCTTCACCGGACGGACCGGGTCCGGCGCAGGGATGATGTACAACATGAATGGCATCTCCGGCGCGGTAGCGTTGGCGCGTCGCGGAGGGTAAACACAAGCAGGGGCGGGGTGTTTGGGCCATTTTTGGCTTGGAAGGTCCGCCAGTGCTTGGGTTTGGTGGTCAAGTGGTCCGGCAATTGCCGGCGAGGGCATTGAAATGAAGAAATCGACGCGGTGGGCGGCCCTGTTGTGGGGTGCGCTGCTGTTGATTGGGCCGGCGGTGCAAGCGGCCATCTGCCAGTTCAATACGACCGGTGGTGCATGGAATATCCCGGCCAACTGGAACAACTGCGGAACCGGCAATGGCAGTCCCTTGGGCACGCCTGGTCCGGGCGATCGTGCGGAGATCACGGCGGCGACGGTGACGTTTCCAGCCGGCACGTTCGATGTCGGAGACCTTTACCTGGGCAACGCCACGCTGCAGGGTGCGGGCGTTGGATCGACCACGCTCAATGTCGTGAACGGTGGCACCATCGCCTGGGGCAGCGGCTTCTACCAGTTCAACAACCTCACGGCGACGTTTTCCGCGCCGATGACCATTCCCGCCACCAGCGGGCCGCTGCAGATCAGTGACGCCGATGTCGTCGTCAATTCCGGGACCGGCATGGCGGTCGCTTCCATTGCGATCACGGGGCCGAGCGGCCGGTTCCGCGTCAATGGCGCGGCCTACCTGAACGGCAACGCCACCATGTCCGGCGGCGGCCTGCTATTCGCCGAGGGCGGCGTGGTCTACGTGTCCGCGAACATCACCCTCAACGGCGCCTTCCAAAACGACGGGGCCATCCTGTTGCAAGGCAATACGGTGACCCTCGTCGATGCCTCCGCCTTTACGCAGACAGCCAGCGGCATCCTGGCGGGCGACGGCGTGATCAACGCCGGTGCGCAGAACCTGAACCTGAACGGCACCATCCGCGACAACCCGACCTTCAATGTCGGCACGCTCGGCGTCGGGATGGCCGGTGCAAGCATCTACCCCGGGGGGCCCGGCAACATCGGCGCGATCACGGTCAACGGCAACCTCTCGCTGGGCATCGGGGCGTTTGTCTATGCGGATATCGGCGGCACCGGCATGGGGCAGTACGACCGCATCAATGTGAGCGGCACGCTCACGATCCTGGCCGGCGCCGGCGCCGAAGTCGAGGACTTCGACCTTGGCGCAGGCAACTACTCGCCCATGACCGGCGAGGTCGTGCCGCTGGTCACCGCCGGTTCCATTTCCGGCACCTTCAGCGACTTCTTTCCGTTCCTCTCCCCGCTCACCCTGACGCTGACCTACACGCCCACGGCGATCAATTTCACCGTCGGCGGGCCGTTCGTCTACGTCACCAACACCAACGATTCCGGTCCCGGCAGCCTGCGCGCCGCGATCGAGGGCCTCGCCGGCTGCGACATCAGCTACGACATCACCTTCGACCTCGGTCCGACCGGCGGCACCATCCAGCCGCTGACACCGTTGCCGACCATGAATTGCGGCGGCGTCGACGGCTATTCGCACCCGGGTTCGAGTCCCAATACCGCGCCGACCGACTGGAACGCAGTGCTCAAGGTCACGCTCGACGGCTCGCTGTGCGTCGGCTGCCAGGGCGGCCTCACGCTCAACGGGACGGTGCCGGTCAAGGGCATCAACTTCACCAACTGGGACCGTGCGCTGCGGCTGCAGTCCTTCACGCTCGGCACCCATGTGGTGGGGAACTACTTCTTCCAGAACAACTTCGGCGTGTATGTCGAGGGCGGCGCCGACGGCATCCACATCGGCACGTCGAACGGGCCGGAAGACCGCAATGTCTTCGTGCATTCGATGACCGCCGGCATCCGCGTCGAAATGTATTCCGGCTTCGACGGGCCGCGCATCTACAACAACTTCATCGGCCTCGGGGCCGGCGCGGTCGCGGGACCCAACGGGACCGGCGTCCAGGTGCTCGGTTCGCCCGGCGTCGGGCTCGAGGACAATGTCATTGCCAACAACGGCAAGGGCCTGGCGATCGTCGCATCCCCAGGCGTGCATTTCCGCCGCGGCAACAAGTTCTTTGCCAACACCACGATCGGCGTCGATGTCGGCGACGACGGCCCGTCCGCCAACGACGACGTCATGCCACCCTATGACACCGACGCCAACGACCGGCCCAACTACCCGGTCATCAACTCGGCCACCGACATCGGCGCCGGCACCACGCGCGTCAACTTCACGTTGAAGAGCAACACCAACCTGTCGACCTACGTGTGCTTCTGCGGGTCGCAGAACCTCACCGAGAACCAGTGCCGCTCGGCGCCGGTCTGCACCGGCACCATGACCGACGCCGGCGGATTGCTCACCGCCGATTTCGACCTGCCGCAGACGGGGCAGTTTGCGCTGCCCACGCGCATCACCGCCTTCCAGCAGCCGGAAAGCGGCCCCAAGGGCAACAGCGGTTCGGAAATTTCTCCGGGGGTGAATGTGGTGGCCCCGACGCCGGCCATCTCCTTCGTCGCACCCACGCCGTTCCCGCCGACGGTGGTCGGCGGCGTGAGCGCCACGCAGACCATCACCCTCACCAATACCGGTGCGGCAACCCTGGTCATCAACGCCATTTCGCACAGCAACGCATCGGTGTTTCCCGACACCGTCAACGGCGCCGCTCCACAGGCCACGCACTATTGCGGGTTCGGTTCCAACGCCATGGCGGTGCCGCAGACCGGCATGCCGATCAACATCGCGCCGATGGCCACCTGCCAGCTGGTGCTGGTATTCAAGCCGAACGTGACCGGCGCCAACAGCGGCACGATCACCCTGGTCTCGAATGCCCCGACATCCCCCACGATGATCAACCTGACGGGGACCGGCCTGGCGCCGCCGGTGTTCAGCCCCAGCGCAACGACGCTGACCTTCGCCGCGCAACTGGTCTCGACCACCAGCGCCGTGCAGACGCTGACGATCACCAATACCGGCGGCAGCGACCTGATCGGGTCCATGCCCGGCATCACCGGGCCGTTCACCATCGCCACCAACAATTGCACGACAGTGGCGGTCATGATGAGCTGCAGCATCGGCGTCACGTTCACGCCGGCCGCGCCCGGCGCGGCCTCCGGCACCTTGACCATCCCGACCAACGCGGCCGGCAGTCCGCACATGATTGTGCTCTCCGGCACCGGCGCGCTGGCGGTCCTCCCGACGATGACCGTGGCCTTCGCGCCCACAAGCGTGCTGACCGGCGCCAACAGCAACCTGACGGTCACGTTGTCGAATGGCGGCGCCGTGCCCGCGACCATCACCAGCGGCGTCGTCACCTTTCCGCCCGGCTTGGTGGCCACGACACCGACCACGGATACGTGCGGCACGAGCGGGAGTTTCGACGGCGACCCGTACTACTTTGGCGGCGGCAGCATCCCCGCGATGGGCAGTTGCACCCTGGTCTTCGGCACGCAAAGCGCGGTGGCCGGCGCCTATGTGGTCGATGTCCTGGCCGATGACCTGGCCACGACGATCGGCAACAATGCCAACACCAGCACGGCCACGCTGATGGTGGCGGCCACCTCGCCGACGGTCGTGCTCTCGAACGGCGCCCTCGGCTTCGGCAGCCGCACCGTCAACACCACCAGCCCGCCCACCGTCGTGACCCTGACCAACGGCGGCACGGCGAACCTCATCATCAGCAGCATCACCGCGGCGGGGGATTTCGGCTACACCACGACCTGCCCGATCTTGACGCCGCCGATTGCCCCGCTGGCCCCGGCGTGCAATCTCAACATCACCTTCACCCCGCTGACGGTGGGGGCCCTCGTGGGCAGCATCACCATTGCGAGCAATGCACCGGGCAGCCCGCACACGATCACGCTCACCGGCACCGGCGCACCGGTGGCGGTGCCCGGCATCCTGGTGTCGGCCACCACCGTGAACGTGGGCAGCGGCGTGGTCGGGACCATCCTGCCGCAGCAGAACGTGGTGATCACCAACACCGGCTTCGCCACGCTCAACCTGACCTCGGTCACCGTGACCGGCGCCGCGTTCAGCCGCATCACGCCGGCGGGCTTCACGCCGCCCAACTGCGGCGCCAGCGTCGCGCCTTCGGCCACTTGCCAGATTGCCATCGCCTGCAATCCATTGGCCCTGGGGGTCAACACCGGGCAGGTGAGCATTGCCCACAACGCCACCGGCAGCCCGGCCGTGGTCGCGCTGACCTGCACGGGCCTGGCCCTGCCGGTGCCGCAAATCGGCTTGAGCGGCGCGCTCGACTTCGGCGACCAGATCCTCAATACGCCGAGCGCCGCGCGCAACGTCACCATCACCAACACCGGCACCGCCGCCATGACGATTTCGGGTGTCACGATCACCGGCGCCAACGCCAACCAGTTCAGCCTCACCGGCCAGTGCGCCAGCCTTGCCGTGGGCGCAAGCTGCACGCTCGCGGTCACCTTCACGCCGACCAGCACCGGCGCAAAGAGTGCGGTGATCAGCATCGCCAGCAACGCGCAGAACGCCGCATCGGCCGGCGGGATCGCGCTGTCCGGCAACGGTGTCCTCGCGCCGCGCCCGGTGGTGGGCCTGAGCCTCACGGCGATCGGCTACGGCAACTCGATCTTTGGCGGCGCGTCCACCGCGCAGTCCATCCTGCTCAAGAATGAAGGCGGGCTGCCGCTCAACATCGGCTCGATCAGCGCGCTGGGGGACTTCACGGTCGCGCACAACTGCGGCGCCACGGTGGCGGCGCTGGGCACGTGCACCCTCACCCTGTCCTTCACCCCGCTGGGCGTGGGCAGCCGCGGCGGCGAACTGGTGGTCGTCAGCAACGCCGAGGGCAGCCCGCACCGCGTGATCCTGTCCGGAACCGGGTGCCGCTGGTTCAGCCAGTCCGGAAGCCGCTTCTTCCTGACCTCCTGCGGCAATTGAGGCGCGTGGCCGGCGCCCGCCGGCCCGCTGCCGCGGTAGTGCTAAACTTTTTGCGCAACTGCCCTTGCCACGGGGCGGTTTGCCCGCCCCGCACGCATGGGCCGGCAATCTGTAATAATTCATCACTCGTTGAATTAAACGCAGCCCCACGGTCCCCATGCTCCCAGGTCCTTGCAGTAGCCTTCGGCGGTTTTGATGTCCGACGACACCCTCCTCGAAACGCGCGACCTGACCAAGGAGTTCAAGGGCTTCACGGCGGTCGACCGCGTGAACCTGAAAGTCCGGCGCGGCTCGATCCATGCCCTCATCGGCCCCAACGGCGCGGGCAAGACCACGGTCTTCAACCTGCTCACCAAATTCCTGCCGGTCACCTCCGGGCACATCCTGTACAAGGGCCGCGACATCACCAAGTCCAAGCCGGTGGAGGTCGCGCGCCAGGGCATGATCCGCTCGTTCCAGATTTCCGCCGTGTTCCCGCACCTGACGGTGCTGGAAAACGTGCGCATCGGCCTGCAACGCAAGCTCGGCACCAGCTTCCATTTCTGGAAATCCGAGAAGTCGCTCGATGCCCTGAATGAGCGCGCGCTGGCGCTGCTCGAGTCGGTGGACCTGGCCGCCTTCGCGCAGACGCAGACCGTGGAGCTGCCCTACGGCAGGAAGCGCGCGCTGGAAATCGCCACCACGCTGGCGTTGGATCCCGAGTTGATGCTGCTCGACGAGCCGACGCAGGGCATGGGCCACGAGGACGTGAGCCGCGTGGTCGAGCTGATCCGCAAGGTGGCCGCCAACCGCACGGTGCTGATGGTCGAGCACAACATGGGCGTGGTGGCCAATCTGTCCGACACCATCACCGTGCTGGCGCGCGGCAGCGTGCTGGCCGAGGGGCCGTACGAGGAGGTGTCCAAGGACCCGCGCGTGCTGGAAGCCTATGTGGGCACCACCGAGGAGGCGGCATGAGCGGCAGCGAGGTCCTGCTGTCCGCACACGGCGTGCACGCCTGGTACGGGGAATCGCACATCCTGCACGGCGTCGACTTCGAGGTGAAGACCGGCGAACTGGTGACGCTGCTGGGCCGCAACGGCGCCGGCCGCACCACGACCCTGAAAAGCATCCTGGGCTTGGTGGGCAAGCGCACCGGCTCGATCAAGATCGGCGGTGTCGAGTCGATCGGCCTGCCCACGCACCGCATCGCGCGCCTGGGTCTGGGGTATTGCCCGGAGGAGCGCGGCATCTTTTCCAGCCTGTCCTGCGAGGAAAACCTGCTCATGCCGCCCGCCGTGGGTTCGGGCGGCCTGTCGCTGGACGAGATCTACGCGATGTTCCCCAATCTGAAGGAGCGCCGCAACAGCCAGGGTACGCGCCTGTCCGGCGGCGAGCAGCAGATGCTCGCCATGGCGCGCATCCTGCGCACCGGGGCCAAGGTGCTGCTGCTCGACGAGATCACCGAGGGCCTCGCCCCGGTGATCGTGCAGACGCTGGGGCGCGTGATCCGCCAGCTGAAGGAAAAGGGCATGACCATGGTGATGGTAGAGCAGAATTTCCGCTTCGCCGCACCGCTGGCCGACCGGCATTACGTGATGGAGCACGGCAAGATCGCCGCCGTGGTGGAAAAACACGAATTGAAAGCGAAGGAAGGGATGCTGCACGAGTACTTGGGCGTCTGATGTGGGCCTGAACAAACGGGAAGTTCGATCAACGACGAGGAGTGGGAACATGAGAAAAACGATGATGGCAATGATGGTGGGTGCGGCGCTGGCTTCCGGGGTCGCGAATGCGCAACAGGGCAAGCTCTCCGACGACACGCTCAAGATCGGCGTGCTGTCCGACATGTCGGGCGTCTATGCCGATTTCGGCGGCCCGGGTGCGGTGCTGGCCGCGCGCATGGCGGTGGAGGATTTCGGCGGCAAGATGTTCGGCAAGGCCATCGAGATCGTCAGCGCCGACCACCAGAACAAGGCCGACGTGGCCAAGAACATCACGCAGCAGTGGTTCGACCGCGACAAGGTCGATGCCACGTTCGAGAACCTCAATTCGGCGGTTGCATTGGCGGTCACGGCGCTGGGAGCGGAAAAGAACCGCATCACCGTGGTCACCGGCGCGGCGTCCTCGCGCCTGACCAACGAGGACTGCAAGCCGGCCACCGGCATCCACTGGGTGTACGACACCATTTCGCTGGCCAATGTGGTCGGCAAGGCGGTGGTGAAGGCGGGCGGCGATTCGTGGTTCTTCCTGACCGCCGACTACGCGTTCGGACACTCGCTGGAAAAGGACACCGGCGATGTGGTGAAGGCGAACGGCGGCAAGGTGCTGGGGGCGCTGCGCCACCCGCTGGCCACCACCGACTACTCCTCCTTCCTGCTGCAGGCGCAATCGTCCAAGGCCAAGGTGGTCGGGCTGGCCAATGCCGGCGGCGATACCGTGAACAGCATCAAGGCCGCGGCCGAGTTCGGCATCACCAAGAACCAGAACCTGGCCGCGCTGCTGATGCTGGTCACCGACGTGCATGCGCTGGGCCTCAATACCGCGCAGGGCCTGTACCTGTCGGAGGCCTGGTACTGGGACCTCAACGATGAGAACCGCGCCTTCGCCAAGAAGTTCGAGGCGCGCAACAACGGCAAGAAACCCAACATGAACCAGGTCGGCGTCTATTCCGCGGTGGCGCATTACCTGAAGGCGGTGCAGGCCGCCGGCACGGACGACACCGCCGCGGTGCGCAAGAAGATGGGCGACATGCCGATCAACGACGTGTTCGCCAAGAACGGCAAGCTCCGCGAGGACGGCCGCATGGTGCACGACATGCACCTGTTCCTGGTGAAGAAACCGTCCGAGTCGAAGGGCCCGTGGGACTACTACCACCACAAGGGCACGCTGAAGGGCGACGAGGCGTTCCAGTCCTTGGCCGCATCGCGCTGCCCGCAGTTCAAGAAGGGCTAGCCGCTTGTCGCTGCATCGCACGCCGGCCGCCGTGCCGCGCCGCTTCCTGCGCGAAGCGGTGCGGCGGCTTGCGTGCGCGGCCGCCGTGCTGCCGCTGGCCTGGGCCGCGCCCGCGCAGGCCAGTCTGAGCGACGGCGTGCTCAAGATCGGCGTGCTCACCGACATGTCCGGGCCGTACTCGGACTTTGTCGGCAAGGGTGCGGTGATCGCGGCGCGCATGGCCATCGACGACTTCGGCGGCAGGATGTTTGGCAAGGACATCGTGCTGGTGGAAGCCGACCACCTTTCCAAGGCGGATGTGGGCAAGAACGTCGCGCAACGCTGGTTCGATGTCGAGAAGGTGGATGCCGCGTTCGAACTCAACAATTCCTCAGTCGCATTGGCGGTGACGGCGCTCGGGCGCGATCGCAACCGCATCACCGTTGTCACCGGGGCGGCGAGTTCGCGCATCACCAACGAGGATTGCGCGCCCGCCACCAGCCTGCATTGGGTGTACGACACCCACTCGCTGGCCAACGTGGTGGGCAAGGCCATCGTCCGCATCGGCGGGAAGCGCTGGTTTTTCCTCACCGCCGACTACGCCTTCGGACACTCGCTGGAGCGCGACACCTCGAACGTGGTGCGCGCGGCCGGCGGCACCGTGGTGGGGGGCGTGCGCCATCCGCTGGACGTCGGCGACTTCTCCTCCTTCCTGTTGCAGGCCCAGGCGTCGAAGGCGGACATTGTCGCGCTGGCCAATGCCGGCACCGACACGGTCAACAGCATCAAGTCGGCCACCGAGTTCGGCATCCCGAAGAAGCAGCGCCTGGTGACGCTGTTGCTGGGCATCTCGGCGGTGCATGCGCTGGGGCTGCCCGCCGCGCAGGACCTGTACATGGCCGAGGGCTGGTACTGGGACACCAACGACGAGACGCGCGCCTTCGGGCGGCGCTTTGCCGCGCTCCACAACGGCCGCATGCCCAACGCGATCCACACCGGCGTCTATTCCTCGGTGTCGCACTACCTGAAGGCGGTGCGCACGGCCGGCACCGACGACACGGCGAAAGTGATGAAGGCCATGCATGCCGCGCCGGTCAACGACGTGTTCACCAAGAACGGGCGGATTCGCGAGGATGGATTGATGCAGCACGACGTGTACCTGTTCCAGGTGAAGAAGCCCGCCGAGTCCAAGGCGCCCTGGGATTACTTGAAGCTGGTGGAGACGGTGAAGGGCGAGGACGCCTTCCAGCCGCTGTCGCAAACCCGCTGCCCGGCCCTGCTGGCGAAGGGGCGCGCATGAGCGAGATCTTCGGCGTACCGGTCCAGGCGCTGATGGGCCAGCTCACCATCGGGCTGGTCAACGGCTGCTTCTACGCCCTGCTGTCGCTGGGCCTGGCGGTGATCTTCGGCATGCTCAACATCGTCAACTTCGCGCACGGCGCGTTGTACATGGTGGGCGCGTTCTTTTCCTGGATGCTGCTCAACTATGCGGGCGTCAACTATTGGTACTCGCTGATCCTGGCGCCGCTGGGCGTGGCGGCCATCGGCGTGGTCATCGAGCGCACCATGCTGAAGTGGCTCTACCAGCTCGACCACCTCTACGGCCTGTTGCTGACCTTCGGCCTGGCCCTGGTCACCGAGGGCGTGTTCCGCCACTATTACGGCTCGTCCGGCCAGCCTTACGACCTGCCGGAAGTCTTCCGCGGTCCCATCGACCTGGGCTTCATGATGCTGCCCAAATATCGTGCCTGGGTGGTGGTCGCGTCCCTCCTGGTGTGCTTTGCCACCTGGTACGTGATCGAGAAGACCAAGCTGGGCGCCTACCTGCGCGCCGGGACCGAGAATCCCAAGCTGGTACAGGCGTTCGGCATCAACGTGCCGCTGATGATCACGCTCACCTACGCCTTCGGCGTCGGGCTGGCCGGATTCGCCGGCGTCATGGCTGCGCCCGTGTACCTGGTGGCGCCCACCATGGGCTCCTCGATCATCATCGTCGTGTTCGCCGTGGTGGTGATCGGCGGCATGGGGTCCATCATGGGGTCCATCGTCACCGGACTGGGCCTCGGGCTGATCGAGGGCTTGACCAAGGTGTATTACCCGGAAGCGTCCACCACGGTGGTGTTCGTCATCATGGCCATCGTGCTGATGGTGCGGCCCGCCGGCTTGTTCGGCAAGGAGAAGTGAGACGCATGAACAAGACGACGATGTTCTATGGCGCGATGCTCGTGGTGGCGTTGGTGGCGCCGTTCGTGGGCTACCCGCTGTTCCTGATGAAGCTGTTGTGCTTCGCGCTGTTCGCCTGCGCGTTCAACCTGCTGATCGGCTTCACCGGGCTCCTTTCGTTCGGCCACGCGATGTTCTTCGGCTCGGCCGCCTACGCCTGCGCCCACGCGGCCAAGGTGTGGGGCTGGACGCCGGAAGTGGCGATCCTGTTCGGCACCGCCTGTTCCGCGGTCATCGGCGCCATCGTCGGCACGCTGGCGGTGCGGCGCCAGGGCATCTACTTCGCCATGATCACGCTGGCCTTGTCGCAGATGATCTACTTCTTCTGCGTGCAGGCGCCGTTCACCTATGCCGAGGACGGCATCCAGAGCGTGCCGCGCAACAAGCTCCTGGGATTGATCGACCTGAAAAGCGACCTGCACATGTACTTCTTCGTGCTGGCCATTTTCGTCGGCGGCTTTGCGCTGATCCACCGCATCATCCATTCGCCGTTCGGGCAGGTGCTGAAATCGATCCGCGAGAACGAGGCACGCGCCCTGTCGCTGGGCTACGACGTGGACCGCTACAAACTGGTGGCCTTCATCCTCTCGGCCGGCCTGGCCGGCATGGCGGGCGCCACCAAGACATTGGCGCTGGGATTGGCGACGCTGACCGATGTCACCTGGCAGATGTCCGGCGAGGTCGTGTTGATGACGCTCCTGGGCGGCATGGGCACCATCGTCGGCCCGGTGGTGGGCGCGGGCGTGATCGTGGCGATGCAGAACTATCTCTCCGGTTTCGGCTCCTGGGTGACGATCATCATGGGCGCGACCTTCGTGGTGTGCGTTTTGGCGTTTCGCCGCGGCATCGTCGGCGAGTTCGAGTACCGGATCCTCAAGCGTCGCAACGGCGGACATTGAGCCGGCATTCGGGCGGGCGTCGGGGGCAAACCCCAGATCAGGCGCGCCGCACCGGGCAAAAGGCCATGGAACGCCGCACCAGTGCTTGGGTTTGACCTTCAACTGCCGCGCACCGGGTGCGGGAGCCCTGCGCGTGCTTCGCTATAATCGGCGTTGGTTTCCGCACTCCACTCCGATTCAAATTCCCCCATGAAAATCCTCGTTCCCGTCAAACGGGTGATCGACTACAATGTCAAGGTCCGCGTCAAGGCCGACCAGACTGGTGTCGACCTCGCCAACGTCAAGATGTCCATGAACCCCTTCGACGAAATTTCCGTCGAGGAAGCGCTGAAGCTGAAGGAAGCCGGCGCCGCGACCGAGGTCGTCGCCGTGTCGATCGGCGTGACGCAGTGCCAGGAGACGCTGCGCACCGCGATGGCGATGGGCGCGGACCGTGGGATCCTGGTCGAGTCGAGCGCCGACCTCCAGCCGCTGGCCGTGGCCAAGCTCCTGAAGGCGCTGTGCGACAAGGAAGCGCCGGGCTTGGTGATCCTCGGCAAGCAGGCCATCGACGACGACTCCAACCAGACCGGCCAGATGCTCGCCGCGTTGCTGGGCTGGCCGCAGGCCACGTTTGCCTCCAAGGTCACGCTGGCGGACGGCAATGCCAGCGTGGTGCGCGAGGTCGATGGCGGTCTGGAAACGGTGTCGGTGAAGCTGCCCGCCATCGTGACGACCGACCTGCGCCTCAACACACCGCGTTACGCCACGCTGCCCAACATCATGAAGGCGAAGAAGAAGCCGCTCGATGTGGTCACGCCGGAATCGCTGGGCGTGGATGTGACGCCGCGCCTCACCACGCTCAAAGTCGTCGAGCCGCCCAAGCGCAAGGGCGGCGTGATGGTGCCGGATGTGGCGGCGCTGGTGGACAAGCTCAAGAACGAAGCGAAAGTTTTGTAACGCAGCAGCATCGGCGCGTGGCGTCTGCGCGAAAAGCAAAGTGTCGTCCCGGACTTGTTCCGGGGCCCAAGTTCGCAAAGGTCAAATTGGGCCAATCCGTTGCACCGGATTGGCGTTCGTCAGGCGCGAAGCATGCTTCGCGAAACCCCTTCCTCACCCCCGGAACAAGTCCGGGGCGACAAGATTGAGAATCACGCTGACGCCAAACCCCAATCCCCAGTCCCCAATCCCAAGCCCCAAATCCCATGTCCATCCTCGTCATCGCCGATCACGACAACGCCCACCTGAAGCCGGGCGTGACCAACTCCATCACCGCCGCATCGAAATGCGGCGGCGACATCCACGTGCTGGTCGCGGGTAGCGGCTGCGGCGCGGCTGCGGCTGCAGTGGCAGCCGTCTCCGGCGTGGCCAAGGTGCTGGTGGCGGATGCGCCGCAGTACGCCGACGGCCTGGCCGAGAACCTCGCGCCGCTGGTGGTCGGCTTGGCGAAAGGGTACTCGCACGTGCTGGTGAGTGCCTCCGCGTTCGGCAAGAACCTGATGCCGCGCGTGGCGGCGCTGCTCGACGTGGCGCAGGTATCCGACATCGTCGCGGTGGAATCGGCCGACACCTTCGTGCGCCCCATTTACGCCGGCAACGCGTTCGCCACCGTGAAATCTTCCGACGCCATCAAGTGCATCACCGTGCGCGCCACCGGCTTCGATGCCGCAGCGGGGGGTGGCAGTGCGGCCACCGAGAACATCGCCGCGGGTGCGGATGCGGGGCTGTCGAAAGTCACCGGCCGCGAGATGACCAAGTCGGATCGCCCCCAGCTGGCCGCCGCCAAACGCATCGTCTCGGGCGGGCGCGGGCTGGGCGATGGCGACAAGTATCGTGCCGTGCTCGAACCCCTTGCCGACAAGCTCGGCGCTGCACTGGGCGCCTCGCGCGCCGCCGTCGATGCCGGCTTCGTCCCCAACGATTACCAGGTGGGGCAGACCGGCAAGATCGTCGCGCCCGAGCTCTACATCGCGGTCGGCATTTCCGGCGCCATCCAGCATTTGGCCGGGATGAAGGACAGCAAGGTCATCGTCGCCATCAACAAGGACCCCGAAGCGCCCATCTTTCAAGTGGCCGATTACGGATTGGTGGGCGATTTGTTCAATGTGGTGCCGGAGTTGACGGCCGCGTTGTAGTTCCACCATCCAAACAGCGTTTCAACACGGAGACCACTGAGACCACGGAGGAACGAGCAGTTTTTCTCCGAGGTCTCAGTGGTCTTCGTGTTTCCAATCCCTCACTTTCAACATCACCACGGCCATGAGCACCTACACCCCGCCCCTGAAAGACATCAGCTTTCTTCTCAACGACGTCATCGGCCTCGACCGCGTGTCCGGCCTGCCCGGTTGCGAGGAGGTGAACGCTGAACTCGCAGCGCAGATCCTGGAGGAGGCGGGCAAGTTTGCCGCCGGCGTCCTGGCGCCGCTCAACCGGTCCGGTGACCTCGAGGGCGCCCAGTGGAAAGACGGGGTGGTCACCACGCCGAAAGGGTTCAAGGACGCCTACCGGCAATACGTCGAAGGCGGCTGGAGCGCACTGGCCGGGCCGGTCGAGTTCGGCGGCCAGGGATTGCCGCACGCGATCGCGATCCCGGTGTCCGAAATGCTCGGCTCGGCCAACATGGCGTTCAAGCTCTGCCCATTGCTCACCAATGGGGCGGTCGATGCCTTGGCGACACATGCGACGCAGGACGTGAAGGACAAGTTCCTGCCCAGGATGGTTGCAGGCGAATGGACCGGCACCATGAACCTCACCGAACCGCAGGCCGGTTCGGATCTTGCGCTGGTGCGTTCCAAGGCAACACCCCAGGCCGACGGCACCTACAAGATCAGTGGACAGAAGATTTTCATCACCTACGGCGAACACGATTTCACCGACAACATCGTGCACCTGGTGCTGGCGCGCATCGACGGCGCGCCGGAGGGCGTGAAGGGCATCTCGTTGTTCGTGGTGCCGAAGTTCCATCTGAATGCCGATGGCACCCCCGGCGCGCGCAATGATGTGAAATGCGTGTCCATCGAACACAAGCTCGGTATCCACGGCAGCCCGACCTGCGTGATGGTCTACGGCGACAACGGTGGCGCCACCGGCTATCTGGTGGGCGAAGCGCATCGTGGCCTGGAATACATGTTCGTGATGATGAACGCCGCGCGCCTGGGCGTGGGGCTGGAAGGAGTGTCGATTTCCGAGCGCGCCTATCAGCACGCCTGCGTGTGGGCGCGCGAACGCCTGCAAGGCCGCCCCGTGGTGCCGATGCCGGGCAACCCGAAGACGGTCGCCATCGTGCACCACCCGGACATCAAGCGCATGCTCTTGACCATGCGCGCCTACACCGAGGCCATGCGGGCCTTGATCTATTGGACCGCAAGCTGCCTGGACGTGGCCGAGCGCGCCACCGATGAAAAAGACAAGCGCATGCATCAGGCGCTGGTCGACTTGATGATTCCCATCGTCAAGGGCTGGAGCACGGAAGCGGGCATCGACGTCACCTCGCTCGGCGTGCAGGTGCACGGCGGCATGGGCTTCATCGAGGAAACCGGTGCGGCGCAGTTCTACCGCGATTCGCGCATCTCCACCATTTACGAAGGCACCACCGGCATCCAGGCCAACGACCTGGTCGGCCGCAAGGTTGGGCGCGAGGCGGGGCAGACCATGCTGGCGCTGCTGGTTGAAATGGAAAAGACCGCCGCGGCGCTGCATGCGTCGGGCGATGCGGGCCTGCGCGGTGTCGGCGCCGCGTTGACCAGCGGCCTGAAGGAACTGAAACGCGCCACGGAATGGATCGTGACCATGTGGAGCTCCACGCCGGGTGCAGTCATGGCGGGCGCCGTGCCGTATCTCAAGTTGGCCGGCACCGTCTGCGGCGCGTGGATGATGGCGCGCTCGGCGGAGGTGGCGGCAAGGCAGTTGGCCGCCGGTGGCGGCGATGCGGATTTCCTCAGGGCCAAGCTCATCACCGCGCGCTTCTACGCCACCCACATCCTGCCGCTGGCGACCAGCCTCGCCGACACCGTCACCGGCGGGGCGGAGGCAGTTTTGGCGATGGAAGAGGCGTATTTCTGATTCCGTTTTCCGGAGCCATCTGAGTTGGGTGTGCAGCATCCAATGATTCAATGGCTCAAGACCAGTTTCGTGAATGTGTCCGGCGTTGTGGCCGCATTCTTGATATGTTGGTCTGTGTTCAGTGTATTTGACCCGAACACCGCGCGCGCAGGAGTTCTTTCCGCGTGTGTTGCGCTTGGCACTCTCGCCGCCGGACTCTTCATGTGGTCCTACGATAGTGACTATTTGGACACGCTGAAGCTCCTTTCACTGTTGACGGCGATTCTGTTGATTTTGGCCGCATTGATGGTCTGGGAACTTGCTGTGACTTACCACAAGGTGTGGAGCGCGGCTGGCGTCGCCGCCCACTTGAAATCAATCACCGGAAGCTGGAGACGGCTATTGGCGTTCCTGGTGTTTCTGATTTTTGTACCCTTCCTAACAGCTTCCGTAGTGCGCTCCACATTGATTGCAATCATGGTCAACGCATTTGCCGCGCGCAAGTTTGGACTCGCGTCCAAGGAAGAAATTGCCGAACGGGAAGCGAGAAAATCCACGCCAGGCGTCTTCTTTGTCGGAAGCGAGTTTGGCGCAATCGTCATGCTTGCGCTGTTTTGGCCTGGCATTTGGGCGCTAATGCAAATCCACGACGGTCATCAAACCAAAGGCGCAGTTTCGATTCTTGTTTGGATTGGCTTGATTTCAGGACTGTTCACTTGGCTGCACCGGAAACAGTGGGTCTCATTGTGGGTGAGCGGATCCGCATTGGTCGCGACAATGTTGGCTGCCGGTTGGATCATTTGGTCCAGATAGCGATTGGTGGTCTTCTACATTGATGGACATGCCCCCCGCCCTCACCATCCACCAACTCACCAAGCGCTTCGCCGGCAAGGCCGCCGTGGAGGCCTTGGACCTCGAAGTCCCCGCCGGCGAATTCCACGCCCTGCTCGGCCCCAACGGTGCGGGCAAGACCACGACCCTGCGCATGGTGGCGGGGCTGCTCAAGCCCGACCACGGCACGGCGCGCATCTTCGGCCACGACGTGGTTACCGACGGCACCGCGGCCAAGCGCATCACTGCCTTCCTGCCCGACGACCCGATGCTCTATGGCAAGTTGAACGCCATCGAGTACCTGGAGTTCGTGGCCGGACTGTGGGCGGTGGAATCCGGCGCGGCCGCAAAGCGCGCCGAGGACCTGCTCAAGTGGCTGGAGCTGTGGGACCACCGCGCCGAGTACGCCGAAGGCTTTTCGCGCGGCATGCGCCAGAAACTCGCGCTGGCCGGCGCACTGATCCACGAACCAAAGCTCATGATCCTCGACGAGCCGCTCACCGGCCTCGATGCGCACGCGGCGCGCAGCGTCAAGGACATGCTGGTGGACTACGTGAGGCGCGGCAACACCGTGGTGCTCACCACGCACATCCTGGAAATCGCCGAACGCCTGGCCGAGCGCATCTCCATCATCCAGAAGGGCCGCATCGTCGCGCAAGGCACGCTCGAAGAACTGCGCGCACTGGTGGCGCAGGGTGAGTTGGCGCCCAAAGGCGCAACGGGTGCGACCCTGGAGGACGTGTTCCTCAACCTGACCGAGCGCCACGCGTGAGCGCCTGGGCGGCGCCCGGCGGGCTTTTCTGGCTCTATCGCCACGAGTGGCGGCTCAATTGGCGCGGCCTGGGCGGCAAGAAGATCTGGGTGCTGCTGTCCTGCGGCGTGGTGCTGTGGTCGCTGCTGCACTTCGTGGCCTGGCGGATGCTGGCCGGGGCCGAGGACCAGGCCGTGCCCGCGATGGCCACCGTGGTCGCGGGCGCGGTGTTCTGGTTCTTTTTCCTCATCATGGTCTCGCAGGCCATCGCACATGCGGTGACCGCCGTCTTCGACCGCGGCGACCTCGACCTCCTGATGTCCTCGCCATTGCCGGCGCGTCACGTGCTGGCGGTGCGCGGGCTCGGCATCGCCAGCGGAACGATCCTGCTGCCGGCCGCGGTGGTTCTGCCGCTCGCGCACCTGGGACCGCTGTTCGGGCGGCCGGGGTTGTTGTCGCTGTATCCGGCGCTCGCCGCCACGGGTCTCCTGGCGGCGGCAATCGGCATCGCCTTCACGCTGGTGCTGGTGAAGGCGTTCGGCGCGCGCCGGGCCAAGACCATCGCGCAGGTGTTCGCCGCGCTGGTCGGCGCCGCGGTGTTCCTGGTCTCGCAATTGCAGGCGATGCTGTCCAAGTCCT
>JAEUMZ010000167.1 GCA_016790765.1 Betaproteobacteria bacterium
GCCGAGCACGCCAACGCCGCGCGCGTGCCGCCGCTGATCCTGCAGCCGCTGGTGGAAAACGCCGTGTACCACGGCATCGAGCCGCGCAATGCGCCCGGCACGCTGTCGATCGCGGTCACGCCGCGCGGCAAGCAGTTCGAGATCCGCATCACCAACCCGTTCCACCCCGGTTCCACGCATGTGTCCGGCAACCGCATGGCGATCGCCAACATCCGCGAGCGCCTGCAGCTGCACTTCGATGCCGAGGCCGAGCTGGCGGCCGAGGTCGCGGGCGAGCAGTACGTGGTGACCATCAAGATCCCGGCCGAGAAACAGGAGGTTTGATGAGCGCGCGCATCCTCATTGTCGACGACGAAGCCCCGGCGCTGAAGCGCCTGACCGACGTGCTCGACGATTGCCGCGAGGAGTTTCCCCTGATCATCGCCGACACCGCCGCCAACGGCGTGGAGGCGCTCGAGGCCGTCAACAACGGCGGCATCGACATCGTCATCACCGACATCCGCATGCCGGTGATGGACGGCATCGAGGTGGCGCGGCACCTGGCGCGCATGGACCACCCGCCCAAGCTCATCTTCGCCACCGCCTACGACCAGTACGCCGTGCAGGCCTTCGAGTTGAACGCCGTCGATTACTTGTTGAAACCGATCCGCGCCGAACGCCTGCTGGCGGCGCTGAAGAAGGCGCGGCCGCCGAAGCCCGCGATGGCCGACGCGGTGGCCGCCACCGCCGAGGCCCGGCGGCGCCACTTCTCCATCCACGAGCGCGGCAAGATCGTGCTGGTGCCGCTGGAAGAGGTGGCCTATCTGCGCGCCGAGCAGAAGTACATCACCGTGCGCACCCTGGCGCGCGAGCACCTGATGGAGGATTCGCTCACCCGCATCGAGGAGGAATTCGGAGATGCGTTCATGCGCGTGCACCGCAACACCCTGGTGGCGAGGGCCTTCGTGGCCGGCTTCGAGCGCGCCGCGGCGGCGGAGGACGGCGATGCGGGCGTGCACTGGGTGGTGGTACTGCGCGGACTGGCCGAGCGCCTGCCGGTGTCGCGGCGCCAGCAGCACGTGGTGCGGGAGTTTTAGAGCGGGAACACAGAGGGTGGGGAAATGAGGGAGACCACGGAGAAGGCTGTCGAATCGCTCAGATCCTCAAGAACAGTCTCTGTGTTCTCCCACGTCTCTGAACTCTCTGTGTCCTGGGTTTTTCAACGGCAGTTCATCGACAATCGACTTCTCGGGTACACGATCCAGGTTCTACCGCTGTCCCGCATGCGACAGACAAGTTGCCGCCGCCGCCCGACAATTGCCTTCCCTATTGAAAGAACACCGCCATGGAAAGCTCGATCATCACCAACACGCTCCTGCCCATTGCATTGGGCGTGATCATGCTTGGCCTCGGCCTGTCGCTGTCGATCGACGACTTTACGCGCGTGGTGCGCTTTCCCAAGGCCGTGCTGGTCGGCCTGTTCATCCAGATGTTCGTGCTGACCGCCGCCTGCTTCGGCATCGCCGTGCTGCTCCAGCTGCCGCCTGAGCTGGCGGTCGGCATGATGCTGCTGGCCGCCTCGCCCGGCGGCGCCACGGCCAACATCTACAGCCACCTGGCGCACGGCGATGTGGCGCTCAACATCACGCTCACCGCCATCAACTCCCTGCTGTCGCTGTTTGCCCTGCCGTTCATCGTCAGCGGCGCCCTCGTCTACTTCATGGGCGCCGACCAGTACGTGCCGCCGCCGTTCAAGAAAGTGATCGAGGTGGGCGTGATCATCCTCGGCCCGGTGGCGATCGGCATGTTCCTGCGTTCGCGGTTTGTCTCCCTGGCGCTGCGCCTGGAAAGGCCGATCCGCATCTTCTCCGTCCTGCTGCTGGCCTCCCTGGTGGTCGCGGCGGTGGCGCAGGAGTGGGCGGTGCTCACCCGGTACTTCGCGGTGGTGGGCGTGGCCTGCCTCTTGTTCAACCTGCTGTCGATGGGCGTGGGCTACGGCATCCCGCTGGCCGTGAAGCTGCCGGACCGCCAGGCAATCGCGATTGCGATGGAAATCGGCATCCACAATGGCACGCTGGCGATCTTCATCGCGCTCAACGTGCTGGGCAACGGCACCATGAGCGTGCCCGCCGCCATTTACTCGCTGTTCATGTTTGTCACGGCCGGCGTGTTTGCCTGGTGGCTGAACCGGCGGCACCGGCCGTCCGCCGCGAACGGGACTTGACGGTTGTTCGCAATCCGGTAGATTCACGGCGCGGCCCTCCTGCCGCAGACCCGGGCGTTTCCGAGATGCGTTGGCTGCGTGCGCTTGCCTGCCTCCTGTTGCTGGCCCTGTCCTGGGGTGCCGCCGCCGCGCCGGCGGCGGTGCGCCTCACGCCGGCGGCGGCGGACATCGACCTGTGGCCGCTGCTCACGCTGCACCGCGAGGTGCAACCGGCGCTCGATGCCGCGACGGCGCTGGCACAACCGGCCCTGTTCTCGCCGCCTGCCGGCGCCCATGCCACGCTTGGATTCGCCGAACCGGTGGTCTGGTTGCGTGCACGCATCGACAACCCGGCGCCGGTGCCCGCGGTGCGCGTGCTGGCGGTCGATTACGCCCTGCTGCAACGCATCGATGTGACGCTGGCGGCGGGTGGACGGCTGACCGCATTTCCCGCCACCGGCAACCAGGTGCCGCGCGCGTCGCGGCCGATCGCCGGGCGCAATCACGCAGTCGAAATCGCCTTCCCGCCCGGCGCGAGCGAGCTCCTGATCCGTGTCGAGAGCCAGGGTTCGAAGATCCTGCCGGTGCACCTCGCCACCTGGCCTGCGTACCACCGCGGTGAATTGATCGAGACCATGCTGCAGGGGCTGCTGGCGAGCCTGGCCGTCTGGCTGTTCTTCTACAGCCTGCTGCAATGGCGCGTGATGCAGGAGCGCCTGTATGTGAAGTACGCACTGCTGATCGTGGGCAGCACCATGTTCTCCCTGCATTTCTTCGGCATCGGCGAGCAATACCTGTGGCGCGACTGGAACTGGATCGAAAGCCACATGGCGGGCCTCTCCTCGCTGCTGACGGCCTGCGCCACGGCGCTGTTCGTCGAGGATGTCCTGCGCGAGGACACGCCGCGCCCGCTGCGCACCGCCCTCCGGGTGCTGGCCGCCATCCTGGCGATCGCTGCCCTCGCGCACGCCGCGGATTGGCTCGGCATCCGGCAGGTGGGCGCGCTGATGGGGACCCTGGGCCTGCTGCCGGTGGTGCTGGGCACGCCCGGCATCATCAAGCGCCTCAAGCGCGGCGATACGGTGGGCGGCTGGTTCCTGTTCGCCTGGACCGGCTACCTCGTCGGCAGCGCCATCATGATCGGCGTGGTCAAGGGGTCGATCGATGCCAACTTCTGGACACTGCACTCGTTCCAGGCCGCCGCGACCCTCGACATGCTGGTGTTCATGCAGATCGCGGTGATCGGCACGCGGCGCATGAAAGCCGAACTGGCCGCCGAGCGGCGGCTGTTCTTCGAGCGCCAGAAGACCGAACTGGAAACCAAGGTGGCCGAGCGCACCGCGGAACTGGCGCGCGAACGCCAGCGCGCCGAAGCGCTGCTGCTGCACATCCTGCCGCCGTCGATCGCCGAAGAACTGAAGTCCACGGGCGCAAGCGAACCCAAGCGCCACGAGGACGTGAGCGTGCTGTTCACCGACCTGGTCGATTTCACCAAGACCGTCGCCACCATCCCGCCGCAGGTCGCGGTGAGTGAACTCAATGACATCTTCACCGCCTTCGACCACATCGTCGCCGAGTACGGGCTGGAGAAGATCAACACCGTCGGCGATGCCTACATGGCCGCGGCCGGCGTGCCGAATGCGGTACCCGACCATGCCGCGCGCGCGGTGCGCGCCGCCCTGGCGATGCAAGCCTACATCATGCACCGCAATGAGAGAGCGGCGCTGCAATGGCAGCTGCGCGCCGGCGTGCACTCGGGACCGGTGGTGGCCGGCGTGGTCGGCAGCACCAAGTACGCCTACGGCATCTGGGGCGACACGGTCAACGTGGCGAGCCGCATGGAGAGCCATTCCGCGCCGGGCCGCGTCAACATTTCTTCGGTGACGCGCGCGCTGGTCAAGGGCGTCTTCGCCACCCAGTACCGCGGCAAGCTCGAGGCCAAGGGCAAGGGCGAGATCGACATGTACTTCATCACCGGCGCCGCGCCCGCCGAGCCGGCAATGCCGGCCGCCGCCGGCGGCGCGGACCCTATCTCGGCATGCGCCACTTGAAGCCGCATTTGCGGCACTGGACGTCGATCCAGGGGCGGTCGCCATCGCACACGCCGCTGGACTCCACCGCCAGGCGGCCGTAGGCGCTGCACTGTGCGCAGACTGCATGCTCGCCCAGCCGCCAGGCGTCGAGCATGACACGCCGGTAGCGGCACCACGCGCGCCACGCCACGTAGCCGGCGCCGCCGCAGGCCAGCAGGTAGGCGACCAGCAGGGTCAAGGGTGCCTTGAGCGAGAACGCCTCGAGGCTGGCCGCAGCCAGGATCAGCGCCAGGATGCAGGTGACCAGGGCCAGGTGGCCGTCGATCAACTGGCGTTCATACCACTTGCGAAACCCCAGCTTCGCGATCGAGGCGGCGGGTTCGATGAGCATGAGCCACTCCAAGTCCAAGGGGGTTTGTTGAAAAACGTAGCGAGCGGGCCAAGTTCGCGTTACGTGAGCGGGGAATTCGCGGAGCATTGCTCCGAGCCCGCGAGCGCCAGAGGCCGATGCAGCGGCCGAGGAATAGCGGACACGTACGCCGTGTACGGCGAGCACCGGAGACGCGTAGTGGCCCGCGCAGTAGTTTTGCAACAAACCCTACGATCCTTTGGCGCGGATCCATTCGAGCTTGGCCGCGTAGATCTGGTGGTCGCGCTGCGTGGTGCTGTTCTCCATCGCGATGGTAAGGTGCTTCTGCGCGCGCTTCAGGTCGTTGAGGCCCACATAGGCGGCGCCGAGCCAGAAGTGAAAATCCGGGTGGTAAGCCGCGCGCTCGACCTCCTTCAGGAACAGGTCGCGCGCCGTGCGGTAATCGCGCTGCTTCATCGCCGCCATGCCGAGGTCGAAGAAATGGAACGGCGGATAGGGCCGCAGCCGCTCCACCTCGCGCGCCAGCCGCGTGGCCTCGACCGTGCGGCCCTGCGACTCCATCACCACCGCCAGGTTGGACATCACGTTGACATTGCCCGGCTCGCGCGAGAGGACGAAATTGAACACCCGCTCGGCGAGCTTGGGGTCGCCGTTGCGCCGGTGCACCACGCCGAGCGTGTTGTAGCCGGGGAAGAACTTCGGGTCTTGCAGCACCGCGGCCTTGGCCCACCAGTAGGCGGTGCGCGTGTCGCCGCGCGACAGCGCCTCGGCGGCGCGGTTGTTCATGAACATCGCCACGATGGTGTCCTCGCCGATCTCCCAGGCGCGCTGCAGGAAGTTCGGGTCCGGCCGCACGAAGTCGATGGTCAGCGGCGAGAGTTCGCCCAGGCGCGTGCGCGTGTTCGCGTAGATGCTGCCCATGGTCAGGTTGACGTGGCCGCTGGCGAACAGCACGCTGCCCGAGCGCGTCCAGGTCTCCTCGGTGTAGACGTTGTGGAAACGCACCGGCACGCCCAATTCGCGGGCGAAGGCCGCGGTCATGATCACCAGCGACAGGCAGTTGCCGGCGCGCGCCTCGAACGACTCGCGCGCCGTGCGCGTGTAGGCGGCGTCGTAATCGAGCTTGAGCTGGCCCGGCGTGTAGAGCGTGTCGATCAAGCCGTGGATGCGGCCCTTGCTGCGCGATTCGCGCGCGATGTCGGTCTCCATGTAGCGCCGCATCGCCGGCGAGAGCGAGAAGATCTCCGCCGCGGTCAGCACCGGCGCGGCGGGTGCGAACGCGGCGTCGCGGAATAGCGTGTCCGGCTCCGGCACCGGGACCATCGTCGCGCAGCCGCCGGCCAGCGCCAGCACCAGAACCATGAGCCATCGTTTCATCGCCGCCTCCTGCTGCTGGATGCCTTCGGCCAGTATCCGCCCGCGTCGCACGCAGCGTCAACGGGCGCGGCATGCCGGCGACGCACTGTTGCAATGCGTCACGCGTCGCGGCCGAGCACCACGCGGTTGCGCCCCCCCTGCTTGGCCGCGTACAGGGCGCGGTCGGCGCGCTGCAGCACCGCGTCGTAGTCGGCGTCGCTGCCGGCCATCACCCCGACGCCGATCGATGCGGTCACCGGCAGCGGCGTGTCCGCCAACGGCGCCGGCAGGGACTCGATGGCCTGGCGCAGGCGCTCGGCCGCGATGCGCGCCTCCTCGGCGTTGGCGATGTCGAGCAGCGCCACGAACTCCTCGCCGCCCTGGCGGCCGACCAGGCTGGGGCCGCGGCAATGCGTGTCCAGGACGCGCGCCACGTGCTTGAGCGCGATGTCGCCGCCCTCGTGTCCGAATCGGTCGTTGATCGACTTGAAGCGGTCGATGTCGATCACCGCCACCGCGAAAGTGCCCACCTGGCCGGCGCGCCGCGCGGCGTTGAAGTGCGCGTTGCCGGTGGCGGTGATGCTGCGCCGGTTGGGCAGGCCGGTCAGGTCGTCGGTCGCGGCGGCGTGCTCCCACTGTTGCCGCAGGCGTTCCGAGCACATCAGGATGAACGCCGTGGTGCCGATCACCGGCAGGGTGGACAGCAGGACGATGGCCGCCACGTTGACCGCCGCGTCGGCCACCAGGAGGCTGTCGGGCACCTGCGGGGCCACACTGAAATGGACCGCACGCACGACGATGAACAGACCGACGATCAGGAAGATCGCGATCAACACCAGGCGGCTGATGCGCGCCACCGGCGCACCGTGGCGGATCAGCGTCCATGCGGCGGCAAAGACGTAGATCGCCCAGACCGGGCTCGACACCAGGACACGCGCAACGTGCGTTTCGCGGGAAACGGACACCCAGGCCACGGCCGCCACGCCCAGCACCGCCGGCAGCGCCATGAAGGCCGGGTGCGGACGCGCACAGAAGCGCTGTACCGCGCGCCAGAACAGCGCGGCGCCGGCAAACAACAGGCCATTGGCCAGCGGCAGGATGAACCACGGCGGGTAGGCGTACTGCACCGTGATGAGCAGCGACCCTGCCGCCGACAGGAGCGTTGCGATGCGCCAGTCCCTCGCCGCCGGCTGGACATCGGCCGTCAGGCTCTTGTGCACCAGGCCGAGCACGCCGCCGTTGAGCAGCATGAACAGCACGGTGACGGCAATCAGTGACTTCAGGTCCACGCGCGCCATCCCGCCCGGCGCAAAAGGCGCGGGCACCCGGTGATTCTAGGGTCTGGTGCGCGCGCATGGAGGGCCGGGCGGGGCCGTCGCGCGGGCGCAATCGGCATACAATCGGAGCCCGCTTGCCACCGCCCGGAGCGCCTGCCGCATGGCCGACCACATCGTCCTCACGTCCCATCCGCGCAATGCGCGCCGCGCGGGGTCGTACTTCGACATTCGCTGGGGCGCACAGAACGCGGTGGAGCGCGGTCCGCTGATCGCCAGCCTCACCGACCCGTCGCAACGCAACGTGATCGGCACGCACGCAGGCGCCTACGCGGTGTACCGCGCGCTGGCCGTGGCCTCGGGCCAGCTGCAGCGCGACCACAAACCGGACCTCACCAACACCGCGCCGGCGGCGCCGGTCGGCCCGCATCCACAGTGGGGGGATGCGGCCAGGATCGTCTCGCTCGACCCCTGGGGGCACCTGGTGGCGGACGTGTTCGCGCACGAGATCGCCGCCGGCGCGGACATCCGCCCGACCATCGCCATCACCAAGGCGCACATCAACATGCCGGAGCTGAAGGCGGCCATCGAGGCCGGACGCCTCGCACCCGATGGCGAGCTGCTGGAGGCCAACGGCGACGTGCGCGTGACCAAGGCCGCCATCGATCCGGTGTGGTACCTGCCGGGCCTGGCCGAGCGCTTCGGCGTGAAGGAAACCGTGCTGCGGCGCGCGCTGTTCGAGCAGACCGCCGGGATGTTCCCGGAGCTGGTCACGCGCTCGGACCTGAAGGTGTTCCTGCCGCCGATCGGCGGCATGACCCTCTACCTGTTCGGCGACGTGACCCAGCTCGGCCGCCCCGGCACCAGGGTGGCGTGCCGGTTGCACGACGAGTGCAACGGCTCCGACGTGTTCGGCTCCGACATCTGCACCTGCCGGCCGTATCTGGCGCACGGCATCGAGGTGTGCATCGAGATGGCGCAACAAGGCGGCGTGGGCCTGGTGATCTACAACCGCAAGGAAGGCCGCGCGCTCGGCGAAGTCACCAAGTTCCTGGTCTACAACGCCAGGAAGCGCCAGGCCGGCGGCGACCGCGCGGAAACCTACTTCGCGCGCACCGAGTGCGTCGCCGGCGTGCAGGACATGCGCTTCCAGCAGCTGATGCCCGACGTGTTCCATTGGCTGGGCATCACGAAGATCGACCGCTGGGCGTCGATGAGCGACATGAAGCACGGCGCGCTGGTGGAGGCCGGCATCGAGGTGGTCGAGCGCGTGCCGATCCCGGACCAACTCATCCCGGCCGACGCCAGGGTCGAAATGGACGCCAAGCGCGCGGCCGGGTACTTTTCCAACTACCTGCCCGACGAGATGGAATTGGCGGAGGCCAAGGGCCGCGGGCTCGACCAGTGAGCGCCGCCGTCGCAACGTCCGAGCCGGAGGGCTGGCACACGCCGGTGCCCGACGGACACCCGGCCGCCGCGCTGCTCTGCGCCGACGCGGTGCGCCGCCATTGCCGTGAGGTGGCCGGCCATGTCGCGGCCGGCCGCTCTGCGCACTTTCGGGTCCACCGCCACCGCCTGGCCGACGCGGCGCGCTATGTGGCGGACGTGATCCGCGCGCGCTACCCGGACCTCGCGGTGCCCTATCACAGCCGCTGGCGCCACATCGAGGCGGGCGGCGTCGATCGCTGGGGCGCACTGGCTGCCAGGCACGGACTGGCGGGCGACGAGGCGGTGCGCGCCATGATCGACCTGGTGATCCCCTCCGTGCTGCTCGATGCCGGCGCCGGTGCGCGCTGGGCGTTTCGCGATGCCGCGAGCGGCCAAGTGCTCACCCGATCGGAGGGCCTCGGCGTGGCCTCGGTCGCGCTGTTCGCCTCGGGCGTGCTGTCAAACCGCGCCAACGCGCCGCTGCGCGCCGATGCCGAGGCGCTGATGCGCGTGCGTGCCGGGCACGTGCACAAGTTCTTCCAGGTGGACGACGACACCAACCCGCTGGTCGGACTCGAAGGCCGCGCCAACCTGGTCCGGCAGCTCGGCGTGGTGGCGCACGCCACGCCTGCGGTGTTCGGCGCCGAACGGCGCCTGGGCTGCTTGTTCGATTACTGCCGCGCGCATGCCGCGGGCGGTGCTTTGCAGGCGGGGTTCGTGCTGGAAACCCTGCTCAAGGCCCTCGGGCCGTTGTGGCCGGGCCGCGAGATCCTGGATGGGGTGCCGCTGGGCGATTGCTGGCCCCATCCGGCCGCCTCCGGCGGGCGCGTGCCGTTCCACAAGCTCACGCAATGGCTCACCTATTCGCTGCTGGAACCCCTGGCGGCCGGCGGCCTGCGCATCGAAGGGCTCGACGCCCTGACCGGCCTGCCCGAGTATCGCAATGGCGGCCTGTTGCTCGATCTGGGCGTCATCGAGCCGGCCGATCCCGCCCTCGCTGCACGGCGCCTGGCACCGGGTTCGGAGGCCATCGTCGAGTGGCGCGCCCTGACCGTGGTGCTGCTCGATGAAATCGCGGTGGAGATACGCGCGCTGCTGGGCAAGCAGGCCGGGGATTTTCCGCTGACTTGCGTTCTCGAGGGCGGCACCTGGGCCGCCGGGCGCAGGATTGCCGCACAGATGCGCGCAGGTGGCGCACCCCCGCTGGACATCGACAGCGACGGCACGGTTTTTTGATTCACCACGAGGACCTCCCATGACCCCCGCATTCCCCAACCTTGAAGTCGTCGACCACCCCCTGGTCCAGCACAAGCTCACGTACCTTCGGCGCATGGAAACTTCCACCGCCGGATTCCGCCGCCTGGTGAAGGAGATCGCGCAGATGCTGGCCTATGAGGTCACGCGCGACCTGCCCACCGAGCCGATGCGCATCACCACGCCGATCACCGCCTTCGACTCGCCGGTGATCTCGGGCAAGAAGCAGTGCATCGTGTCGATCCTGCGCGCCGGCAACGGCATGCTCGACGGCATGCTCGAACTGCTGCCCGCGGCGCGCGTCGGCCACGTCGGCCTGTACCGCGACCCGGACACGCTGGAACCGGTCGAGTACTACTTCAAGGTCCCCGAGGACATCGCCGAGCGCATGGTGATCGTGGTCGACCCGATGCTCGCCACCGGCAACTCCGCCGTGGCGGCCATCACGCGGCTGAAAGAGATCGGCGTGACCACCATCCGCTTCGTGTGCCTGCTGGCGGCGCCCGAAGGCGTGAAAAACCTGCTCGACCACCACCCCGACGTGCTGGTGACCACCGCGGCGCTGGATGAAAAGCTCAACGACCACGGCTACATCGTGCCGGGCCTGGGCGACGCGGGGGACCGGATTTTCGGCACCAAGTAACGGATCTTGTGAGTCAGACCCGCTAGTCGTAAGTGTCTGACGAGTCGCACGGCCGACGAACTTGAAAGCTCACGAGAGCAGCTCGGAGTACTTCCAAGAGTCTTGTCATAGTTGGCGCGTCTGTTGTTGAACCGCATCAATACTTGGCGCCAACTTCACCGGTATCGACTCTAGGGTTTCCGAATCCAATTTCACTTGGCGTTTTCGAGTAGAAATGATCGTAGCGACGGACAGCCCAGACTGCTCCTAAACTCGTCGCACTTCAATTCGCTTGCGACGAAGCCCTCTTTGTTTTCGTCTGCCGAGACATTGGACCAACCTTTAAGTGTCATCGGCATCACGAATCTGATGGAATTCTTGAATCTGACCCATGCGCACGGTTCGATCGGTCCGATTCCATAAAGTATTGCGGCCATGTCTTTGGCGACATCCCACATGTGATTCATGGTTGGCCTTTGCACATGGCTCAATGGATACAATTCTAGTGTCTTGCCGTTGTAGTCACTGTCCGCATGCCATCCGGCGAAAAGGCGGCGGAAGGGAATGCGCTTGTCGTCCATATTCCTCCGCATGGTGTTGTAGTCTTCGTGAAAAACGGTGATCTCTGGGTTTGCGTCGATGCGCGTGTCCGGATAGCTCTGCCACCATGCGACTTCAATTTGTTGATTGAAAACTACGCTGCGCGGCCCCCAGGCAGGTAGTTCGTATTCGCCGGCCTCGTCGGTAACCACTTCAATCGCATGTACCAACGCGCCGAATTCCCCGAGATGTTGGCCACCATATTGCATCTTCGTGCCCCATTGCGCCAGCACGGTGGCGCCTGTGATCGGCTTTTTGCTTGCGACGTCAATGACGCGGCCGCGAATGGCATTGGAATAAAACTGCTTCTTGCCCAAGTGATTTGGACGCATGCCACAGTACTCTTTCTGGCTCTCAGACGTTGGACGCGGCTTCGGCAACAGCTTGTTCAAGCGTTCACGCCGATGCTGCTCATCTTGAACATGCGCCGAGCCCGCCCCTGTGCCAGTGGCGTATGCGACGTTGACAATCCATGTCGCCACGAAGACAGCCAATAATCGCCAATTGAATCGAGACCAGCGCATACGGCGATTTGACATACACCCTCCTCAATCAGTGCCGATTGACCAATTTGCGATGGCTCGGGCTCTCTGCCGTTTGACCGACCTGGCATTCAGGATGTTCAAGTCAGTACTGCGGCTATGTATCGGCTTGTTTGGTTCGCGAGTTTGGCAGATCCAAAATGCGGAGCAAGGGTAGCCATCGTGTCGGGGCTGGAGGATGCGGGAGACCGGATTTTCGGGACCAAGTCACATGGCGCTGCTGCGCAACCAACAGGCGCCAATCGGCGTATCGTAAGGAGTCTGCCCGCCGCCCGACCCATGAGCGCTTTAACTGTCCAGAGCCACCCCAAGGAGGATTCCATGATTCGCAGAATTTCGCTGTTCGCCGCCACGCTGTTGTTCTCCAGTGCCGCCCTGGCCGGGGGGGACAAGGTCGCCTTTCCGGAGGGCTACGACAAGGGCGTGCTGTACGGCATCGTCGATCGCTACGACATCAAGCAGTACCGCGAGCTGTGGGCCAACAAGGCGGCCGTGGACGCGGTCAAGGCCGGCAAGCCGATTCCCTCGGGCACGGTGCTGACCCTGGTGCAGTACAAGGCCCAGGTCGACGACAAGGGCACGCCGGTCAAGGACGCCAACGGCCGCTTCAAGAAAGGCGACCTGGTGGCCTTCGCGGTGATGGAAAAACGCCAGGGTTGGGGCACCGAGTACAAGGATGACATTCGCAACGGCGAGTGGGAATACCAGGCGTTCAAGGCCGACAAGACCGTCAACACCGCGGCCAAGCTCGACACCTGCTTTGTTTGCCACAAGCCGCATGCGGGGCAGGATTTCGTGATCTCGCTGGCGCGTTTCGCCGGCACGGCACCGGGCGCCCCGGCCGCCAAGCCGGCCGGCCTCACGGTGGCGATCGCCGACTTCCTGTTCGGCCCCGAGAAGGTCGAAGCCAAGGTCGGGCAGGCGGTGAACTGGGTCAACGCCGACGATTCCCCGCACCAGGTCACTATCGCCGGGCCGAACGGCAAGCGCAGCGCCATCATGTTGAAGGGCCAGAATGCCTCGATGACCTTCGACGCACCCGGCGTGTACAACTACATCTGCGGCCTGCACCCGAGCATGAAGGGCGTGGTCGAGGTGAAATAGCGAGGATTTTAGAAACTGCTTTGCCGCCGATGGACGCCGATGGGGCGCCGATGAACGCCGATAAAGTCAAAGCCAACTCTTTGGCCTTTATCGGCGTTCATCGGCGCGCCTTTCATCGGCGTCCATCGGCGGATTCGCCTTGGCCGTTTGACACCGCATCCCCCACCGCGTAATCTGCGTCCTGCGCCGATTTGACGATCAGCTTGCGGGCGCGGAATCCACGGGTTCCAACAAATTCGGCTAAAGCGGCGCTCTGAAGCCGGTGGATTCAGAAAGGCCCGATAGCAAAAGCTGTCGGGCTTTTTTGTTTTCCGTGCTCCCGATGCTCGCAACACCCCAACTCGCCCGCTTCACCGAACCGTTGCCCCTGGCCTGTGGCGCAGTGCTGCGCGACTACGAACTGGCCTACGAGACCTACGGCACGCTCAATGCCGGGCGCAGCAATGCGATCCTGATCTGCCATGCGCTCAATGCCTCGCACCACGTGGCCGGTACCTACGCCGAGGCGCCTGACAACGTGGGCTGGTGGGACACCATGGTGGGGCCGGGCAAGCCGGTCGACACGGACCGCTTCTTCGTCATCGGTGTGAATAACCTGGGCTCGTGCTTCGGCTCCAGCGGCCCCACGACCGCAAACCCGGCGACGGGCCGGCCCTGGGGCGCGGACTTTCCGCTGGTCACCGTCGAGGACTGGGTCGATTCGCATGCGCGCCTCATCGACCGGCTGGGCATCAAGACGCTGCACGCGGTGATGGGCGGTTCGCTGGGCGGCATGCAGGCGCTGAGCTGGGCGATCCGCTATCCGCAGCGCGTGGCCCATGCCCTGGTGATCGCCGCGGCCCCCAACCTGTCGGCGCAGAACATCGCCTTCAACGAGGTGGCGCGCCAGGCCATCATGAGCGACCCGGCCTTTCACGGCG
>JAEUMZ010000024.1 GCA_016790765.1 Betaproteobacteria bacterium
TTCCCATACCGGCGTGGCGCCCCACTTCATCGTCTCCACCACGCCGGGCACGGCATCGTGGATGAGCTTTCGCATGCGGGCGAGCGTTTCGCCGCGCCAATCCTTCAGGGCGGCGATCTTCTTGCTGATCTGGACGGATGCGGAGGTGGCGCTGCTGGATTTGGGTGAGGGCATGGGAGCTCCAGGATCGGGTCAACCGGTCTGCACTTGCTGTCGCGGCCGATGCGGCCGAGCCCTCATGCTACGTCACCGCGCGCCCTTGCGAAGATTCCGCGCCGCATCAATCCGGCACGATCATCATCTTGAATGCCGTCCACAGCCGGCCATCGGGCAGCGCTTCCGACCGCTGTGAATCCATGCGCTCGAAAAACGGGTCCGCCTTCAGGAACGCCTCGACCTTCATCATGTCCGCCGCATTCCGCGCGCTGATCGTCACGTAGTACGGCATCGGCGCGCAACTGCCGTCCGGAAGGAACGGCCCCTGGTAGAAGCCGCCGCCACGCGTGGCATTCACATGCACAGCCTGGGGCGGCAGGAATGCCTGCAACCGCGCCTGGAACTGGCTCTCCAAGGCGGGATCGAGCTGGCACTTCAGGAGCTGGCCCTTGGGCCGCTCGCGCGGGGGCAGTTCGTCCTCGCGCAGCGGCGACAGATCCGGCGTCGGCACCGCCGGCCAGGTGTCGAAGTGCGCCTTGGAGTCCAGCGGGATGGCGACTTCCTTGGTGTAGCGCGCCTCCGCCACCAGGACGGCCTTGCGGCGTTCCACCCACTGCAGGGCCAGCGATCCATCCTTGTCGCGGCCCAGCCAGAGCGTGGCGTCGCGGGTTCCAGACATGCCGCCCTCCACGTCCGGCTTTCCGTCGCGGCCGTGGGTCTCCACCCGCACCCACCCGCGTTCGCACTCCTTGAGTGGCAGCGCGGCGTCCACCCTGAACACGGGCCCCAAATGCGCCAGCTGGTTGAACCAGTGTTGCTCGGTGCTGCCGCCCGGCGACGTCAAGGACGGCGGGCGTAGCGCCATGTCCAGCCAATGCCGGTACTTGGTCGGATCGCGGTCCGCCACCGCGCGCGCCCGCGCCACCACCTCCGCGCGCGGCATGTGCCAAATGAGCGTGTAGCCGCCGCTGCGCTGCTGGAAGGTCGCGAACTGGCGCTCCTGCATCGGCGGCCGCATGGTGCCGGTCACGTGCAAATGGAATTGGTCGACCCACGCCGTGCGCTGCACGCGGTAGGTGCCGGTGAGGTCCGGGCACCCTGGCGCAGCGGCATTTGCCCCGCGCGCATGGCCCGCATGCACCACCAACGCAATGGCACAGAGCAACAGCAAGGGCTGCAGGCGGCGAATCCTCACGCGAACACCGGATTCAAGGGGTGGCTGACGATATGCGCAAGATACGCCGGCATCACCGCGCAGGCTTGCTCACCTCTTCAAATGCGCAATGTCCAGCACGCACGGCCCTACGACATGGTTTGGAATGCCGCAAGCGTGGACAAGCGCCGGCCGCCGGGCTCATGCATTTGCGCGATCCTGGCCATCCTTGCGCAACAAACGAACAAACGCCCCCGCGAAAATCAGGTCGATCACCGCCGGCGGCAGCGCCTTCAGGGGAATGTCGCCAAGTTGCCAGCACACGATGGACACCACGAACACGCCCGTCTTGCCGACCACCGCCATCGTCAGCAAGGGACGGCAGAGGGTGGGCTGCATCGCCATCCAGGCGTACGCAGCGCCGAACAGGGCCACGAACAGCACCATGAGCCAGCGATAGATCAACGGCCCCTCCGCAGGCAGGCCGGTGAACGAACCGATGGTGCCGGGAAAGGCCAGCATCAAGGACGCGAAGGCGTTGAAGGCTGCTGCGAGCCAGAGCGTGGTGCGCATGGTGGGTGTCCTTGTTGTGGGTGCGGGATGGGCCGGCGAGCCGGCGGTCACTGCCCGGCCGGCGGCTGCCACAACTCCAGTTTGTTGCCCTCCGGGTCCACCACCCAGCCGAACTTGCCGAACTCGGATTCCTCCACCTTCTGCTCCACGTGCACGCCTTCCGCCCGCAGCGCGGCCAGCACGGCGTGCAGGTCCTCGACCCGGTAGTTGATCATGAAGTTCGCCTCACTCGGCGCGAAGTAGGTGGTGTCCGCGGCGAACGGGCTCCAGACGGTGGTGCCCACGCCCTCAGGGTTGTCCGGCCCCTTCCAGCGGAACGCGGCACCGCCCCACTCTTCCACGTCGATGCCCAGATGCTTCTTGTACCAGGCGCCCAGGGCCTTGGGGTCTTTGGATTTGAAGAAGATGCCGCCGATGCCGGTGACGCGTTTCATGCTTTCTCCCATTGCTGATCTTGTTGGATGCCGCAGGAAAACCGCTGCCTCACTTCGGGTAGAGCTGGTTCACTTGCGCGATCGAGGTCACGACCAGTTCTTCGAGCACCTTCAGGTCCAGGTCCGCCAGTTGCTTGAAGTACAGGCAGCACTTGGTCATGCGGTGCTTGCCCAGCTTGGCGAGCAGGTGCTTGAGCGTCGTTTCTTCGCAAAGTAGATACACCACGATCTCGCGGCCGCGGATGGCGAAGCCCGCCAGCGGCGCCTCGCCGGAATGCCCGGTCTCATACGTGTACTTGTACGACCCGAACCCGACGATGCTCGGCCCCCACATGTGCGCGGGCTTCTTGGTGATCTTCTTGAACAGCGCGATCAGCGCCTTGCTGTCCTTTTGCTGCTGTGGATTGCCGCGGGCGGCGATGTATTCCGCGACGCTGGCGCCGGTGGGTTTGGTTTTGGGTTCGGGCATGGGAGTGTTGTGCGGGTGGAGTCGTTGATGTTCAACGCAATTGCAGGACCACGCATGCGCTGGCGTGCTGGCGCGACAGGCGAGTCCGCATGACTTGAAGGATCGGAGGCAGCCAAATCAAACGCATGCCGATGCTCCTCGACCAACAATCATGCCCCACCCTTGGAGACGCTTCGACGAATGCGCCACAACGCGACACCATACACGGCCAAGCCAACAACCAGCCCCGGCACCAAGGTCACGACAAGGTTGCCATCCGGTGTGGCCAACGACACCACCCCGCTTGTGGCAAAGGCCGCAATGGCCCCGGGGACCATGGCGGCGACCGGCCATTTGGGTTGAGAGCGAATCACTGGGTTTGGGGCAATCGTGGCCTTGGGCTTCAACGACCGACGCAAAGGGCGCGCCATGCGACGGGCGTTGAACAAACGAAGCCGTCAATTGGCACGCCCTGATTGGCCAACAAGTTAGACCGAGGCATCGCGAAATGCACGCAAAACCGTATTGATGCGCGTCTGGTAGCCGGGTCCCTGCGCTTTGAACCACTCAAGCACATCTTGATCTACCCGAAGCGAAATCGAAGCTTTCGTAGGCAATGGTTGCAGGCCGCGGCGAACGACGCCGCGCACAATATGCCGAATGTCTGCCTCAGGATGCTCGGTGGTTGCTGCCGCAGGCTTGCCCGATGCCTTGAGGCGCGCCCAATCAGTCTTGGATGTTGCTGAAGAAGATTTCTGTTTCACGGTTGGTCGCCTTGCGGAAGGAGATGATGCGGATTTCATGGTCGGACTCCGTATGGACGATTGACACAGGAAAGCCGGCAAGCAGTCCAAGGGTGATGAATCGTCGCTCGCCGTAGGAGAAGCGGTCATCCTCGAACGTAAACGTCAGCCCTTCGAACACGCGGGGTGCATCAACGAAATCAAGCCATGTGCCTTGAGGTTTGCCGCCCGCTTCGACTTCGACCAAGTGAACTCCATTTGCCAATTGTATATACATAATGTATTGGCGTCCACTTGTACCGTTGGAGCGGTCTAACGACCTAGCTAAAGGGCGCCGCGCTTTTGCGGCGTCCAGCGACCGAAGGGAGCGATTTTGACTGAGGTGTTAGGCGTCATTTGTGCGAATTGACTTACGACGTTTGCGCGCCGCAAGGAACATGCGGATGCCCACCCAAACAACGAACATCTGAATACCGGCACCGAGAAACGAATGGTAGCGTGTTGCGGCATGGGGGCCGCCCCCAACGAGCATTCCGATCAACATGCCTGGAAGAAACAGGATGGTAATTACCACGGATGCGCTATCGCAACAAGACCGCCACCATTCCGAAAAGGTGATCGCAACACACGCGCTCCCAAGGGCCGCTGCTACGAGACCTTCCATGACGTAACGCCAAATTTGTAGCCGAGGATTCATGACGCATAACGTTCGAGATGAGCGGCGACCGCAGGCATGCGAAGCATGCCGTAGGGCGTCCGCTCGATGGAGGGGTTAGCCGTCACCCGCGGCAAGGTACTCAACACATGCTGCTCCAACTTCGGCGCGAAGACGCTCCTCTGCAACACGGTGTTTGCCCTTCCTCAGCCGCGAGATGCAGGCTGAGAGTGCAGACTGAACTTGCTGCGCAAGATACGCCTTAAGTTCTGCTTGTGCCAGTGGCTGCCATGTGGCCTGCGGAACCTGAATGTCCGCTGTGATGTAGCGCTGCGCCGCTTGTAGACGAAGCCTCGCAATACCTTCTGCGCCGTAGCTTGCCAAGGAACCATCTACGCGAAGCACAAGTGCGTACCGGTCGATTGCTGCGCAGTGCGGAGACGTGACGTGCTTCGCCAGTGCTTTGCCAAGGGCCACCTTGAGCTTGCACACAGCTGCTGCCTCGGGGCCACCGGCCTCACAGCCCAGCGACACGATGTCGGTTGTCATGTGACGGCTAACGACTGAGGCAAGGGGCGCGCCATGCGACACCCGTTGAATAAATGACGCCGCCATTTGGCGCGTCCCGATTGGCTGACGTGTTAGCCATCATTGGTTCCAGTTCACGCCACCTGCAAGCTTAGACTCCGCAAGCGCAACCGCATCATTAACCGAAAGCGCCACCCCACCACCAACCCATGATGGTTCGCCCGTTGGAGTTTGAAAAAGCACATAGAAACATTCAACTTCTCTGTCATTTGCGATGTGGGGTGGGTCTTGATAGTCGCCTGTTCCGTAGAGGATGTCATGCTGAACAATACGAACTTCGCACGGAACTGATCCGGCATAGAGCCAAGTGCCGGTCACTAGCGGAGAAGCGCGCTCTAGCTGCCTCATGATGGCTAACGTCCGAGCTAAAGGGCGCCGCGCTTTTGCGGCGTCCAGCGACCAAAGGGAGCGGCCTTGAGCGACGAGTTATGTGTCATTTGCGAGTTCCACTTTTGAGATGCTCGTACAGCTTTGGAAGTCAACCTTCAGTTTTGGAAGAAACGAAATGCTGCGTAGTTTTGCGGACAGTTGTTCACTGATGGTCTTCGTCGGCGCGCGCGCAAGCATATATGGGCCACCATTAAGCGCCCAGTCAAAGACGAAGATGCCCAATTGTGCGTAGTCGTCCCAAATATTCTCCGAGCCCCAATGCGGTGTTTCAAAACTGTCGGAAATCGATTGATGCTCTTCGCGTGAAGAAATAACGCCTTCCGGCACAAAGCCAGCGCCGGCAGTCGAGAACAAGGCAATGTTTCCCGAGCGGTCGGATGCGAACCAATCAAACTCGATACCCTGAATGGCGGGATGCGTGCTCATGACACATAACTTAATTTAGGGAGACTCCCTGTCCGCTTATCACGGCCAGCTGTCTCCCTATTACGGGTGGAAAAAATCGATGAAATCATCTGACAATCAAAAGGTTGCAGCATACTTCTCGAATGCGGATGACTACTAACAAATCCCCAAATCCGGCAGCTTGTACTCTATCAATACCTTGCCTGCCATTCAAACTACATGAATGCCCAAATGAGAGCGGCCATTCAGTGAATTCGGCGGACGCGCAACTTGGCGGTTCTCCTCTCAAGTGCTCCGTTCTCAAGGTCAAAGTCTAGCCCTGTCGGGCCTTTCCAGCCTCTTTTGGCCTGAAGCCCTTGTCCTGTATGGACTTTCTTCCTTGGGGCGCGTTGTCGGCCGGAAAAAGTATGCCTTTATATTGCATACCGATTGCTTCAGAGCGCTCTTGGGCGCATACTGGGCATTCCTCTCCGCATGATCCAAGGAGCCCTGCATGGAAGCCACCGTCGCCGAACGCGGCCAGATCACCCTCCCCAAGGAGGTGCGCGATGCGCTGGGGCTGGTGAAGGGCACCAAGCTCACCATCGAGGTGGACCACGGCAAGCTCATCCTGCGCAAGAACGCGAAGGAGGCCATCAACCGCGTGCGCGGAAAGTTCAGCCTGCCCGAGGGTATGACCACGGACGATGTGATGCGTGAATTGCGCGGCCGCGCGCCGGGCGACCCGGTGGAACCCTAGCCGGTGGCTGGCCCATGATTGCGCTGGATTCGTCCGTTCTCATCGATGTGCTCACCAATGACCCGGTGCACGGCGATGCCTCGGCCGCCAAGCTGGAAGGCGCGATGGAGCGCGACGACATCGTCGTCTGCGACGTGGTGCTGGCCGAGGTGGCTGCGCGCGTCCACCCGGTGGACGACCTGATGGACAGTCTGGCCGACATGGGCGTGAACTTCTCGCCGGTGAGCGAGCAGGCGGCGATCCGGGCGGGCATCATGCAGCGGCGCTTTCGCGAGCGGGGCGGCAAGCGGGGCGACCGTGTGATCGCCGATTTCCTGGTGGGAGCGCATGCCCTCCTGCATTGCAACGCGCTCATCACCCGCGACAACGGTTTTTTCCGCGAATACTTCAAAGGGCTCAAAATCATCAAACCTGAGGCGTGAACAACGAATTCAAGGGTGCACATGGCGAAAACCGAACCGAATCCTCGCAATCGCGCAACGCCGACACGCGTTTTTCGTATTGACGACGACGATGAGGACGTCGGCTACTGGCTTTCAAGAACTCCAGAAGAACGATTGGCTGCGCAGGAGCTCAACCGACAGGTGCTTTATGGCTACGAAGAAGCCGAAAATTCCCACAGAATTCAGGGAGTTCTTGAAGTATTTAGAGCTGCACCAAGTTGAGTACATGGTGCTGGGCGGATATGCAGTCGCATTTCATGGCTACCCGCGGGCGACAGTGGATTTCGACGTCTGGGTGCGCGCATCGAAAGAAAACGCGGCGCGCGTGTTTCACGCACTTGCCGAATTCGGATTTCCGCTTGAGGGCATTTCGGACGCAACCCTCGCCGCGCCCGGTACCGGCGTTCGAATGGGAAGCCCGCCTTTCCGGTTGGAAGTCATCAACTTTGCGACAGGCCTCGAGTTTGAGAACGCCATCAAGAATTCGATGAGGGTGAAATTGGAAGATGTTGAGACAAACATGATTTCGCTCGAAGATCTGAAAACCAACAAGCGCGCCACCGGGCGCAACAAGGATTTGGCCGACCTCGATCACCTTCCGGGTGGATACTTGGAACAACGCGCCAAGCGTAACAACAAACCTGACTAGACGAGAGACTTCCATGCCCCACAACCTCCACAACACCCTGCAATCCTTCACCCTCGCTTCCGGCAAGGCCGGGCAGTTCTATTCGCTGCCGGAGCTGGCCAAGACCTACCCGAACGTGTCCCGGCTGCCGGTGTCGATCCGCATCGTGCTGGAAGCGGTGTTGCGCAACGTGGATGGCAAGAAGGTCACCGACGAGCATGTCAAGCAGCTGGCCAACTGGGGCGCCAACGACAAGCGCGAGAACGAGATCCCGTTCATCGTCGCGCGCGTGGTGCTGCAGGATTTCACCGGCATCCCGCTGCTGGCGGACCTGGCCGCCATGCGCGGCGTGGTCAACAAGATGGGCAAGAACCCGAAGGTGATCGAGCCGCTGGTGCCGGTGGACCTGGTGGTGGACCACTCGGTGATGATCGACCACTTCGGCAGCAAGGATGCGCTGGACCTCAACATGAAGCTGGAATTCCAGCGCAACGAGGAGCGCTACCAGTTCATGAAGTGGGGCATGCAGGCCTTTGATACCTTCAAGGTCGTGCCGCCGGGCATCGGCATCGTGCACCAGGTGAACCTGGAATACCTTGCGCGCGGCGTGCACAACAAAGGCGGCGTCTATTACCCGGATTCGCTGGTCGGCACCGACAGCCACACCACCATGATCAACGGCATCGGCGTGGTGGGCTGGGGCGTGGGCGGCATCGAGGCCGAGGCCGGCATGCTGGGCCAGCCGGTGTACTTCCTGACGCCCGACGTGGTCGGCGTAAACCTCACCGGCAAGCTGCGCGAGGGCGTGACGGCCACCGACCTGGTGCTGCGTGTCACCGAAATGCTGCGCAAGGCCAAGGTGGTGGGCAAGTTCGTTGAGTTCTTCGGCGAGGGCACCGCCTCGCTGGCACTGCCGGACCGCGCCACCATCGCCAACATGGCGCCCGAGTACGGCGCCACCATGGGCTTCTTCCCGGTGGACGACACCACGGTGGCGTACATGAAGGGCACCGGCCGCACGCCCGAGGAAGTTGATGCCTTCGCCGCCTACTTCAAGGCGCAGGGCATGTATGGGGTCTCCAAGGCCGGCGAATTGAATTACTCGGAAACGCTGGCGTTGGACCTCGACAGCATCCGCCCCTCGCTGGCCGGGCCGAAGCGCCCGCAGGACCGCATCGAGATGCCGGCACTGGGGTCCACGTTCAGCGCGCTCTATTCCAAGCCGGTGGCGGAAAACGGCTTCGGCCAGCCCGCCGACAAGCTGGCCGTGCGCCACACCACCAGCGCCGGCACCGAGATCGGCAACGGCGATGTGCTGATCGCCGCCATCACCAGCTGCACCAACACCTCCAACCCCGGCGTGCTGCTGGCCGCCGGCCTGCTGGCCAAGAAGGCGGTGGAAAAAGGCCTCACGGTCAAGAAGCACATCAAGACCTCGCTCGCCCCCGGAAGCCGCGTGGTCACCGATTACCTCACCAAGGCGGGCCTGCTGCCCTATCTTGAGAAACTGGGCTTCAACGTCGCCGCCTACGGCTGCACCACCTGCATCGGCAACGCGGGTGACCTCACGCCCGACGTGAACGAGACCATCATCGGCAAGGACCTGATCTGCGCCGCCGTGCTCTCGGGCAACCGCAATTTCGAGGCGCGCATCCACCCGAACCTGAAGGCCAACTTCCTGGCCTCGCCGCCGCTGGTGGTGGCCTACGCCATTGCCGGCACGGTGATCAAGAACCTGGAGACCGAACCGGTCGGCCAGGGAACCCACGGCCCGGTGTTCCTGAAGGACATCTGGCCCACCAGTGCCGAAGTGGCCGCGGTGATGAACTTCGCCATGGACCCCGCCACCTTCCAGCGCCTGTATTCAAACCTCGGGGCGGACAACCCGCTGTGGCAGAACATCAAGGGCGTGACCGGCCAGGTCTATGACTGGCCCAAGTCCACCTACATCGCCGAGCCGCCGTTCTTTGGCGCCGACTTCGGCATGAGCGCGGGCAAGGCCGCCGACGTGAAGGGCGCCA
>JAEUMZ010000212.1 GCA_016790765.1 Betaproteobacteria bacterium
CCCCGACCAGTTTTTGCAGTTGTCGGGGGGCCACAAGCACCTGCGTGCTTGTGGTGAGGATTCGAAAGGCGAGGCCTCAGGCCGAGCCGGGGTCGCGGAGTGGACACGAGCAAAGCGAGTGCCCGATGTGACCGAATCCTCCCACTCCGACCAGATCCGAAGATCGACAAGCCGGTGCAAACCGGCTTTTTGTTTGGTGCGTCGCATATGCGCGCGTCGCATGCAGTATTCACGCCCCACCCACCCAGCCGCAGAGCAACCGATCCATGGCCACCGTATTCCGCGAGCGTGTCTTGACCGTGCACCACTGGACGGACAGGCAATTCAGCTTTACCACCACGCGCGACGCGTCTTTCCGGTTCCTCAACGGCCAGTTCACCATGATCGGCATCGAGGTCGAGGGCAAGCCGCTGATGCGCGCCTACAGCATGGTCAGCGCCAATTACGACGAGCATCTCGAATTTCTCAGCATCAAGGTGCCAAGCGGCCCGCTGACCTCGCGGCTGCAGCACCTGAAGGTCGGCGACACGTTGCTGGTCAACAGCAAGGCAGTGGGCACCCTGATCATGCAAAACCTGCTGCCCGGGCGCAACCTCTACCTGCTGTGCACCGGCACCGGCCTCGCGCCCTTCATGAGCATCATCAAGGACCCGGAGACCTACGAGCGCTTCGAGAAGGTGATCCTCGCGCACGGCTGCCGCGAGGTGGCCGAGCTGGCCTACGACGACGTCATCTCGCGCGTGCTGCCGGAAAACGAGTTCTTCGGCGAGCAGGTTCGCAAACAGCTGATCTACTACCCGACGGTCACCCGCGAGGCGTTCCGCCACCAGGGCCGCGTCACTGCGCTGCTAGATTCCGGCCAGCTGCCCGCGGACATCGGCCTTGCGCCGCTCGACATCGCCGCCGACCGCGTGATGATCTGCGGCAGCCCGGAAATGCTCAAGGACTCGCGCGACCTGTGCCTCAAGCGCGGCTTCGTGGAAGGGCACATGGATTCCCCCGGGCATTTTGTCATCGAGCGGGCGTTCGTCGAGAAATAGGCGACGGTGTAGCATCACGTTCCGAGGGGTCCCCACCCACCCCCGAATGCGCCCATGGGAAAGATCCTCCTGACATTGATCCTCGCGGTCATCGCGCTGCTGACATTCAAGTCGCTGCTCGGAAAATCGCGCCCTCCCCCGCCGGCGGACCGCGGGCGCACCGGCATGGCGGAGCGCATGGTGCGCTGCTCGCGCTGCGGCGTCCACCTGCCGGAGTCCGAGTCCATGCAGCGCGACGGGGAAACGCTGTGTCGCACACCCGAACAGTGCCTGCGACGCGAGAACGCCTGAGCGCCCTTCGCACGAGCGCGCGATCCCGCGGCCATGGTGGCTGACGCGTCAGACCTCAACGCGGCCCCGCCCCGCGCCGAACCGGTGGCGAGCGCGGCGATGCACGACGCGCACGCGCGAGCGGAAACCGTGTGGCGTTCGCTGACGATCTTTTGCCGCTACCGCATCGTGGTGGCCGCGATCCTCGCCCTGTTCTATTGGGGCATGCAGCGCCAGTCGTATTTCGAGCCGGCCAACGTGCCCATTGCAGTCACCGCGATCGGTTTCTTGTTTGCCGCCGCCATCGCGCTCGCCTTGACCGCGCAGGCGCGCGTGCCGGCCCCGGCACTGCACCTGACGCTGCAAGTGGCCGTCGATGTGCTCGCCATCACCGTCCTGATGTTCGCGGCCGGGGGCGTCAAGAGCGGCCTGGGCCTGCTGCTGCTGGTGAGCATCGCATCCTCGAGCCTGGTGTCGCGCGGCCGCATCGCCTATTTCCACGCGGCCATGGCCGCGCTGGCCATCCTCATCGAGCAGTCCTGGCGCCTGCTGGCGCTGGATGCACCCGTCGCAGAGTTCGTGCAGGCGGGCCTGCTGGCCGGCAGCTTCTTCCTCATCGCGGCACTGTCCTACACCCTGGCCAAGTATGCCGAAGGCGCCGAACGCGTTGCGGCGGCGCGTGGCGTGGACCTGGCCAATCTCGCGCAGATCAATGAACTGGTGATCCGCGACATGCTGGACGGCTTCATCGTGGTCGATGAGGCCGGGCGCATCCGGCAGCGCAATGCGCAGAGCGAGCGCCTGGTGGGCAGCCGGCGCGGCGCCCTCAACGGCGCCCTCGCGGACTGTTCGCCCGAACTGGGGCGGCTGCTCGACGACTGGCGCGCCGGGCGCGCGCAGGCGTTCGCGCCGTTCCGCGACCCGATCACGCAGTGCGAAGTGCAGGTGCGCTTCGTGCGCATCGGCGTGCAACGCGAGCCCGGTGCCGCATCGCCCACGGTGATCTTCGTCGAGGACGCCGGCCGCATCCGCTCGCAGGCGCAGCAGCTCAAGCTCGCGGCGCTGGGACGGCTGACCGCCAGCATCGCCCACGAGATCCGCAATCCGTTGTCCTCGATCAATCACGCCGCCGAGTTGTTGCAGGAGGACGTGGAACGGCAGACCGGCCGCGAAGCCGAAACGCGGCTGCTGACCATCATCCGCGACAACGCGTTCCGCCTCGACCGCATGGTGCAGGAGGTGCTCTACCTGTCCCGCCGCGACCGCACGCACGCCGAGCCAATCGAACTGGCGACCTACCTGAGGACCTTTGCGGCCGATTTTTGCGGCAATGAAAAACTCGCGGCCACGACCATCGCCATCGACGTGCCGGCCGCATTGGTCGTGCACATGGACCGCAGTCACCTGAACCAGATCCTCTGGAACCTCGCGCGCAATGCGGTCGAGCATGCCAGCGGCGGCGCAGGCTGCGTGCTGGTCTTTGCCCGGCCCGATCCCGGCGGACTGCGCGTCTGGCTGGACGTGACCGACGACGGGCCCGGCGTGCCCGCCGAGGCGACCGCCCATCTGTTCGAACCCTTCTTCACCACCCGCGCCTCCGGGACCGGGCTGGGCCTGTATATTGCGCGGGAACTGGCCGACGTCAACGGAGCACAACTGGAGTACGTGGGCCACGGCGTGCGCCCCCCGGGCGGCGCGAGTTTCCGACTGTCCCTGCCCCGCACTCCTTCGGCATGAGCACCAAGCACGTCCTCGTCGTCGACGACGAATCCGACATCCGCGAACTGCTGGTCCTGACGCTCATGCGCATGGGCGTCGAGGCGGTGACGGCCAGCACCTGCGACGAAGCCGTCGCGCGGCTGGGCGAACAGGAATTCGACCTTTGCCTCACCGACATGCGCCTGCCCGACGGCGATGGCCTCGATGTCCTGCACCACATCGCCGAGCGCTACGGCAACACCCCGGTGGCGGTGATCACCGCGTTCGGCAGCACGGAAAACGCCGTGGCGGCGCTCAAGGCGGGCGCGTTCGACTACATCGCCAAGCCGATCCAGCTCAAGCAGCTGCGCGAGGTGGTCACCGCCGCATTGAACCTGCCGCGCGAAAACGGGGCGGCGGAGCGCGGCCGGCGCGGCTCGGCCTCGAGTCGCGCCGAGGCGGAGCGCGACCGGCGCAAGGACGTGGCGGCCGACCACCGGGCCGACGACGGGCCACGGCTGCTGGGCAGTTCGCTGCCGATCCAGCGCGCGCGCGAAATGATCGACAAGCTCGCGCGCAGCCAGGCCCCGGTGTACCTCACCGGCGAATCCGGCACCGGCAAGGAGGTGGCGGCACGGCGCATCCACCAGGGCTCGGCGCGGCGCGACAAACCGTTCGTGGCCGTCAACTGCGGGGCGATCCCGGAAAACCTGATGGAAAGCGAGTTCTTCGGCTATCGCAAGGGCGCCTTCACCGGCGCCGACAGCGACCGCGACGGGTATTTCCAGGCCGTCAACGGCGGCACGCTGTTCCTCGACGAGGTCGGTGACCTGCCGTTGGCGATGCAGGTGAAGCTCCTGCGCGTGATCCAGGAGAAAACCGTGCGCAAGCTCGGCGACACGGCCGAGCAGGCGGTGGATTTCCGCATCATCAGCGCCACGCACCAGAACCTGCACGACAAGGTCGCCGCGGGCGAGTTTCGCCAGGACCTGTTCTACCGGCTCAATGTCATCGAGCTGAAAATGCCGAGCCTGCGCGAAATCCCGGAGGACATCCCGGACATGGCGATGCAGATCCTATCGCGCCTGGGCCGTCCGGGCGGCTCGGGTGCGCCGGTGCTGGCCGACGACGCCTTGCGCGCGCTGGCCGCCTACGATTACCCGGGCAACGTGCGTGAACTGGAGAATATCCTCGAGCGCGCGGTGGCCCTGTGCGAAAGCGACGTGATCCGCGAGGCGGACCTCTACCTCACCGACACCAAGCCGGCCGCCAATGGCCTGCCGGCCACGGCGCCCGGTGAACGCAAGCTGCCGCTGCACGAATATCTCGACCAGATCGAGCGCGAACAGATCATCAAGGCCCTCGAGCAGACGCGCTTCAACAAAACCGCCGCGGCAAAGCTCTTGGGCATCACGTTCCGGTCGCTGCGCTATCGCCTCGACCGGCTGGGCATCGAGTAGTCCTACAGGAAGCGGATCTCGCGCGCCACCAGGGCACCGTTGTCCACTTGCAGGGCGATGCGCACCTGCCGATTGAGCGCGATGTCGGCGGCAGTTCCCCCGATCAGGGTCGCGCCGGAGGTGCGGATGCGTTCGCCGCGCACCACCACCGTTTGCGCATCGATGACGTTTTGCACCGGACCGGACACGTTGAACGTCAATGCGGCATTCGTGGCGACGATCGAAACTTCCGTGGCCTGCAGCACGCCGGATTGCATCCTTCCGCGTGCCTTGATTCGCGTCCCTGCGGCAATGGCGGTGGCGCTGGCTGGAGCGCGAACCGTCGTGGACGCAACGCGCAAATCCCCGTTTGAAGCCGTGGATTCGACGATCCCCTCCAGGGCGATGAGGTTGCCCTCGGGCCGCGAGGGCGTGAGTCCGGCCAGGATCTGGCTGGCCACGATCGATTGCGTCACGGGGTCGTAGGTGCCGATGACACGCACCGTGTTGTTCGCAGCCACGATGCTTGGCGGGGCGGGACTGGGGTGAATCGGTGCGAGGACGACGCTGTTGGCGATGTTGGTGATGGTCAGTCCGGAAACCGTGGCCGTGGTGCCGGTCGTCGCGCTCACCACACCCAGCAGGCTGATTTGGTTTCCCGGCAAGTTCCCGCGCGCCACGCGTGTCGCGAGGATTGCGCCGGTTTGGGGCTGGGCGAGTCCGAAGATCTCGATTGACATGCCAGGGGCCAGGGCCGCCAATGAGTCAATGTTGACGAGGATCGTATTGCGATCGATGTTGGCAAGCACGCCGGGCAGTTGCAATTGCCCGGCTGCCGGGTCGACCGCCAGGATCGGGCCAATCACGATGCTTTGCGCGTAGAGGCTGGTGGCGGATGCGGTCAAGTCTCCCTGGGTCAGCGTGCCGCGGCCCTCGACCGGCATGCCCAGCCGCAACTCGCCGATCGTGCGGTTGCCCTCTGCATTGACCGCGATTTGCGCCGAGCTGGCGTTGAACTCCTGGCCGCCGACGATCTCCGGGCCCAGCGAGGACATCGGCCCGCTGCCGATGATGTCGTCCACGCTCAGCGGCGCGCCGGTCCCCCCGGAGCCCGTCTTGGTGTCCGCGCCCCCGCATGCGGCAAGTGCGATGCACATTGAAACGAATGCCACTACTCGTGTGGCCATGATGCGATTCATGAAATATCCCTTGTGTCGCTGAAGACATAGATGCCCACGCGAAAACGCCGATCGCGCACGCGGCCGGCTTCGATGTCGGCGGCTTCCAGTGCGATGGCCTGTTCCACGATGCCGTCGTGCAGTGTCCGCCACTGGCGTTGCGCCGCGACGGTCAGCGCCTCCACGGATTGCGCGGACAACTCGTCGGAGAACACCGCGCGTTCCAGGAACGGCGGCGCGTCCGCGAGGACGTTGGCGACCGCTGCGGCGGCGTGGTCCTCGAGGTTCTCGCCAAAGAAGTACATGCGATCGCCAAACGACTTGCCCGACGTGAAGGCCGGCTCGATCAGGCGCACGTTGCCGTCGGCGTCTTCCGCGATCGCGCCGAGGCGCATCAATTCGTCGAACACGGCCGAAGGCCGGTGGTCCTGCGTGATCGAGCGCACCAGGTCGTCGAACCCGGCGCGGCGCCCTTCGGTCTTGCGCGGCAGCGGCTTGGGGTGGCCGTCGCGATCGCGCCAACGCCGCGTGCTGCGCCACTCCGCCCACGTCGCAGCGGCGTACGACATCATGCTTTCCGGCCGCTTGTCAGCCTCCGCCTCGGTGGTCAGCCGGCGGATTTCCTTGCGGTTGAGCCCGGTCAGCAGCGACAACTGCGTGGCGGTCGGCGCGTCGCCGGCGAAATCGCGACGCGCGGCGTCCACATACACGCGCTTCAACAGCTCGCTTGCCATCTGGTAGTGCACGCCACGCGCGATCAGCAGCCGCACCAGCGGGCGCAGCACGCGGGCCAGCGCATCGAGCAGCGGACGGAGGGCGGAGTCCTTCATGGCGGGGTGCGGACGTTCAGCGGTCTGGACGGGTTGCGGGAATTATTCCCGTGGGGGATTGACAAGTCAACAAAATGCGGGAAAAATTCCCGCAGATGTTTGGAGCGGGTGGCCGCGCGGGACGCGATGCGCTGCCGCAAGCCACCGGCATCGATCACCAGGAGACGTTTCCCCATGAGATTCCTCACCCATCATTTCCTGCCCACGTTGTTGTGTGCCGTGGCGCTGCTGCAAGGCCAGGCGCGGGCGCAATCGGCCGAGTTGACCTTCGCGCGCAACAGCGCCGCCGTGAATGTGCAGCCCGCGACGGCCGACATCGGCGTCGCGCGCACAATCCAGGTGTCGGGCCACTGGATCAACGGTTGCGCGCCGGTCAGCGCGCGCGCCACGCAATTTCCGGTCAACGGCGTGCCCGTGGTCACCCTCGAGTTGCAGGAGCCGCTGACCCTGATCGCATGCACCCAGGCCATCACCCCCTACACGCTCAGCGCCTCGTTCACGCCCGTCGCGCGCGGCCGTCTGCGGATTGTCGTGGTGTCCAGCAGCGGCCAGTTCCTCGGCGAGGGATTGCTGGACGTTCGCCAGGCCGGCGACATGCACTCGCGCCATGACGTCACCGGGGTCTGGTACGACCCCACGACCAATGGGTCCGGCCTGACCTTCATCCACAGCCGAACCACGGATAGCCTCGTGTTTGGTACCTGGTACGTCTACGGGACCGATGGCGTGGCGCGCTGGTTCACCATCCAGAGCACGCGGTGGCTGTCGCAAGGCAACGTGCTGGAGGGCGACCTCTACGAAACACGCGCGGGCCCGGCGAGCTGCCCGCCGCTGTCTGCCTGCCCGGTGCCGTTTTCCTCCGTGCAGGTCATCGGCAAGGCACGCATGACCATGAACGGCGCACACGCGGCGCGCATCGAGGCGATCCACCCGGGGGGCGCGGTCATGTTCGCCTCCGATGTGCAGCGCATCCAGTTTTGAATCGAGGACATATATGAAGACCTTCCTCCTGTCGTTCCTGCTATTCACCGCCGGTTGGGCGCATGCCCAGCTCAATACGATCACGGTGACCCCCGCCAGCGCCGCGCCGGGCACGCCGCGCACGATCACCATCGACACCGTGCAAGCGGTCGGCTGCGAGGCCCGGCAGGCGCGCGTGGTGGACACGGAAGTCCAATGGCAACGCACGCTGGTCGTGCATTTGGTCGGCGGCAACACCGGGATCTTTTGCGACGCGCTCACGAACTATCGTTACGTGACCACCTACACGCCGTCGTCCGAGGGAGATCTCAAGGTGATGGCCGTGCTCGCCGTGACCCCGTTTCCGGGCGCGACAGCGCTCCTGGCCGAGTCCACGATGGTGACGCGTGCACCGGCCTCGGCGCGCTCGCGCCATGACCTCACCGGCATGTGGTACGACCCGGCGACCAACGGGTCCGGGCTCACGTTCATCCACGCCGCCGCGCGCAACGATGCGGTGTTTGGCACCTGGTTCCTGTACGACGCGCAAGGCTTGCCGCGCTGGTTCACGATCCAGAACGTGAACTGGAAATCGGGCGGCCTCGAGGCCGAAGGAACGCTCTTCAATTCCTCGTCGGCGATCAACATCTGTCCGTTGACCGTGATCGGTTGCCCGGTGGCCGCCGCGCTGACGGCGCCCTTGGGGCGCGCGCGGATCGTCATGCATAGCGCGACGCAAGCGCGCATCGAGGCGTTGACGCCAGATGGCAGCGTCGTGTTTGCCTCCAACGTGATCCGACCGGCCATCTAGGGCGTCATCGATCACGCATTTGCGGGTCGCTCGTTGCGCGCCCGCGACCTGACCACAACACGCCCATCACGCTTGTGACGCTGCACGGCGCGCGTGGAACCTCGCGTGCAATGCAGCGTCCAACCCGGGTCTGCCGCGGACCGGTTGCCGGCCTCAACCCTCGCCACCCCTTGAGGGCGGCGGTGGCCGGTCCGTTTGGCGGATTCGCCTTTGGCGGTGCACCGCAAGCTGAATGCACGCCCATTGGATCGTGGAATTGGGCCTTCCCAGGCCCGGCCCGCGCGAACTACGAAAAACACAAAACCGCGCCACCCGCAAACCCCCAGTATGGACGCGCTGTTTCGGCCGGTTTGGCCCCGGAACGCCCGTCTTTTCTTGGGTTTCACAAACTTAATGTTTCACATTAAGTTCCACGTCTTTTGTGCACCGCAAAACGGCCCGTAAACCTTTGTTTTTCCGCACGATTTCACCCCGGAAAAAAAGTGTTTGCGTTTTCACAAAATCGCACGATATAGTGCTGCTCGGCCTCGATGGGCACTAGATATTGTGCCGGTTGTGGATGCTTCTGTTCCCAAGTGCGGTAGTACCAGTGCATGGCTTTGGGACGCGCGGTGGATAAGTTGTGGACGACACCGCGTTCGGCGACTCGGGATTCGGCCCGGTCAGCGCCGCCAGGAAGCCCCCAATCTCCACCCGGGAGCCGGGTAACTCATTGATTTCACAAATAAAAGACGTCCACCAGGAGACCCCGCAATGCAATTGGCATCCGATATTCGTCCGGCAAATCCCGCTTTCGGCTTTGGCCTATCCTCGACAAGCCCGCAAAACACCGCGAACCCCGACTTTGCCGAGTCACGATACGCGGACTACAAGATCATCCGCCGCAACGGTTCGGTCGCGCCCTTCGAGCCGACCAAGATCGGCGTGGCCATGACCAAGGCGTTCATCGCCGTCAATGGCTCGCAGGAAGCGGCCAGCGCGCGTATGCGCGAGATGGTGTCGCAGCTCACCGGCGCGGTGGTGCAGGCGCTGATGCGCCACAAGCCCACCGGCGGCACCTTCCACATCGAGGACGTGCAGGACCAGGTGGAGCTCGCGCTCATGCGCGCCGGCGTGCAGGACGTGGCGCGCGCCTATGTGCTGTATCGCGAAAAGCGCACGCAGGAGCGCGCGCTGGCCAAGGCGCAGGAGGCGCAGCAGGACGTCGGCATCAACGTCTCGATCAACGGCGGGCACGTGCCGCTCGATGTGGTCGCGCTCTCCGACCTCATCAACGCCGCCTGCGAGGGCTTCGGCGACCACGTCAACCCGAAGCAGATCCTCGAGGCCACGTTGCGCGACCTCTACGACGGCGTGCCGCAGGAGGAAGTGTTCAAGGCCGCCACCATGGCCGCGCGTGCGCTGATCGAAAAGGACCCGGCCTACACCAAGGTCTCGGCGCGCCTGCTGATGCATTCCATCCGCAAGGAAATCCTCGGCGAGGAAGTCAGCGCCGCGGAGATGGCCAACCACTACGTCGATTACTTCCCGCTGTTCATCAAGCGCGGCATCGACGCCGAACTGCTCGACGAGCGCATGGCGCAGTACGACCTTCGGAAGCTCGGCGCGGCGCTGAATGCCGAGCGCGACAACCAGTTCACCTACCTGGGCCTGCAGACGCTCTACGACCGCTACTTCCTGCACATCGAGGACCAGCGCATCGAACTGCCGCAGGCGTTCTACATGCGCGTGGCCATGGGCCTGGCGCTCAATGAAGTGGACCGCGAGGCGCGCGCCGTCGAGTTCTACAACGCGCTCTCCACGTTCGATTTCATGAGCAGCACGCCGACCCTGTTCAACGCCGGCACGCGCCGCTCGCAGCTCTCCTCGTGTTACCTGACCACGGTGGCCGACGACCTCGACGGCATCTATGAGGCGCTGAAGGAAAACGCGCTCTTGTCCAAGTTCGCCGGCGGCCTCGGCAACGACTGGACCCCGGTGCGCGCGCTGGGCAGCCACATCAAGGGCACCAACGGCAAG
>JAEUMZ010000066.1 GCA_016790765.1 Betaproteobacteria bacterium
AGCACGTTGCCGTTGGTGATCAGCGCGTCGGGCCGGTCCGAAATGGATTCGCGGCGATGTTCGATCCCCGCGGCAAAGGCGACCGGACCGGCCGGCAGCGCACCGATTTCCGAGGACACCTTGGCGTCGAAGAAGTCGAGCTTGGATGTCGATCGGCGCACCGGATTGATGCGCAGCTGCGCGGCCGTGATGGTGCCCGCGGAAGGATTGAGGAAGTTGTAGGTGTTGTTGGCGATGGCCTGCGTCAGGACAAAACGGTCCACGCGGTTGAAGTTGACCTGCTCGACTTCATTCTGCGCATTGCCGGCGCCGACTTCCCAGTCCCAGCGGCCCGCGAGTCCCTTGAGCCCCGCCACGGCGCGGTGCGACGTCGATTCGATGTCCGCGTCGCGCGGTCCTACGTCGAAAAACACGTAATTGATCCCGACCGGCGTTCCGAATGGATTGCTGCCGTTGTTGGCCGGCAGCGTGCCGTTGACGACGGTGACGCCGCCGGTAGCCGGGTTGTATGCGACCGAGGTCGGGCTGAGCGGCGTGGGTCCCGCCTTCTGGAAACTCTTGTTGTGGCTGAACGAGACTTCGGCAAATGCAGTGGTGTCTGCACTGAGGTCCACCGTGCCCCGTCCGAGCAGCGCGAGGCGGTCACTCTTGGGAAACAGGGTGATGAGGGACGCCGGATTGTAGGCGCACAGCGTTCCGGTGGAGGCCAGGTCGGCACCGGGCACCAGCACGCCGGGATTCTGGCTGCCGCACGACGCGAAAGGCACGCGCGGCGTGCGGCGGTAGGTGGCGACGCTCGCCCAGTTGAGCGCGCCGCCGGCATACTGGCGCGTGTCCTGGCGCGCGGTCCAGTCGCGCTCCGAGGCAAGCAGCAGGTCGCGCTTGAAGACATCGACCGTGGCCAGCACGTTGTAGCGGTCGCGGCCCAGGTCGCCGAAACCGGCAGCCAGGCTGGCGCGGTACTCGTTGAGCCCGCCCTCGGTGGACGTGCCGCCGCTGCCGCCGACCTCGCCGCCCTTGTAGTCGCGCCGCAGGATGACGTTGACCACGCCGCCGATGGCGTCCGAACCGTACACCGCGGATGCGCCGTCCTTGAGCACCTCGATGCGCTCGACCGCGCCGGTGGGGATGCTGTTCAGGTCGACGTACGTGTCCTGCAGGTTCTGCGCAAAGCCGTAGTTGGCCATGCGCCGGCCGTTGATCAGCACCAGCGTGTTCTTCTGGCCCAGGCCGCGCAGCGACACGCCGGACGCACCGGGCGAGAAGCTGTTGGTGAACACCTCGTTCAAGCTGTTGCCTGAATTCGACGAAATGTTGCGTATGACCTCGGCAACCGAGGACTTGCCGGTGCGCTCGATCTCTTCGCGGGTGATGACCTGCACGGCGGCCACGCCTTCGGTATCGACGCGCTTGATGTTGGAGCCGGTCACCTCGATCTTCTCAATCCGTTGCGCGGGCGCGGATGCGGGGGACTGGGCCTGGGCGGGCAGCAGGGTCAACGCGCCGCAACCGGCGGCGAGGGTGGCAATTACGCTGGAACGAATGACGGGCAATGGCATGGAGAGGGCCTCGGTGGGTTGATGATGGGTTCGCCGCCCGGACGGGCGTGCGTGGCCGAGGCATGGTAGGGGGAACGCGATGGCGGTCTGTGCGCGATTGTTGCGATGCGCCGCGCCATGTGGCCCCTGCGTGGCGCGCCGGGCGACATCGGGGCGCTCCATGCACAGAATGACGGCGCGACGGGCACAGTCGGTGACGCCCGCGACGAACGGGCACGCGCTCAGCGGGGTGGGTGTCTCGCCGCCGCCACAGGCCACTCGAAGCAGGGCATCAGGTCGGCCGGGTAGTCGATGATCGCGTCCGCACCCCAGGTCGCGGGATCGTCCCCCGGTGCCACGAACCCATAGCGCGCGGCGATCGCGTGCATGCCCGCCGCGCGCGCCGCAGTGACGTCGCGCCGGTCATCTCCCACATAGGCGCATGCGGTCGACGCCACGCCGAGCGATGCCGCGGCGTGGTGAAGCGGTCCCGGATGCGGTTTGGTGTGGGGCGTGGTGTCGCCGCAGACGATGCACGCGGCACGCCGTGCAATGCCCAGTTCCTCGCAGATCGGCAGGGCAAACCGCGAGGCCTTGTTGGTCACGATCCCCCAGGCGATGCCGCAGGCCTCCAGGTGCCCGACGAGGGGTTCGACGCCGGGCATCCAGTGCGCACCGCCCGGCAGGTGCGATTCGTAGAAATCGTAGAACTTCTCCCGCCAAAGGGCGTAGTCCGGATGCGTCGGCGCCATCGACAAGGCCAGTTGCAGCATGCCGCGCGCCCCGCTGTTGATGCCGGCGCGCAACAGGTGCGCCTCCAGCGGCGGCAATCCATGGAGCGCACGCAATCCATTGGCGGCACCCGCCATGCCGGGCGCACTGTCGATGAACGTGCCGTCGAGGTCGAACAGCAGCGCCTGGATGCCCGGCCGCGGTTGCACTGGGGCTGCGGCCACGCGTCAGGCGCGCAGCAGGTCCAGCGGCGCGAAACGGCGCGCGAACACGCCGTTGGCGGATTGTCCCCACCAGCGCTCGATCAGCGTGGTGTAGAGCGCGCGCGTGTCGATGACCGGCGGCGGGCCGCTGATGGAAAACACGTTCGCCAGTGCGGGCGCCTCTCCATAGAGCCCGCCCTTGACGCGGCCGCCCAGCACCATGTGCGTGCTGGCCCAGCCGTGGTGGGTGCCGGCGCGCTCGTTCTCCCGCGGGCTGCGGCCGAATTCGTCGTAGGTGGCCACCAGCGTGCGGTCCCAGCGGCCGATCCCGACCATGGCGTCGCGGAACGCTGCCAGTCCCGCGGCCAGCTTGGCCAGGACGGGTCCGTGGTGCCGGGCTTGGTCCCAATGGGTGTCGAAGGCATCGTGGTGGTCGCCGTTCTGCGCGTTGACGGTGATGTGCACCACGCGTGGCGCGCGGCCGGCCGCGGCCAACTCGGCGGTCGCCCGCAGCGCGTCGCCAAACTCGTCGGCCGGGAAGTGGGCCTGTATCGACGAGGCGGGTACGGAAAACGTGCCCGCCAGGGCAGCCGCAGGGGGGGTGGCCAGGTGCAGGGTGCGGGCAATGCTGCGCGTCTGGAGCCATTCGGATGGATGTACGACATTGACCACCTTGAGCCGTTCGCCCCGGAACGGGCCGAATGGGTCGGCCTCGCGAATGTCGAGGTCGCCGAAGGCAAGCGCGTCGAGAGGGTGCGCGGTGTCCGATTCGCCCAGGCCGCGCGTGATCCATCCATCGACCCGGTACTCGCCGGGTGATGCGCCGGTGAACTGTGCCTCGAGGTCGCGGTAGTGCTGGTTGGTGACGTCCTCCTGTCCGATGCCCTGGAGCAGCGCAAGCTGGTTGGCCTCCCAGGCCGGCAACAGCGGCCGCAAGGCCGGGTGGAAGCCGTGCGTTGAACTGAAGGGGATCAGTTGGTCCCGTGCGACGGCAAGCGTCGGCCGCAGCTTTCGATACAGTGGGTCATGGAGCGGGACGAATGTGTTGTACGCGTCATTGCCGCCCTTGAGGTAGACCAGCACCAGGAGGTTGTCCGGTGCCGCCTCCCGGCGGCCGGCAGCCCATGCGAGGCTGCCGGGCAGGGCGCCGAGCGCGGTCAATCCGGCCAAGAATCGTCGGCGTGGATTCATGCCGATTTCCGGCAATGCAGGAGGTAGTTCACCGAGACGTCGTCGCCGAGGGCATGGTGTCGGGTCAGGGGATTGTAGGACAGGCCGCGGAAGGCCACCGGCTCGAGGCCGGCGTCACGCGCCATGCCGGCCAGCTCGGAGGGCGTGATGAAGCGCGCATATTCGTGCGTCCCGCGCGGCAGCAAGTTCAGGACGTATTCCGCGCCGACGATGGCAAAGGCAAAGGCCTTGGCATTGCGGTTGATCGTCGAGAAGAACACGTGCCCGCCGGGGCGGGCCATCGCGGCGCAGGCCCGAATGGTCGATGCCGGATCAGGCACGTGCTCGAGCATTTCCATGCAAGTCACGACCTCGTAGGCACCGGGTTCCATGGCCGCCGTATCCTCGGCTGAGGCCAGCCGGTAGGCCACGCTCACACCGGATTCGATGCCGTGCAGCTTCGCCACCGCCAACGGTTTTTCCGACAGGTCGATGCCGGTCACTTGTGCACCCAGCGCAGCCATCGACTCGGCCAGGATGCCGCCCCCGCAACCGACATCGATCACGCGTTGCCCGGCCAGCGGGACGCAATGGTTGATCCACTTCAGCCGCAGCGGGTTGATGTCGTGCAGCGGCTTGAACTCGCCCTCGGCATCCCACCAGCGCGCGGCCAGTGCGCCGAACTTGGCCAGTTCAGCCGGGTCGGCGTTCACAGGGGCGGATGCTGCATTCATGACGGGTTCTGGGTTGCGGCAAAGCGCGGTTGCCAACGATGCGCGAGTTCCACCGCTTCGACTTCGCTCCAGCGCTGGAGTTTCCGGTCCGTGAGAAGCGCCTCCCCTTGCACCCAGACATGGGTGACACATTCGCGTCCTGCGGCGTTGAAAATATGCGAGGCCGGATCGTAGACCGGCTGGGTCTCGATGCCGGACAGGTCGATCGCAGCCATGTCCGCCGACTTGCCTGCCCGCAGGGAACCGATCTCCTGATCCCAGCCAAGCGCGCGCGCGCCGTGCAGGGTCGCCATCCTGAGCAACTGGTGCACCGGCACGGCCGCGGCATCGCCGGACGCGCCCTTCTGCAGCAAGGCGGCAATGCGCGATTCGGAAATCATGTCGAGCCGGTTGTTGCTCGCCGCGCCATCGGTCCCGATACCCACGTTGACGCCGGCTTCGAGCAACGCCTTCACCGGCGCGATGCCGCTCGCCAGTTTCAGGTTGGACACCGGGCAATGGGCCACGTGCACGCCGCGGTGGGCGAACAGCGACACCTCCTCCGGCGTCAGGTGCACACAGTGCACACCGATCATCTGCGGGCCGAGGACGCCCAGGCGGTCGAGCCGTGCCACCGAACGCGTGCCGGTCTTTTGCAATTCGTCCGCGACTTCGCCCGCGGTTTCGTGCAAATGCACCATGATCGGGAACTCCGCCTCCTCCGCGATCGTGACCACGCGCCGGAACGTGTCGTCGGCCACGGTGTAGGGCGCGTGCGGCGTCAGCATCATCTTGAGACAGGCATCGCCGTCGATTTCGTCGCGCACCGCCAGTGCCTTGGCCAGGTACTCCTCGGCATTGGCCGCGTACGGCGTCGGAAACTCCAGGATCGCGGCACCGACCGCGGCGCGCAGGCCAAGCGTGCGCGCGGCGCGGGCGGCCACATGGTGATAAAAGTACATGTCGGCAAAGCAAGTGGTGCCCGAGCGGATCATCTCCGCGCCGGCCAGCAGCGTGCCGTCATACACATAGGACTCGGACAGCAGCGCGCCTTCTGCGGGCCAGATGTGTTCTTGCAGCCAGGTCATCAACGGCAGGTCATCGGCCAGGCCGCGCATCAGGCTCATGCCGGAATGCGCATGCAGGTTCACGAAGCCCGGGACTAACACATGGCCGTCGAGCCTTGTCTCATGGGCGGTGGGGTATTCCCGGCGGGCCACCTCGGCGGGCAGGAGGGCGCGGATGCGCGGTCCTTCCACGACCACGCTGTGATGGTCCAGCACCACGCCTTCCGGTTCGACCGGAATCAACCAACGGGGGGAGATGATCTGGAGGTTCATCTGTTCCAAACAAAAAAGCCCCGCGTCGCGGGGCTTTTCTGCGCATCAGCAGGTTACTTTTGCGTCACGCCCTTGAACTCGATGTCCACGCGGCGGTTCTTGGCGCGGCCTTCCTTGGTCTTGTTGGTCGCCACCGGCTGGCTCTCACCCTTGCCCAGCGTGGTGATCTTGGCAGCGGGGAGACCCTTGGACACCATGTATTCCTTGACCGTATTGGCGCGGCGCTCGGACAGGCGCTGGTTGTACTTGTCGGTGCCGATGGAATCGGTATGGCCGGTGGCAATCACCATTTCCACGTCCACCTTGGCCATCTTGGCGATCGCATCGTCGATCGACTTCTTGCCTTCCGGCTTCAACACGTACTTGTCGAAGTCGAACAGCGCTTCGGCCTGGATGGTGACAGCCACCTTGACCGGCTTCGGTGCCTCGGCCGGTTGTGCCGGGGCGGCCGGCTTGGCCGGTGCAGCCGGCTGCGCGGAAACCGGCGCGGCCGGCGCGGCGGGCTTGGCCGGCTCGGCCTTCTTGGCCACGCAATCCTTGTGCTCAATGCCCTGGGTTTGCACGCAACCTCCCGAACCATCGCGCACCGGGGCGCCAGACGAGTCCGTCAGATTGGGGGTGACGCCGGCAATTGCGCTGCCCAGGGTCAGGGCGGAACAGGCGGCGAGAATTTTGGCCAGCATGGAAATCTTCATTGCGTACTCCCGATTGGATGGTGAGGTTTTCTTTTTGGGTGGAGATCCGGGGCCACTGACTTGATTGTACGCAGCGGCCAAAATGCGCAAAAAAGCGTTTATTGCTGCGGGTTTCCAGCGCTTTTTTCACGTCAAATGACGCGGGCAATCATACACGAATCACTTTTCGGCCGACAACCGAACCAGCGCCGACCCGCGTGCCAACCCGGCGATTGGTTGCAATTGTGCAACAGGTCGCCGCAGGTCCGGCTCCTTGGGGGCAAAAACACCATCCATGGTGTTTCCAGAGGGAAACGCCCTCCAAGTAATTGTGCTTTTGGTCGATGCGGGCACGCTTTCGACGCCGATTGTGATAAAATTGAACGTTTTCAGGATTGCAAAACTGAATAAAAACAAAGGGTTAGAAAAGTTCAGGGTTAACCCTCGGACGGTCTGCCGGATTCTGCCGGTCCTTCGATCGAATTCGACCCTGCTGCATCTTTGCATCACGTTCCCGAACCGCATGAGAAACGCCCGTGACTGAACCGCAACTGCCGTCCTTCGCCAAAGAAACCGTCCCCGTCAGCCTGGAAGAGGAGATGCGCAAGAGCTTCCTCGATTACGCGATGAGCGTGATCGTGAGCCGCGCACTGCCGGATGCCCGGGACGGCCTGAAACCGGTGCATCGCCGCGTGTTGTTCGCAATGCAGGAGGCCAACAACGTCCACAACCGGCCGTATGTGAAATGTGCGCGCATCGTCGGCGACGTGATGGGCAAGTACCATCCGCACGGGGACACCGCCATCTACGACACACTGGTGCGCATGGCGCAGGATTTTTCGCTGCGCTACACGCTGATCGACGGCCAGGGCAACTTCGGCTCGGTGGATGGCGACAACGCCGCGGCCATGCGCTACACCGAATGCCGGATGGAGAAGATCGCCTCCGAGTTGATGTCCGACATCGATTCGGAAACCGTCGACTTTGGCCCGAATTACGACGGCAAGGAGCAGGAGCCGCTGGTGTTGCCGGCGCGTTTTCCGAACTTGCTGGTCAACGGCTCTACCGGAATTGCGGTCGGCATGGCGACGAACATCCCGCCGCACAACCTGTCGGATGTGATCGATGCCTGCCAGCGCGTGCTGGACAACCCCGCAGCGGACCTGGAAGAACTGATCGGCATCGTAAAGGCCCCGGATTTTCCAACCGCCGGCATCATCTATGGACTGGAGGGTGTGCGTGAGGGATACCGCACCGGGCGCGGGCGCTGCGTGATGCGCGCGCGCTGCCACTTCGAGGACCTCGAGAAAGGCGGGCGCCAAGCCATCATCATCGATGAATTGCCCTACCAGGTGAACAAGGCCAACCTGCTGATCCGCATCGGCGAACTGGTCCGCGACAAGAAGATCGAGGGCATTTCCGACCTGCGCGACGAATCCGACAAATCCGGCATGCGTGCGGTCATCGAGCTGAAGCGCGGCGAAGTGCCGGAAATCGTGTTGAACAACCTGTACAAGATGACGCAGATGCAGGAGTCGTTCGGCATGAACATGGTGGCATTGGTGGACAACCAGCCGCGCCTGTTGAATCTCAAGCAGTTCCTCGAAGTGTTTCTGCGCCATCGCCGCGAAGTCGTCACGCGCCGGACGGTGTTTGACTTGAAGAAGGCGCGGGACCGCGGGCATATCCTGGAAGGCCTTGCCGTTGCGCTCTCCAACGTCGATGAAATCATCGAGTTGATCAAGAAGTCCGAAACCCCGGCACTGGCCAAGGAAGCCCTGATGAGCAGGGTATGGCGCTCCAGGCTGGTGGAGGAGATGCTTGCTCGCGCCATGGCGGACTCCTATCGCCCGGCCGGGTTGCCGCGCGAATTTGGTTTGCAGAAGTCCGGCTACCGGCTCTCGGAGGCCCAGGCGCAACGCATCTTGGAAATGCAATTGCAACGCCTGACCAACATGGAGCAGGACAAGATTACCGGCGAGTACAAGGAAGTGATGGACAAGATCACCGACCTGCTCGACATCCTGGCGCGTCCGGAACGTGTGACCGCGATCATTTCTGATGAACTGAAACTCATCAAGGAACAGTTCGGCGACAAGCGCAAGTCCGAAATCGTCACCAACGGGCAGGAGATGTCGATCGAAGATTTGATCGCTGCCGAGGAAGTCGTGGTCACGATGTCGCACACTGGCTACATCAAGTACCAACCCATCGGGGACTACCGCGCGCAGAAACGCGGTGGGCGCGGCAAGCAGGCCACGGCGATGAAGGAAGACGACTTCATCGAGACCCTGTTCATTGCCAACACGCACGACTACGTGTTGTGTTTCTCGAACAAGGGCCGCGTGTATTGGGTCAAGGTGTACGAAATTCCGCAGGGTTCGCGTGCCTCGCGCGGCAAACCGATCAACAACCTGCTGCCCTTGCAGGCGGATGAAAAAATCAGTGCTGTTGTCTCTGTGCGCGATTTCCCGGAAGACAAGTACGTGTTCTTTGCCACCTCCGAAGGCGTGGTCAAGAAAACCGCGCTGTCGGACTTCAGCAATCCGAGGAAGGCCGGCATCATCGCCATTGCGCTGGATGATGGCGACAACCTGATCGGCGTCGCCATCACCGACGGCAAACACGATGTGATGCTGTTCTCCGACGAAGGCAAGGCCGTGCGCTTCGAGGAATCCGACGTGCGTTCGATGGGGCGCGACACCCGTGGCGTACGCGGCATGAACCTCGCCAAGGGCGGCAAGGTGATTTCCATGCTGGTGGCCGAGGACGAGCAACAGTCGGTTTTGACTGCGACGGAGAACGGATTCGGCAAACGCACCGCCATCGGCGAGTACACGCGCCACGGCCGCGGCACGCAGGGCATGATCGCGATACAGACCTCGTCGCGCAACGGCAAAGTCGTTGCGGCAACGCTCGTGCGCACCGAAGATGAAATCATGATGATCACTACCGGCGGCGTACTGATCCGCACCAAGGTCAAGCAGATCCGCGAAATGGGCCGGGCGACGCAGGGCGTGACGTTGATCAATCTGGATGACGGCCAGAAATTGTCCGGTTTGCAGAAGATTGTGGAGTCGGACGAGGAAGAGGGCGGAAAATAGCGTCCATGTCCCGCACCTACAACTTCTCCGCCGGCCCCGCTGCAATTCCTACCGAAGTTCTGGTCCAAGCCCAGGCCGAATTGCTCGACTACCAGGGCACCGGCATGTCGGTGATGGAAACGAGCCATCGCGGCAAGGTTTTCATGGCTGTGGCGGCGCAGGCGGAAAGGGACTTGCGTGATCTGCTGGCAATTCCCGCGAATTACAAGGTGCTGTTCCTGCAAGGTGGCGGCAAGGGTGAGTTTTCGCTTGTACCGATGAACCTCGTTGGGGCCGCCGGCAAAGCTGACTACGTAAACACCGGCCATTGGTCGGTGGGTGCGATCAAGGAAGCAAAAAAGTATTGCGACGTTTCGGT
>JAEUMZ010000070.1 GCA_016790765.1 Betaproteobacteria bacterium
GGCACCGCGCCGGTGGTGTCGCTGCAGGCGGCCATGCACATGGCGGCCACGCTGTTCCGCCTCACGCCCACGGAGGTGCTGCGCGGCGTCACCGTGAACGCGGCGCGCGCGCTGGGCCTGGCGGACCGTGGCGCATTGACCACGGGCCTGCAAGCCGACGTGTGCGTGTGGCCGGTGCGGGCGCCGGAGGAACTCACGTACTGGCTGGGCGGCCTGGTGCCCGATCACATTTACCGGCATGGAGTCCTGTGCGCATGAGCGCCCTGTTTGAACTCGTGCCCGGCGACGCCGCGGTGATCGTCAACGTGCCGCACGCGGGCACCTTCCTGCCGGACGATATCCGCGCCGCACTCACGCCCGAGGGACGCGAAGTGCCGGACACCGACTGGCATGTGGATACGCTGTTTCGCGACCTGGCCCGGAAACGCAACATCACCTTCATGGCCGCCACGCACTCGCGCATCGTGACGGACCTGAATCGCGACCCCTCCGGCGCGTCGCTGTACCCGGGGGCCTCGAACACCGAGATCTGCCCCACCTCGACCTTCCACGACCAGCCGCACTACCTGCCCGGCCGCGCGCCGGGCGCGGCGGAAATCGCCCGCCGCGTGGAACGGTATTGGCGGCCGTACCACGCCCGGCTGGCGGCGGAAATCGAGCGCATCCGGGCGCGCCACGGCCATGCCATCCTGCTCGATGGCCATTCCATCGTCAGCCGCGCGCCGCGTTTCTTTGAAGGCCGGTTGCCGGACCTGAACCTGGGCACCGCCGACGGCGCCAGCGCCGCGCCGGCCGTGGCCGAGGCCGCCGCGCGCGTTCTGGCTAGCGCGGGTGCGGCGGCCGGCTTGACTTTCGTGCACAACGGCCGCTTCAAGGGCGGCTACATCACGCGCCACTACGGGCAGCCGCGGCAAAACGTCCATGCATTGCAGCTGGAAACCGCGCAATGCTGCTACATGGATGAATCCCGGCCCAACGACTTCAACGCCGCGCGCGCCGCGCCCCTGGCCTCGGTGCTGGCCGCGCTGCTCGACGCGCTTGTGGCCCTTCCGACCAGCACGCTTGGCGAGCGCGGCCAAAAGAGCGATGATTGACGAATGTCCGCCACGTCCACTTCCGCCCGCAACATTCCCGCCCCGGCCCTGGTGCCGGTCCAGAAAAACCGCATCGAGCGGCGCGTCACCGTGCCCGAGACGCTGACCGCACTGGTGCAGGACGGCATGGTCTCGCAGGAGGACGCCGACAAGACGCTCAAGAACTGGCGCGCCTCGGGCGGGCACGAACACCCGTTGCTGGTGCTGTCGAAGGCCGGCCTCAAGGCGCTCAAGCCGCCGATGCGCGCGCTGGACATCGAGCGCCTCACCGAGTGGATGGCCGGGCGCGTGGAGATGCGCTACTTCCACATCGACCCGCTGAAGATCGACATGCGCGCCGTCACCGAGGTGATGTCCGCCGACTACGCCTCCAAGCGCAACATCCTGCCGGTGGGCGTGAGCGGGCGCGACGTGCAAGTGGCCACCTGCGAGCCGTACATGACGGCCTGGCAGCGCGAGCTGGGCGAGATGCTCAAGCTCAACATCACCGCCGTGCTGGCCAGCCCCGAGGACATCAACCGCTACGCGGGCGAGTTCTACAACTTCTCCAAGTCAGTCAAGCGCGCCGAGGTGTCCGACACCGGCGGCCCGAAGATCAACGACTTCGAGCAGCTGGTGGAGCTGGGCAAGGCGGGCCGCCAGCTCGATGCCAACGACCACCACATCGTCACCCTGGTGGACTGGCTGTGGCAGTACGCGTTCGACCAGCGCGCCTCGGACATCCACCTGGAACCGCGCCGCGACATGGCCATCGTGCGTTTCCGCATCGACGGCGTGCTGCACCAGGTGTACCAGGTGCCGGCCACGGTATCCGCAGCGATGACTTCGCGCATCAAGATCCTCGGCCGCATGGACGTGGTGGAAAAGCGCCGCCCGCAAGATGGCCGCGTCAAGACGCGCATGCCGGACGGGCAGGAGATCGAACTGCGCTTGTCCACGCTGCCGACCGCGTTCGGCGAAAAGCTGGTGATGCGCATCTTCGACCCCGACGTGCTGGTGCGCGACTTTGCCGAACTTGGCTTTGCACCGGATGAGCTGGAAAAGTGGAACACGCTGATCAAGAACCCCGGCGGCATCCTGCTGGTGACCGGGCCCACCGGTTCCGGCAAGACCACCACGCTCTATTCCACGCTCAAGCTGCTGGCCACGCCGGAGGTCAACGTATCCACCATCGAGGACCCGATCGAAATGGTGGAGCCGGCGTTCAACCAGATGCAGGTGCAGTCCAACATCGACCTGACCTTCGCCTCCGGCGTGCGCGCCCTGATGCGCCAGGACCCGGACATCATCATGGTGGGCGAGGTGCGCGACCTGGAAACCGCCGAGATGGCCATCCAGGCGGCGCTCACCGGCCACCTGGTGCTCTCCACGCTGCACACCAACGACGCGCCCTCGGCCGTGGCGCGCCTGCTGGACCTGGGCGTGCCCTCCTACCTGCTCAATTCCACGGTGCTGGGCGTGATGGCGCAGCGCCTGGTGCGCACGCTGTGCCCGCACTGCAAGGAAAAGGTGCCCTTCGGCACCGACGAGGAAATCAAGCTCTGGAACGACACCGTCGCGCCGTGGAAAGGCGAGCCGCCGCGCGAGATCTACAAGCCGGTCGGCTGCCTGGAATGCCGCAACACCGGCTACATGGGGCGCATCGGCATCTACGAAATCCTCATCATGACCAGCGACATCAAGAAGTTCGTCACCGAAGCCGCCGAAGTCACCGCCGTCACGCAAGCGGCCTACAAGTCCGGCATGAAGCCGCTCAGGCTCTCCGGCGCGCTCAAGGTGGCGCAGGGGCTGACCACGCTGGAGGAAGTGCTCAAGGTTGCGCCTCCGGGGTGAAATCTCACAAGCTTGTTCTTTTTCGACCCCTTTAGGCTTGTGCGTGATGCTAGTGAGACGCGTCCCCCTTTAAAAAAGGGGGGTGAAGCGGGGAATTCGCGGCGCATGCGCCGCGCCTGCTGAACGGCCTGCCGATGCAGCGGCAGGCGCGGCCTGCAAGGCGGAGGGGGATTTGAGGTCTCCACGACTGCAAGATCATCATAAAACAGGCAAAACCCTAGCACTGGCGCGCCGTTTGAGCCGAAATGCACCAGAAAGCCGCACCAGTCCTTGAGTTTCACCCTGACATCGATGGAGGCATCCATGAGCCGCATCGTCATCGCCGTCTACAAACCCAAACCCGGCAAGGTTGAACAACTCGCCGCGCTCGTCGCGCGTCACTGGAGCGCACTGCGCGCGGAAAGCCTGGTCACCGATCGCGCACCCGTGGTGATGCGCGCCAAGGACGGCACCTTCATCGAAGTGTTCGAGTGGCGTTCCCCGGTAGCCATCGAGGCCGCGCACCACAACCCGGTGGTGCAGAAACTGTGGGGCGAATTTGCCGAAGCCTGCGACTTCGTGCCGATTGCGCAGGTAGCGGAGGCTTCAGAGATGTTTTCGGAGTTTGCGGCGGCGTGAAGCTCAAGCCTTCGTGTTTCTTGGTTCC
>JAEUMZ010000072.1 GCA_016790765.1 Betaproteobacteria bacterium
CCGCGCGCCGGCGCCGTGCCCAGCGCGGCGTACACAACGCACAGAAAGGTCATCCACCACAATTTCCAGGACTGCCACATGATCCACTCCCGATATTCAGAATGGCCGCACGATAGGCCGGCAGGGCAGGTCCGGCAACGGTGCGGCGACGAGGCACGGCGGGGGCGGACGAGGCACGGTGGGCCGCGTCAGGCATGTCGAAGATGTCGCCCCGGCGTAGGCCGGGGTCCAATTTGACCTTCGTAAACTTGGGCCCCGGAACACGTCCGGGGCGACAGTTTCACCGCCTGTGCGGACCCCTTGCATACCGCCACTAGAATTGGCGAATGCACTCCCAACCCCACCACCCCCTCACGCCCATCGACCTGATCGGCGGCGAGGACGCGGTGCAGCGCCTGGTCACGCGCTTCTATGACTTGATGGACGAGGACCCGGATTACTTCGCCATCCGCAAGCTGCACCCGGCCACGCTGGCGGGCTCGCGCGAAAAGCTCTACAAGTTCCTGGTCGGCTGGCTGGGTGGGCCGCCGCTCTACGAGCAGGAATTCGGCCACCCGCGCCTCAGGGCCCGCCACCTGCCCTACGCCATCGCCACGCAGGAACGCGACCAGTGGATGACGTGCATGGCACGCGCGATGCGCGAAGTGAACGTGGAGCCGGCACTGCGGACGCGCCTGGAGGAGTCGTTCTTCAAGACAGCGGACTGGATGCGGAATACGGAGGGTTGAACTTTCGTTCAGTTCTCCAGACTCATCCCGGCAGTGCTTTCCGCGGCAACTCGTAGGTCACGTTGCCGAAGGCTACGTGACACCCTCCAACCAAGTCGTCCCCGTGAAAACGGGGACCTCTAGCTATGTAGTTTCGACTGGCTGAACGAAATCCATGGAGTTAGAGGTCCGCGCTCATTGCCACCCGAACGGGTGGTTCGCGGGGACGACATTGGAACAAAACCGCTCCCTATCACCGTCCCTTCACCAACAATCCCACAGATGACAAAAACGCTCCAACTGACCCTCGCCCTGCTCGCCTTCGCCTTCCTCCCCCTGGCGCACGCCAAGCCGCCTGCACCGCCTCTCACCCCGGACCAAACCGCCGCCATCGAATTCAAGGTCACGGAGGCGATGAAAAAGGAATTCGTGCCCGGCCTGGCCGTGGCAATCGTGAAGGACGGCCTGCCCGTGTACGTCAAGACCTGGGGCCAGGCCAACCTCGAGCACGCCATCCCCGTCACGCCGAAAACGGTGTTCAAGGTCGCCTCGGTGAGCAAGCAGATGATCGCGGCGGGCATCGTGCTGCTGGCGCAGGAAGGCAAGCTTGGCCTCGATGACCCGGTGTCGAAACACCTGAAGAACACGCCGGAGACCTGGAGCGGCGTGACGTTGCGCCACCTGCTGAACCACAGCGCCGGCATCGTGCGCGAGGGTCCGGCCTTCGACGCCTACAAGCCGGTGCCCGACCGCGACGTGGTGGCCTCCGCCTACAGCCAACCGCTGGCGTTCCCCACCGGCACCAAGACCCAGTACTGCAACGTGTGCTACTTCGCGCTGGCGGAGATCATCAGCACCACCAGCGGCCAAAGCTGGCCCGCATTCATCGGCGCGCGCCTGTTCGCGCCCGCCGGCATGAAAGCCACGCGCACCACCACCACGCGCGAGCTGGTGCCCCTGCGCGCCACCGGGTACGAGGCGAAGGACGGCGTGAACGTTCCCGGCGAGGACTACATTGCCGTGCGGCCTTCCGGGGCGTTCCTGTCCACCATCGAAGACATGGTGGCGTGGGAGGCGTTCCTGCACGGCGGCAAGGTCATCTCCCCGAAGTCACTGGCGGAAATGTCCTCCAGGTCGCGCCTGAATGACGGCAGCTTCGCACCGTTCGGCGCGGGTGGCCAATCCGGCTACGGGCTGGGATTCGAAATCTCCACCCTCGACGGTCACGCGCGCATCCACCACGGCGGCGCCTTGCCCGGCTTTCGCAGCCACTACGGGCGCTACCCCGATTCCGGCTTCGCGGTGATCGTGCTGGCCAATGGGCCGCTGCGCGCCGGGGTGCTGGAACAGGCGATCGCGCGCGTGGTGTTGCCGGTGCTCAAGGTCGCCGGGAAGGACTGAACCGGCGCGGACGACGTGACAAACCGTCGCACACCGTGACCCGGCCGCGCGGCAGAATCCACGGCGACCCACCCCCCGGAGCCGTCATGCAACACCGCAACTTCACCGCTTGCCTTGCACTGCTCTGCGCGCTCATGTTGCCGCCTGCGGCCGATGCCAACCCGCCGGCCGCAGATGCCGAGGCCGTCGCCGAGAAAATGCTCACCGCCCTCGGCGGCCGCGCAAACTGGGCGCACGTGCGCAACACCGTGCACGACGCGCAGCAATTCCGTGTCGATGCGCCGGTGGAAGTGCGCGGTGTGATCACCATGGATTTTGAACACCCGCGCTTTCGCATCGACACCACCGCGCCGGGACTCACGCTGGCGCGCGTGGTGGTGGGCGCGCCGGACCACGCCAAAGATTGGCGGCTCACGCGCGACGGCCAGATCGCCGAGGTGCCCGCCGCCACGCGCGCCGAGGACTTGCGCTGGTATGCATCGCACGTGTATCGCACCCTTGCCCGCATCGCCAAACGCGACCCGGCGATCACGCTCTCGCTGCACGCCGACGGGCGCCTGCAGGTCAACGAGGCCGGCAAGCGCATCGCGTGGTACCGCCTCAATGCGGCGGGCGAGCCCTTCGCCTACGGCGCGCACGACGACGAAAAGGGTTCCCTGTCCGGCCCCTGGAGATACGAAAAGGACGGCATCCGCCATCCGGTGTGGACCTCGAACGCGGACGGCACCTTCCGCGCGGCGATCAATGCGCTGCGCGTGAATGTGCCGCTGGACGAGGCGATATTTGCGCGGCCCGCGCGGCCGGCCAATTAGGGCACAGGCCTGCTGGGTCGCAAGCCGGCACGATCCACAACGCCCAGGCGCTGTCCGCGTTACCTGCGATTGCGCGGATGCTGGCTCGCCGTCCGCTCGTTGCCGCGCTTGTAGTTCCCGGTGAGCCGCGCCATCAGTTGCTGCGCCTCCGCGCTCTCCGGATCGGGCGCTTCAGCCAGAAAGTCCTCGGCATCGCGCCCGCGCAGCGTGGCGGCCACGCGGCCGTGATGCGTGAGCTCGACGGCGCCGGACTTGAGGCGGCGGTAGCGGAAGCCGAGGTCGGTGGGGGGTGGGGTGGGGGGCATGCAAGGGCAGTTAGCGACGATCAAGACATTCGCAGCAAAGGGCATCGGGCGATCGGCGGCGGCCAGCAAACGGAGTGAGCGAAACAACGTCGCAAATCAGGTCGCAGCGAGGCTAGCTTACCCAATTGCGCATGCCCTTTCGAAAACACCAGAGTGTGCCGAACATCATCGTACTGCCGAGCGCCAATGCGTGCAGAACGGCAGGAATGGACAGCACACCCGTACGCATTGGTTCAGCGACGAGAGCAACAGCTGGCACGATTGGCAACCACCATCGCCACGATCTTTCATTCGAGACCTCGTTGCCCCCCATCAATGCGCTAAAACCTCACTGCCTCAACACTTTCTCCATCGCCTTGCCCTTGGCCAGTTCATCGACCAGCTTGTCCAGCTGGCGGATCTTGCGCATCAGGGGATCCTCCACCGCTTCCACGCGAATGCCGCACACCACGCCCGTGATGCGGTCGCGGTTCGGGTGCATCGCTGGCGCCTGGGCAAAGAAGGCCTCGAGGTCGGACTGTTGCTGGATCTGTTGCGTGAGCCCGGCGGCGTCGTAGCCGGTCAGCCAGCAGATCACGCGGTCCACTTCCTCCTGCGTGCGGCCCTTGCGCCGGGCCTTTTCCACGTACAGGGGGTACACCTTGGCGAAGGGGATCGAGAAGACTCGGTGTGCGGCCATCGTCAGGTCTCCGGATGCATGTGTGAATGCGGCCGGTCTGCGGCCGGGAGGATTCCACGACGCATTTTGCCCCCATTGCGGATGGCGTAGTCGACGCACCGCCAAGGGCAACGGCGCAAGCCCACATGGCGATCCACAGCATCATCCAGAGGCCAAACTCCAGCACTGGTGCGGCGTTCGGCGGCAAATAGCCCCGAACGCCGCACCGGTGCTGGGGATTTGTCTTGCAAAATCGCACAACGCGCGCTTTCGCATGGCGCACAATGCGCGCATCCCATCGTTGGAGCCTTCCATGCGTACGAGGCTGCGTTTCCTGTGCATCGCCCTCGCGTGCGCCGTGCACGCCGTCTCCACCGCGCATGCCGACAAGCTGCGCACGCCGTCACCGCGCATCTTCGCCGCCCCCGAAGGTGCGGTGGCCTTCGCGATGCTGCCGCCGCCCGTGGATGCCAAGACCGGTCGCGCATTGCCCGGCGGGCGCGGCATCGCCTATCAACTGCAGGCCGATGGGTCGATGAAGGTGCTGTATCGCACCACCGGGTGGTACTCGGACGACGTGTTCATTTCGCCGGACGGCCAATCCCTCGTGCGGCTCGGCTCGTGGACGCGCGCGCCGTCGCCATCGCGCGAACACCTCGGCGTTGCGATTTACCGCAGCGGAAAACTCGTCAGGCAATACGCAGTCACCGACCTGCTGAAGGATGCCTCGAAGGCGCGTCTCACGGTGAGCCACTACTTCTGGCGGCCCGATGAAGGGGGGGACGGTCCGCGCCCGGAACTGACCGATTGGGACCAGAGCTTCACGCTGCAGACCGTGGACGGTTGGGAGTACGTGTTCGACCTCAAGACCGGCGCGATCAAGCGGGAGAGCCGGGTGGACGGTGGAAAGAATTGAGGGGTCGGGGAGGCGTAGTTCAGGTTGCCGCAGGCGACCTGACAACTTTGTTGCCTGGGGATCAACGAACAGGTTTGTCACGTAGCCTGCGGCAACGTGACCTACGGCATGGCAAGTCCATCGGCGCGCCACCTCTGCCCAAGAAACGCGACGTCACATCATCTTGAACTGAGGCAGGAACGTGCGGCTCACGGGCAGCACTTCGCTGCGGTGTTTCAAGTGGATGCTGGCGGTCTCGTTTTCGCCGCGCAGCACCTCGCGGATGGCGGTGAGGTTCACGGCCACCGCGCGATGCACCTGGGTGAAGCGGTCCGGGTCGAGTTGCGCAACCAGGTCCTTCAACGGCGTACGCACCAACCCATCCTTCGGGCTGCCGTCGGCCTCGTGCCAGAAGATGCCGGTGTACTTGTCCTCCGAGCGCAGGAAATCGACCTCGTCCACCGAGACCATGCGCAGCGCCTGCCCGACGGCCACGCGCAGCCATTTCAGGTGCGTTGACGGCGGCGTCTTGTAGATGCGCTGGGTCAGCTGGTCGAGCAGCGATTCGGTGTCCGGCACTTCGTTTTTCGCGCTGAGCCGATCCTTCAGGCGCGCGATGGTGTCCTTCAGGCGCGGCAGTTCCACCGGCTTCACCAGGTAATCCAGCGCTCCCTGGTCGAAGGCCTGCACGGCGTACTGGTCGAACGCAGTCACGAACACCACGTGCGCGCGCCGGCCGATGAAGCGCGCCGTCTCAATCCCGGTGAGCCCCGGCATGTGCACGTCCAGGAAACAGATGTCGGGCTTCAGG
>JAEUMZ010000104.1 GCA_016790765.1 Betaproteobacteria bacterium
CGAACAGAGCCACAGGATGCCTTCGGCCACTTCCTCGGCGCGGCCGACGCGGCCCAGCGGGACCTTGGCGTGGGTGTCATCGTAGTGCTGCTTGACTTGCTCGGGCGTGAAGCCGGTCAGCCGCCGTTCGCGGCGCGGCGTCTCGATGGCGCCGGGGCAGACGGTGTTGATGCGGATACCTTCCGCCGCGTACTCCTTGGCGGCCGCCGCCCCCAGCCCGTTCATGCCGTGCTTGGTGGCGCTGTACACGGCGGCCTTCGGCGAGGACCAGAACCCGTTCACCGAGGAGACATTGACGATCGCGCCGCCGCCCTGTTTCAGCATCTGCTCGATCTCGTGCTTCATGCAATGCCACACGCCCACCAGGTCCACGGCCACGCTGGTGTTGACGGCCTCTACGGGAATCTCATGGAGCTTCACCAGCGGGAACTCGGCAGCCGCGTTGTTGACGGCGAAGTCGATGCGCCCGAAGCGCGCCACGCAGGCCGCCACCATCGCGGCGACCTCCGCCGGCTGGCCCATGTCGGCGGCGTGGAAGTGCACGTCCGCGCCATGGTGGCGTACCGCTTCCACCGCCCGCGCGCCGCGCTCGGCGTTGCGCCCCGTGATGAACACGCGCGCGCCGCACGCCGCGAACTGCGCCGCGGCCGCCAGCCCAATGCCGTCGGTGCCGCCGGTTACCAATGCCACTTTGCCGTTGAAGGGGTAGCGGATCATTTCACCGTGACGAAACGCAAATCCAGATTGTTGTCCAGGCGCGCGGGCGTGTCGATGGTCTTGCGCATCGCCCACGAGGGCCGCTGCTGATGGAGCGGGATGTACGCCGCCTCTTCCTTGTTGAGCATGAGGGCCTCCTCGATGATCCGGTTGCGCGTGGCGGTGTCGAGTTCGGACAGGGAGGCGGTGACCAGGGCATCCATCTTGGGGTTCGAATAACCCGCCGAGTTGAAGTCCCCGCGTCCCTTGACGATGCTGTGCAGGTAGGACTCCAAGATGGTGTGCGCATCGACGGTGGTGGGAAAGGCGCCGAAGATGAACAGGCTGGTGTCGCGGTTGGCCACATCGACGCGCTGGAAAAAGATCGCCTTCGGCTTCGGGTTCGCCGTGGTCACGATGCCGATGCGCGTGATCATCCCGGCCACGGCCGTGCAGAGTTGCTCGTCGAGGATGTACCGGTCGTTGGTGCAATCGAGCGTGACCGAGAAGCCGTCGGGGTAGCCCGCCTCGGCGAGCAGTTTTTTCGCGCGCGCCAGGTCCGGCAGGTGCGGCACGGCCGCGCGCGCCGAGTAGCCGACGATGCCTTCGGAAATCATCGAGCCGATGGCGCGCGCGTGCCCGCGCATGACTTTCTGCTCGATCAGCCTGGTGTCGATGGCCAGGCGCACCGCCTCGCGCACGCGCCGGTCCTTGAACGGGTTGCGGCCCTTGACGCTTGCGTGCTTGAGTTCGTCGCGCGCCACGTCGAACCCGAGAAAGATCACGCGCGCCTCGTTGATCTGCAACAGTTTGACGTCGGCCACCTTTTTCAGGCGCTCCAGGTCCTGGATCGGCGGATCGGTCAGCAGGTCCACCTCGCCGGACATCAGCGCGGCCATGCGCGTGGCGTTCGACTTGATCGGCACGTAGGTGGCATCGGTGACGTTGCCCTGGCGCTTGCCCCACCAGCGCGGGTTCGCGGCAAACACCACCTTGCCGCCGGATTCGTAGGACACCATCCGGAACGGCCCGGTGCCGTTGGTGTTGCGCGTGGCGTAGTGGTCCTTGCCGGCCGCGTAGTTGGCGGGCTCCGTGACCTTGTGCTTCTCCGCCCACGCGCGGCTCATGATCGGCAGGATCGCCAGCTGGTTGAGCAGGGTCGGCAACGGCCGCTCGGTGACGATGTCCACGGTGTAGTCGTCCACGCGGCGCGGATCGGCGAACCCGACGGCGACGCTCTTGAACAGCGAATTCGGGTGGCGGATGCGGTTGACGGAGAACACCACGTCGTTGGCGGTGAACGGCGTGCCGTCGTGGAAGGTCACGCCGTGCCGCAGCTGGAAGCGCATCACCGTGGGCGACACGCGCTCCCAGGACGTGGCCAAGGCCGGCGCCAGCTTGTAATCGCGGTCGAACTCGACCAGCTTTTCATACACGTGGCCAGTCATGACCACGCCGGACGTGTCGGTCACCGAGTGCGGGTCGCAGGTCACCAGTTCCCCCGCGCTGGACCACCGCAGCGTGGCGGCCGTTGTTTCAACACAGGCGAATGTGCCGGCGAACAGCAGTGCCATTGCCCGTCCGCGCGCGGCGGCGTTCATCGCACAACGCCCTTGCCGATCCACTGCGCCCACACCAGCACATGTGCCGGATCGGTGATGCCGAGCGCGGCGCGCAACCTGGCCTCATCCTTGTCGCGCGCGAACAGGATGTGCGACAGCGGGCCGGACTCCAGTTGATAGCCGGCGCCAAAGGTCCCTTGGTCGATGGCGGACTGGATCCGCGCGGCATCGACCGGTGCGTTGCGCAACACCTGCACGATGCGCACCTCCTCGATCGCGTTGGCGTCGATGCCCTCGGTGGCGAGCGGCTTCATCACCGTGACCGGCGTGGCGTTGAGCGTCATGTAGCCTTCGCGCACGTATTCGTCGGGCTGGAAATAGGCGTCGAGCGTGGCGCGGTCCCGCGCGCGCACGACGACGATGCCGCGCTTCACGCCGGCAGGATCGCGCAGTGGCCCGGCCGCGAAGAGTTTTCTCTCGCCGAACAGGCGCTTGAAATTCTCGAGGTGGCCGCGCTGCATCGCCTGCACGCGCGCCTTGTCGTCGGGCGTCTTCTTGCCGGTTTCGAGGAAGATGAACCAGTCGCGATCCACCGCCACGGGGGCGGGCGTGGGGGTGACGGCACAGCCCGCCAGGCCGACGGCCAGCGCAGCAAGCCAGGTTCGGTACGGATTTCGGCGTGTGGTCACTTGAGCTCTCCCTTTTTGAGCAGACGCGCCAGATCCTCCGCGCCGCCGATCAGCACGCCCTCGACGAACACCATCGGAAAGGTCTGCCAGCCGGTCCACATCTTGAGCGCGTTGCGCCGCCGCCAGGTGTTGAAGTAGCTGCCGTACTCCAGGTAGTGGTATGCGATGCCGGCCGCGTCCAGCATCTTGCGCGCTTTCCGGGGCGCCGGGTTCTGCGCCATGCCGACCACCACCACGCGGTGCGCGGCCACTGCCGCTTGCACCTCGGCCACGATGTCGGCGTGGTTGGACGCGATCTTGTCGCGGATTGCCGAGTGGATGCGCGCTTCTTCCAGGATCTGGCGGGGCATGCGGGGCTCCTTGGACGTCATTCAACGCGGTGGCACCAATGCCACGGCTCGTAAATGTACCCGGTCGCATTGCCGCGCGGGTACGACATTGCAAAGCCGAAGCGGCCCGCGTTGGCGGTGAGCCAGGCGAATGCGGCGGTGGCTTCGAACGCTTCCTCGAGGTCCGGATGCTCGGGCGTGACGATGTCGACCGCGCGGCCGGTGTGGTGCTCGCTGTAACCCGGCGCGGCCACGGAGGTGAGGATGTCGTCGATCGTGCGGCCCTGTTCGAGGCGCTTGCGGATCAGGGCCGCCTGCCGCGCCGTGCTGCGGAAACTGGAGGCCAGCATCAGCGCAACGCCGTCCGCGCGCGCCGCAGCGGCCATGCGATGCCAGTCTGCCGCTGCGCGCGGCACCAGGAAATGGTCGCGGTCCTCGGCGCCGGTATCCACGAACACCAGTTCACGCGCCTCGGCGTACTGCCGAAGCCCGCGGTCCGCCAAGGCGCGCTCGTCGATGCCGAGTTCGGCGCACAACCGGGCGACTGGGTACGGAGTCATGCGTGCAGGGTTGCAGGGGCCGGGGCCAGCAATGTCGCCTCCTCGCGCAACCCCGTGTCACGCATCACGGCGTGATGACCACTTTCCCCACCGAATGCCCGGCTTCCGCGTGTGCGAATGCCTCGCGCGCCTGGTCGAGACGGAACACCTTGTCCACCACCGGCACGATCTTGCGGTCTTCCAGGAGCTTGGCGATGGCGGCAAGCTGCTGGCCGGACGGCGACATGAAGTGGTAGTCGAACTTCACGCCGCGCGCCTTGGCCAGCGACGTGAACTTGCGGTTGAGGATCGCGGCCAGCCACTGTTTCCAGAGCGGCAACCCCCACTCCTGCATGACCCGTGGCGTCGGGACGCTGCCGATGCTCACCACCCAGCCGCCCCGCTTGGCGATGGCGATCGAGCGCAGCAGCGTCTCGCCGCCCTGCGTGTCGAACACGAAGTCCGGTTCCTTGACGTGGTCCTCGAAGCGCTCGAGCCGGTAATCGATGACCTTGTCGGCCCCCAGCCGCTTGACCAGCGGGCCGTTCTTCACGCTCGCGGTGGTGCACACGGTGGCACCGAGCACCTTGCCCAGCTGGATGGCGAAGGTGCCCACGCCGCCGGAGCCGGCGTGGATCAGCGCAAGCTGCCCGGACTTGAGGCCCACCATGTCGCGCATCACCTGCCAGGCGGTGAGGCCGACCAACGGGATCGAGGCGGCTTCCACATGCGACAAGTTGGAAGGCTTCAGTGCGGCATCGGATTCCCGGATCGCCGCGTACTGCGCGAACGCGCCGATGTTGCCCTTGTCCAGCCGCGCGAAAACCTCATCGCCGGACTTGTAGCGCGACACCTTCGAGCCGACCTTGACCACCACCCCGGAGAGGTCCTGGCCGAGGATGAGCGGCATCCGGTAGCGGATCATCAGCTTGAGCTTGCCGTCGCGGATCTTCCAGTCGACCGGATTGATGCTGGCGGCCTTGACCTGCACCAGGAGGTCGTGCGGCCCGCACTCCGGCCCCGGCCGCTCGCCAATGACGAGCTGTTCCGGTCCGCCGTAACGGTTGATGTAGGCGGCCTTCATGCGCCCTTGTCCAAGGCTTCGAGCTGGCGCTCCACGTGCGCCTGGTTGGCGGCCACCGCCTGCGCGGCCATGCGGTCCACCAGGCCGGGGGCGATGAGCTTGATCCACTGCGCGAGCTTGGCCTTGCCGGTCATCACCACCTCGCGGCGGCGTTCCTCGATGGCGGGCACGATGAGCGAGACGCACGCCTCGAGGCTCATCACTTTCTTCGGGTCCACCGGGTCCACGCGCGCCGCCGCGCCGTCGGCGGCGGTGGCGTTTTCGCGGATGCCGGTGGCGACAAAGCCGGGATAGACCATGGTCACCGTCACGCCGGAATCGGCCAGCTCGATGCGCAGCGAATCGAAAAAGCCGCGCATGGCGTGTTTGCTGGCCGCGTAGCCACTGCGCGTGGGCACGCCGGTCAAGGCGGTGAGGCTGGCGATGCCGACGATGCGGCCGCGCGACTTTTTCAGGTGGGGCAGCGCGGCGTGCACGCCGTACACCGCGCCCATGTAATTGACCTGCATGAGGCGTTCCAGCAGCGCCGGATCCGCGATGTCCTCGAAACGCGCCCACATGGTGGCCCCGGCATTGAGCACGAGGCCGTCCAGCGAACCAAACCGCGCCACCGCCTGCTGCACGGCCTGCACATTGTCCTCGCGGCGCGTCACGTCGCAGGCGACCGCCAGGGCCTGGCCCCCCTTCGCCACGATGGCGGCCTCGACGCGCTGCAGTTCGGCCAGGCGGCGCGCGGTGAGCACCAGGCTTGCGCCGCGCTCGGCCAGCCGCAGGGCCAGCGCTTCGCCGATTCCGGTGGAGGCGCCGGTGACGAGAAAGACGTTGTTGCGCAATGGCATGTTGTTGTTTACGCGGATGCAGTCCTTGTGGGCTTTCCGCGCAGCTCCCTTCGTTTCATCAATTTTAGCCCCGACCAGTCGGCATCGATAGCACACACCTTCACGTCCACCCAGCCGGAGGGCAACACCTCCTCGCGGATGCCATCCTCGGTGAGATCCCTGAACAGCAGCGAGGCCTTCTTGGGCCAGGCGATCCAAAGCGCGCCGTCCTCGGCCATCCGGGCCGCGGCCTTGGCAAACCGCTTCCTGAGCGCTGTCGCATCGGCGCAGAAAAGGATCGCCAGTGCGCAGCCCGCCCCGAGGTCCGTGTCCAGCCGCGCGCGATCGGGCAGGGGCTCGAACAGCGCGGCAGCGCCTTTCGGCGCGTCGACCAGCACCAAGGTCCCGCCCTCCTGGAGGCCGATCTTCTTCGGCAATGGCGTGCCGCTGTACCCGGCGGACGCAGCGGCTTTGCGGGCGGCCGCAGCGACCGGTTTGCTGCCGCCAACGGTCTTCATTTCTCGGTCTCCACGTCGGGAATGTGGTTGAACGCGATCGCGAGCTTGCCGTGGTCGAGCGCACGGTGCGCCCCGCCGAAATAGGCCGCGTGCTTGCCGAAGCGCACGTTGAGCGAATCGATGGCCGCATTGAGCTTGGCCTTGGCGGCGCTCTTCTCCAGGTCGTCGAACAGGCGCCCGCTCTGCGCCGCCGCCGAGGACAGGCCGGAGAACACCACCGCTACCTGCAGCGGCGTGAGCGCCTTCTTCCTCGGATACTTCGCCCACAGCAGGTCGAGCGCGTGCAGGAGATCGAGCGTGTCCTGCGTTTCGAGAAACCGCGTGGCGTTTTCGAACGCCGGCCCGTTGAGGAATTTCACCTTGATCGCCAGGTCGCTGGTGAACTGCCCGACCTTGCGCAGGCGCATCGCGGCCTTCTGCGTCAGGCGGTTTATCACCGCGTAGGCATCGTCGCGGTTGCGCAGGTCCGGCGCCAGCACGTGCGAGTGGCTGATCGAACCCATGCCGTGGTCGACGTCGTGCACTTCCTCGCCGCGCAGCTTGCGGTAAAAGCGCTCGCCGCCCACGCCGCCCCACACGGTGCGCAGCTGGTCCGGCGTTTGTGCGTACAACGCGTCGATGCTGCGAATGCCGTAGTGCGCCAGGCGTGCTTCCATGTTTTCGCCAATGCCGTGGAGTGCGCGCACCGGCAGGTGGCGGATTTTCGCCGGCACGTCGGTTTCCTCCAGGACCACCAGGCCGTCGGGTTTCTGCATGTCGGAGGCGAGCTTGGCCAGGAAGGTGTTGGGCGCGATGCCGATCGAGACCTTCAAGTACTCGCCCACCTTCTCGGCCATGTTGCGCTTGATCGCGGCCGACAATTCGATCGCCTTG
>JAEUMZ010000114.1 GCA_016790765.1 Betaproteobacteria bacterium
CGAAAATGAAGCCCTTGCCGATCCAGTTCTGGGCAAAGGCGAGCATCTTGGGGTAGCTCATCGTGTCTGCCGGCAGAAGCAGTCCGAGCGGGACGGCAATGCCGGTGATGAAAACCAGCATCGGGCCGAGCAGTGCGGACAACATGCCGCCAGCCCCAAACAGCGCCCAGAAGATCGGTGCGTTGGAGCGTTTGAGTTCGCGTTTCATCGTGCCATCCCCCAGACAAGAGCCAGCAGCGCCAGGCTGGCCACTGCCGCCACGGCAAGTCCACCGCCGGTGATTGCCCCGGCCGAAAGCCGCTTGCCGCCGACGACGACCGGCGGCATCGTGCGTGGCATGATCTTGAACCAGGTGTAGGTGTGATAACCGATGGCGATCAGGGCCAGCACGTGGAAGCCGATATACCAGGGGTTCTTCAGCGCGGTCAACCAGTGGTTCCAGGCGGCTTCACCCTGTGTCAGACGGACCAGTCCGGTCAGCAGGATCGCCGCGTAGGCGGCGACGAAGAGGGCGGTTCCCTCGTGAATCATGTACTCGACGAAAAAAGGATTCTTCCGCCACCAGCCATCCATCGAGCGAACGTAGGGACGACGCTTGTTCACTTTGCACCTCCCTTCGGAGCAAGGAAACGCAGGAAATAGTCCATTGCACTGTTGGTCTTGTTCTGGTTGACCGCATTGGCTGGGTCGACATGCTTCGGGCATACCTCCGAGCAGTAGCCGACGGCCGTGCAGTTGAACACGCCCTCTTCGGAGTTGACCAGTTCCATGCGTTCGGCCTTGCCACCATCGCGCGAGTCGATGTTGTAGCGATGCAGCAGGGCCAGCGCCGCCGGTCCGACGAAGTCTGGGTTGAGTCCGAACTGCGGGCAGGCGGCATAGCACAGCATGCAGTTGATGCACGAACTGAACTGCTCGTAGGCGTTGAGTTGCGCCGGCGTCTGCAGGTACTCGCCCTGCGCCAGCGGGCGCGCCTCCTTCGGGATGATGTAGGGCTGGATGCTCTCGAGTTTCTCGATGAAGCCCTCCATGTTGATCACGAGGTCGCGCTCGATCGGAAAATGCGAAAGCGCCTCGACCCGCACCCGTCCCGGGTAGTAGTCGCGCAGGAAAGTCTGGCAGGACAGGTTCGGTATGCCGTTGATCATCATGCCGCAACTACCGCAAATGGCCATCCGGCACGACCAGCGGAAGCTCAGCGAGCCGTCGAGGTAATCCTTGATGTACTGCACGCCCTGCAACACCGACATGTCGTCGGTGAACGGCACCTGAAAGACCTGCTGGTGCGGTTCCGTATCCGTTTCCGGGTTGTAGCGCAGGACCTCGATTTCGATCGTCTTCTGTTGTTCAGGCATGGGAGGCCTTCCTTTCCTGCTCGGCCTTTTCGCCGGCTGCGCCATAGGCGCGGGTCGCCGGCTGCGATTTGGTGATCTTGACCGGACCGTAATCGATGCGTGGCGGTCCGCCCGCGACATAATGCGCCTGCGAGTGCTTGAGGAAGTTGACGTCATCGCGTTGCTCGAAACCATCGAGGCGCTGATGCGCGCCACGCGACTCGCGCCGCTGCAGCGCCGAATGGGCCATCGACTGGGCAACGTCGAGCTGATACTCCAGCTCGATCGCGAGCAGCCACTCGGTGTTCCAGACCCCCGACTTGTCCTCGACATTGACGTTCCGGAAACGCTCCTTGAGTTCGTCAAGCTTGTCGCAGGTCTGCTGCATCGTCTCGGCCAGGCGGTAGATGCCGCACCCGTCCTCCATGGTCTGCGCCATTTCCTTGCGCAGTGTGGCGATCCGTTCGGTCCCCCCGGTTTTCTGTTTCAGTGCGAGAACCCGCTTTTCGACCTCCTGCGCCTGCTTCTGCAGACTGGCCGAATTCCCCGGGGCCACGGACTTCGCAAAACGCGCGGCTTCGACCCCGGCAACCTTGCCGAACACCAGCAGTTCGGAAAGCGAGTTGGAACCGAGCCGGTTGGCGCCGTGAATGCCGACGCTGGAGCACTCGCCGGCGGCGTAAAGGCCCGGTAGCGGCGAGGCACAGAGCCCGTCGACGAGGATTCCACCCATCGTGTAATGCACCGCCGGACGCACCGGAATTGGTGCGTGAGCGGGGTCGACCCCGAGATACTGCTCGGCCAGTTCATAGATCTGCGGCAGGCGCTCGCGCAGCTTGGCTTCACCGAGATGGCGCAGGTCGAGATGGACGACCGACCCATGCGGGCCTTCGATGGTCCGCCCTTTCTGCTGCTCGTACCAGAAGGCCTGGCTGAGCCGGTCGCGCGGTCCGAGTTCCATGGCCTTGTTGCGTGGCGTCGGTTCCGCCGGCCCGAGACCGTAATCCTGCAGGTAGCGATAGCCGTCCTTGTTCAGGAGGAAACCGCCCTCGCCACGGCACGCTTCGGTAAACAACAGGCCGGTGCCGGGCATGCAGGTCGGGTGATACTGGACGAACTCCATGTCGCGCAACGGCACACCGTGGCGGTAGGCGAGGGCCATGCCGTCGCCGGTCACGACGCCGCCGTTGGTGTTCTCGCGAAATACCCGGCCGGCGCCGCCGGTGGCGATGATGACCGACCTTGCCTCGATCAGCGTGAATTCTCCCGAGGCGATCTCGATGGTCACCGCGCCCTGAACGCGACCGTCCTCGACCACGAGGTCGACACAGAAATGTTCATCGAAACGCTTGATCGACGGATACTTGATCGACGTCTGGAACAGCGTGTGCAGCATGTGAAAGCCGGTCTTGTCGGCGGCGAACCAGGTGCGCTCGATCTTCATGCCGCCGAACGCGCGCACGTTGACGTGGCCGTCCGCCTTGCGGCTCCAGGGGCATCCCCAGTGCTCGAGCTGCACCATTTCCGCCGTGCAATGGGCCACGAAATAGTCCACCACGTCCTGCTCGCACAGCCAGTCGCCGCCGGCGACGGTATCGTGGAAATGATGGTCGAGCGAGTCGTGTGCCTGCACCACGCCGGCCGAGCCGCCTTCGGCCGCCACGGTGTGGCTCCGCATCGGGTAGACCTTCGACACCAGGGCGACCGTGAGTCGCGGATCGCATTCGGCGATGGCGATGGCAGCGCGCAGTCCCGCGCCACCGGCGCCGATGATGGCGACATCGGCCTGGAAGCGCTCCACTCAGCGGAACCGGAATTGGTACGACACGCCGACGTAATTGACGCGTTGCCGCTCCTTGGCCGACAAGGTCGTGTTGTCGTTGTACCGGAACGGTACGCCGCGGAAGTTGTAGGTCCACTCGTTGAATAGCGTGTCGTGGTGCACGAGATCGACGCGGATGCTGCTCTGCCGGTTGAGCAGGTAGGTCGCGAACAGTTTGAGCGATTGCAGCCGGTAGGTGACATCCGGCAAACCGCCCTGCTCGGCCAGGAACCGCGTGTTGGCCGCCGAGGCCAACGGGTCCTGCTGCTGGAAGTAGGTCAGCACATCGTTGACCGAGGTCAGCTCCGCGCCGACGTTCCAACGCGGGCCGAACGACGCGGTGAGCGTCAGCCCGCCGGTGGTGTTGTCATCGGTGAGCACGGCATCGTAGCCCGTCGAGTGCCCGGCATCGACGCTCTGCTTGCCGTTCATCGCGTAGGCGGTGAGGGTCCAGGTGTCGTTGAGGGTCCAGTTCGCATCGATGCCACCCATGCGGAAGGCAAACTTGCGCAGGCCGTGTTCGGTGGGACCGGTGTAACGGTCCTTGCCATCCTCGCCGTACAGCTGGATGGAGAAATTCTCCACCGGCTGGAAGTGCGCCATCAGCCGCAACTTCTCGCGCCGTCGATCCATGAAGATGAACGGAAAGATCGCAGTGCGGCTGTAAATGCACGGGTTGACCTGCGTCGAAGGCGGCGCCACGCAGGTGGGCGATGGATCGGCAATGATCACGCCGGTTTGCGGACCCACGGTCGCGCTGACGGACACGGGCTTCAACCAATCCGACGCGCCATTGCGGTCGGTGGACACCCACGCGATCGACCCGGTCGCGGATTCGCCCATGCTGCGCTTGAGTTCGATCCGGTAGCCGTCTTCCTTGGTCTTCTGCCGGATCCCCGACAACCCGCCCACCACGCTGGTCGGTGGAAACGTCCCGTGGTCGAGTTTTTCGTGATCGACGCCGGCACTGAGGCGATAACCGTCCGGCAGCCGCCATCCCAGTTCGGCCTTGGCCAGGAAACGCTCGGGCGACAGCGGCGTATTGGTGTAGGTCTTCGGGCTGTTGGGGGCCGGCACGCCGAAGATGTTGTACACCGCGAGCGGGGTCTTGTCGTCCTTTTCCTCGTGCCGCGCATTCGCGTTGAAGGTCACGTCGCGCAACGGGCGCGCGCTGATCGACATCTGCGCCAGCGTGGTGTCGACCCGCCCGTTCAGGCTGGTCACCCCCGCGGGCGGCGTGAACACCGTCGAGAAGGTCTCGTTCTGCCGCGCGCGGGTCCGCGCGAACTTGAAGTTCACCACCGTCGACGGCGAGAAGCGGTAATTTCCCGCCAGCGAAAACTGGTGCGACTCGCTGTCGGGCGGCAACGCGACCGGCAGGTTCAGGATCGATTGCAGTCCGGTCGCCAGCGGCAGCGGTGTTCCCACCGGATTGAGAAGCGTGCCCGGGACATTGGGAATGATCGCGCTGTTGGCATTCGAGTACAGGTTGCCGTAGTAGCCGGCAGACAGGAACAGCTTGCCCAGCGTCATGTTGACGCGGGCCTCGAACTGCCGGATGGTCGAGTCGACCGGTTCCGGCAGCATCAACAGCGCCCAGCCGGTCACGGCCGAGGTGGCCGTGGCGGCAAGGCAGCCCGGCGCGGCGGTGGAGGTGCAGGTGAACCCCTTGCCGAAGAACCGCGAACCGTTCTTGTTCTCGACCTTGGCCGAGGCTTCAACCTGGAGGCCGGGCGTGAACCACTTGTCGATGCTGAGCGTGGTGCCCTGGCGCTTGAGCGCGAGGTTTTGGTCCTGCCCGGCGCCGGGTGCGGACAGCAGCACGACGGTCTGGTTGGCGCTGCCGATGCCCTGCACACCGGTGTTGATGGTGCGCGGATCCCTGCGCACGATTTCGCTGTAGTCGGCACCGAGCTTCCAGCTGCCCTGGCGGCCGGTCACCAGCCGGACCTCGCGGTTTTCCAGGCCCAGGTTGCGGGTCCAGAGCTGGGTCCAGAATCCGGTTGCGTCGTCGCGGCGCGACAACCCGAAATCGAGGAGCAGGTGGCCGTCGTCCTTGCGCAGGCCGTTGAACATGCCGAAGCGGGCGCGGTCCTTCTCGTCCCCGCTGGCCGCGCCGGCGCCGAGGGTCATGCTGTCCTTGGGCGTGGTCAGTTCCTTGACCGCATCGTCCTCAGCGTGCACAGCGTGCAGCGCGGAGAGCACGGCGAGGGCCAGCGTGGCCACGCGAAAGCTTGCAATCGGTCTTGCGCGCATGGTGGACTCCCTTCTAACGCAAGTTGAATTTCGGCGTCGGGTTCGTGGCGCTCGGATTGTTCGTCCCGTGGACCTGGGTGTGGCAATTCAGGCAACCGCGTCCCTGGGTGTAGTTGATCCCGCTCTTGCCGCCGGTCAGCGGGCCGAGCAGGGGACTGGTGGGCGATGAGCCGTAGGCCGGATTGGTCTGGTTCTGTCCGCCCAACTGCGCGATCTGGCCGCCGTGCGGCGTATGGCACTGGTGGCACAGGAACGGCGGCCGCACCTTGAGCATGCTGTCCGCGACCGTGCCGTGCGGGTTGTGGCAGTTCGAGCAGTCCTCGTTGACCGGCTCGTGGTTGTGCACGAAGGGCCCGCGCTTCTCCGCGTGGCACTGGTAGCAGGTCTCGACCACGGAGTCGCGCTTCATCAGCTTCGGCCCCACCGAGCCGTGCGAATTGTGGCAATCCGAACAGGCCACCTTGCCCTCGAGGATGGGGTGCCGGAACGTGCGGGCGACCTCGGCGCGCTGGGTCTTGTGGCAGGCGAAACAGACCTCCGGCTGCGCCTTGCGGTCGCGCACCTTGTCGTGCGCGGTGTGCATCTGGTGGCAGTCGGTGCACGACACGTCGCGGCTCTCGTGCGTGCTGCCGGCCCAGTGCGAGCGGCGCGATTCGTTCTGGTGGCACGCCAGGCAAGCGCCGTTCTGGTCGGCCGCCGGAGAGCGCTGCGCGCCCTTGAAGGCGATGTCCGGTGCGGGCCGCGCCGCCGCGCCGTCCGGCTTGTTGACGTGCTTGTCGCTGGCGCCGTGGCAGCTGGTGCAGGTGGGCGTGCGCCCGTCGCGCGTCACGCCGTGGCGGGTCTGGCCGATGCTGAGCACCTTGGGCGAATCGCCCTCGTCGTGGCACTTGGTGCAGCGTGCGTCGTCGTTGAGGACGATGCCCTTCGACGGGCCCCCCGTGGCCGCGCTGGCCTGCGCCAATGTCCCGGGCAGGGCAATGGCCGCGACCACCAGGATCAGGAGGGGGATGCGGGACAGTGCTCTTGCGTGCGAGGTTCCCATTTGCGTCCTTTCCGCGCACGGCTCGGCGTGCGCCAGGGGGCTGGCTCAATCCGTCTTCATGTCCACCGGACCGGGTCCGTCCGGTTCCTTGTGGGCGATGCCGAAGTGGCAGTCGATGCAGGTCTTGCCCTCGGCCTTGCCCTTGGCGTGCCGCGCCCGCGCCTTCTCCGACTGCAGTTCGCTGTTCATCTTGTCCGCGTGGTGGCAGTTGCGGCATTCGATCGAGTCGGTTTCCTTCATGCGCTTCCAGACCCGTTGCGCCATCTTCGAGCGGTGCGCCTCGAACTTTTCCTTGGTGTCCGCCACGCCCACGAAATGCCCGTACAACTCCAGCGTGGCGCGCATCTTGCGCATCACCATCGGCCCCGGCTGGCGTGGCACGTGGCAATCGGCGCACACCGCGCGCACGCCGGTGCGGTTGGTGTCGTGGATGGTGCCCTTGAACTCGGCGTACACGTTGTCGCGCATTTCGTGGCAGCCGATGCAGAACTCCTCGGTGTTGGTCCACGCCAGCCCGGCGGCCCCGGCGGTCATCAGCAGGCCGGCGGAGAGGAGCAGCGCGCCGGCCAACGAGGCCAGCACCATGCCTGCCTTCCAGCGCGACGGAAACCGTGCGCGGAACAGCGCCCAGACTTGTCTCAGCATGATCGGACCCGTCCTTCCGGAGCTACAGGGTGAGTGGGGTCAGCGCGAGAGGATCCAGGCGACGAGGTTCTTGATCTCGGCCTCATTCTTGGTCTTGGGACCTTCGTGCGCCTCTTCCTTGCCGTCGACCTTGACCTTCGGGTTGGTCGTCAGATGCACGAACACCTTTTGCTCGGCGTCGGCCTTGCCCTTGTACTTGGCGGCGGTCTCCTTGAACGACGGGCCGTCCTTTTTCTTGTCCACGCTGTGGCAGGTCATGCACTTGCTTTTCTTGGCCAGCGCCTCGGCGGCCGCGTCGTCCGCGGCGAGCGAGACGCCCGGCAGCAGCAGCGCCGCGCAGGCCATGACGCCGCCAGCCCACAACCCAAACACCGTCAACTCCCTGATTCTCGTACGCATTTATCCTGCTCCCGTTGCGAAATGCCGCGTTGGCAAGACAGGTTCATTAGGCGCCGACGGTCGAATCGCGCTTTGATGTTCATCAAGCAAATTGCAACTGCGTGCATCCGCGGACTGCAAGGACTGGCCCAGGCGATCAGGGCTTGGCTTTTTCCGGGGCCTTGGTGTCCTGCACGCTGACGCTGGACGGCAGCGGCGCGGCCGGGCAGGCGATCGCCTTCAAGGTGCTGCCGTCGTATTCGCGTTGCAACAGGGTCAGGCGCGCGACCATGTTGAGGTCCGGCTCGCGGATGGTGAACACCACTTCCTTCAATTGCGGATTGCGGGGCGTGATGGTCACGTCCTTGACCAGGGCCGCGGCCTTCGACTGCAGTTCGGCGACGATTTTCTTCGCCGCTTCCTCCGTCGAGTACAGGCCCAGCGACACCGCGTTGTCGGGCAGGATCGACACGTCCTTCACGCCGGCCTTCTTGAGGTTGGCCATCAGCGTCTCGGCGCTCTTGCGGTCTTTCTGCGCCGGCAGCGCCACGGTGTAGCGGCTGAACTCCTCCGCATTGCGCGAACTGATGCGATCGCCCAGCAGCATGGACGCGAACAGCACCTGCGCGCGGTTGCCGTCTGCCGGCTTGACGCCGAAATCGACGCACGCCGCGCCCGACAGGCTGGCCGCGAGCTTGCGCGCCGCGAGCGCATCGGCCTGCGCCTTGGCCGGCTCGGTGACCGAGACGATTTTCAGGGCGGCCGCATTGACCTCCGGGGGCGGTGGCGCCTTCGGGCCCTGGCGATGCAGGTAGACCCAGGCCGCGAGGGCGGCGTTGGCAAGCAGCAGCAGGAAGAAGACGAAGCGGGCCATGCAGTCAGGAAACGATTCCGGTCTCGCGCGCGATCGCGTGGAGGCCGTCGAAGACCAGATTGTCGTGGATTGTGAGTCGAAACGGAAGGCAGGCGGCCAGTTCGTGGATTGCCCCGCCCGCGCCGAGGACGCGCGGCGACACGCCGACGCGCTCCGACACCCGGCGATGAAAACGCTCGATCGCGCCGGCCTGCGCGTCCAGGATGCCGCTGGCGATGGCTTCGGTCGTCGTGGCCGGAAACGGCGGCGCCGCACCCGGGGCATCGGGCAACGCCGCCGTGCCCCGTGCGAGGGACGATCGCATCAGGCGAGCACCCGGCAGGATCAGCCCGCCCAGGTGCCGGCCGTCGGCATCCAGCGCATCGAGCGTAAGCGCGGTGCCCGCCAGGATCACCAGGGTTGCCTGCGACGGCGCGATGGCGCGCGCGCCCACCAGCGCCGCCCAGCGATCCGTGCCCAGCTGCGCGGGATCGCGGTAGCCATTGGCCACGCCGCACTGGTGCGCCTGCGACGCGATGATCGTCAACGGCGTGCCGCGTTGCGCGGCAAAGCGCCGCAGCTGGTCCGCCACCGCCGGGCCTGCGACATTGCTGGCCACGAGGGCGTCCGCGGCGGGCATGTCCGCCGGCAAGCCGCGCAGGCGCACCGCCACCGTGTCGTCGAAGCCGTGCCGGCTCCACGATGCGCCGTCGTGCAGCGCCCATTTCACGCGCGTGTTGCCGGCGTCCAGGGCGAGCAGGTTCATGGACGGCGGCGCACGCTGATCTCGCCGCTGTGCAGCGCGAGTTCCTCGCCGGCGCGGCGCACGAGGAGGCTGCCGTCATCGGCCACGCCGCGCACCTCCGCCTCGTACCAGGTGCCGTTCCCGGGATGCACGCGCACCGGTGCGCCGGCCAGCGCGTGCCGTCGCGACCACTCGGCCGCCAACGGGTGGAACCCGTGTGCGTGGAACGCGTCGAGCACGTCCACCAGCTCGGTGAGCAGGCGCGCGAGCAGCGCATTGCGCGACACCAGCCCGCCACAGGCAAAGGCCACGTCGGTCACCGGCTGGTCGAGTTGCGCGGCGGCCTCCTCGGGCAGGCACACGTTGAGGCCGATGCCGAGGGTGACCGCCAGCGGGCCGAGCATGTCGCCCTGCGACTCGATCAGCACGCCGCCGAGCTTGCGGCCCTCGCAGACGACATCGTTGGGCCACTTGAGCTGCACGGCGCGCTTGGGCTTGAAATGGTCGATGGCGCGCGCGATCGCCACGCCGACGGCAAGCGACAGTCCGCCCAGTTCGGCGGCCGTGCGCGCGATGCGCCAGCCGACGGAAAAGGTCAGCCCGGATGCAAACGGCGCGGTCCACGCGCGGCCGCGCCGGCCGCGTCCGGCGTGCTGCCACTCGGCGGCCAGCGCGATGCCCGACGGCGCACCCGCGGACAGGCGCGCGGCGATGGCGCTGTTGGTCGAGTCGATGACCGGCACGGCATCGAGGTCGATGCGCCGTGCGGCCTTGCCCATCGCCGCGTGGATGCGCTTGAGGTCAAGGAGCTCCAGCGGCGCGGCCAGCCGGTAACCCTGGCGCGGCAAGGCAAATACTTCGACACCGACGGCAGCGGCGGCGTGCAGCGCCGCCATCACCGCGTGCCGCGACACGCCCAGCGTGCGCGCCAGCGCCTCGCCGGAGGTAAAGCGCTCGTGCGACAGCCGCGACAGCAATTCGAAGGTCAGCGGGCGCAGCGCCGCGGCCGCCGCAGCCGCCGGTTCAGCCACCGGGTCAGCCACGTTCGGCCTTGCAGGCCGCCACCTCTTCGGCGTAGGCGATGCCGGCAATCACCGAGTCGAGCAGCAGCTTGACACGTTTCTCGAGCTTCATGCCGGGCCGGTAGTCGGCCGGTGCAACGAAGTCCACGCGCCCGGCGTCGAGCAGGCGCGTGCAGGTGGCGCGGCCTTTCGCCAGCTTGGCGTTGTACACCGCCACGGTGTGGCCGCCGCTTTTCTTGGTCAATGCCATCGAGGGCACGTCGGTCATGCCGTCGCCGACGTAGATGATGTTGGAGAACGGGATCGGCCGCTCGGCATCCGGCATGTGCTCGTTGATCGATTCCGAGAGCTTCTCCTTGCCCTTGTTGATGCGGAACAGGAACTGCGTCTTCGAGGTGTCGGTGATCAGGAGTTTGGGGAAGGTCGCGATGCCGTAGCGGTTGAAGTGGTATTCCGAGGCGTAGATCTGCGCAAAGTGCCGCTTGATCGACACGCCCTCGAGGATTTCGCGCTGCCCGGCCGAGATGATGTAGTGCGCCACGCGCGCCTGCCCGCCGCTGCGCGCCGCCACGTAATCGTTGATGCGCGGGAACCAGCCCTCAACCCCGGGAAAGTACTTGATCTGCGAGGCCATCGCCGCGAAATCCTCGCGCGTGACCTTCACCTCGTCCTTCTTGTACAGCGCCTCCATCATCAGGCGCATGTACACCAGCATCGGATCCGAGCCGGTCTCGGTGGCCTCCACGTGCACGCGCGCCCAGAATTCCTCGGGCTTGACGCCGATCTTGGGCAGCACGGTGTATTCCTGCATCGGCTGCGGCGACAGCGTGCCGTCGAAGTCATACACCATGGCGATGGTGTTTTGCTTGAACGATTTCGCTTTGGAAGGCATGCGGAGATTCTATTCGACTAGACCTTCTCCGCCGATGAACGCCGATGGGGCGCCGATGGACGCCGATAAAACCGCAGATTGCCAACGCAAGCGCCAGTCCTTGCCGCATCGCAGCTTTTTGATCTGCGGATGCAAATCATTTGGGTTCACCCGCCCAATTTCAACGTCAACTTTGGCTCCGCCGTCGCTTGCTGTTCATCGGCGTCCATCGGCGCCCCATCGGCGGAGAGTTGTTCTGTCACCCGGAAACGAAAACGCCCGGACGAGCCGGGCGTTTCGTTCACTGGCAATCAAGCCGGTCAGTCGGCGTACACGCCGGCCTTCTTGATGATCGGGCCCCACTTGGCGACTTCGGCCGCCTGGTGGGCGCGCAGTGCCTCGGGGGTCTGGCGATTCACCGGCTCCGGCGCGGTGCCGAGGTCGGCAAACTTGGCCTTCACGCCGTCGTCCTTGAGCGCAGCCTGCAGGGCGGCGTTGACCTTGTCGATGATCGGCTTGGCGGTGCCCTTGGGGGCCCATAGGCCGTGCCACACACCGACGTTGAAGCCCTTCAAGCCCGCTTCATTCAAGGTCGGCAAGTCCGGCAGTGCGCCCACGCGCGTGGTCGAGGTCACCGCATAGGCCTTGATGGATTTGCCCTTGATCTGCGAGGTGGTGTTGGTGGTCTGGTCGCACATCAGGTTGACGGTGCCGCCGACCAGGTCGGTCATGGCCGGCGCGGTGCCCTTGTAGCCGACCGTCAGGAGGTCGGTCTCGATGGCGCTCATGAACAGCATGCCGCACAGGTGCGAGGCCGAGCCCAGGCCGGCGTTGGCGTAGGACACCTTGTCCTTGTTGGACTTGACGTAGGACAGCAACTCCTTGATGTCCTTGGGCGGGAAGTTGTTGTTCGCCACCAGGGTCATCGGCACCTCGGTGATGAGGCCGATCGGCTCCAGGTCCTTGGTCGCGTCGTACTTCAGGGTGCGGTACAGCGCCGGCGCGGTGGAAATGCCGATGTGCATGAGGAGCAGCGTGTAGCCGTCGTTCGGCGCGCTGATGACCTTGCCCACGCCGATGGTGCCGCCCGCGCCGCCGACGTTTTCGATCAGCACCTGCTGGCCGAGCGACTTGCTCATGACGGCGGCGACCTGGCGCGCCACGGTGTCGGTGGGGCCACCGGCGGCAAAGGGCACGATGACCGTGACCGGCTTGGTGGGATATTGCGCCTGCGCATGCAGGGCGCTGGCCGCCAACGCAAAAGAGGCGAGGGCGAGCAGGGTGCGTTTGAACATGGTTCCTCCGGGTTGACGATGCGGCACGTGCCGCGTGTTGTAGTTGGCCTCTCGGGCCAGGGGCAGACTGCCGGACTGAACGGCCCGCCCCGCAGGCAAGTTGACCGCGATGCGAATTTAGCGTTCCGCACCGCACATTGCAAAGCGGGACAACCCTCAGGCGGAACCAACCAGATAAACTCAAGCACTGGCGCGGTGTTTCGGGCAATTCAGGCCGGAACGCCTCGCCGGTGCTGGGGTTTGTACTTGGAGTGCTCAGGTACGCGCCGCCGCCGCGGTCAGAACAGCCCGATGATCTTGCCGTCGTCGCCGACGTCGATGGCATTGGCCGACGGCACTTTCGGCAGGCCCGGCATGGTCATGATGTCGCCGCAGACCATGACGATGAACTCGGCGCCGGCGGCGAGGCGCACCTCGCGGATGGTGACCACGTGGCCCGAGGGTGCGCCGCGCAACGCGGGATCGGTGGAAAACGAATACTGCGTCTTGGCCACGCAGATCGGGTAGTGGCCGTAGCCGTCCTCCTGCAGTTTCTTGATCTGCGCGCGCACTTTGGAATCGGCCGTGATGTCGGTGGCGCCGTAGATCCGGGATGCGATGGTCTTCATCTTGTCCCACAGCGGCGCGGATTCCTCGTACACGTAGCGGAAGCTGTTCGGCTGTTCGCACATGTCGACCACCATCTTCGCGAGTTCCGCCGCGCCCTTGCCGCCGTCGGCCCAGTGGCGCGCCACCACCACCTTGGCGCCCATCTTTTCGCAGCGCGCCACCAGCAGCTGCAATTCCGCCTCGGTGTCGTGGGTGCGGTGGTTGATCGACACCACGCACGGCAGCCCGTAGTTCTGCGTCACGTTGTGGATGTGGCGCTCGAGGTTGACGATGCCCTTCTCCAGCGCCGCGACATTCTCGTTCGACACGTCCTTGACCTCCATGCCGCCGTGGTACTTGAGCGCGCGGATGGTGGCGACGATCACCACTGCCGAGGGCCTGAGGCCCGATTTGCGGCACTTGATGTCGATGAACTTCTCGGCGCCCAGGTCGGCGCCGAAGCCGGCCTCGGTCACCACGTAGTCGCCCAGTTTCAGCGCCGTCTGCGTGGCGATGACCGAGTTGCAGCCGTGGGCAATGTTGGCGAACGGCCCGCCGTGGATGAAGGCCGGGTTGTTCTCCAGCGTCTGCACCAGGTTGGGCAACAGCGCGTCCTTCAGGAGCGCCGTCATGGCGCCGGCCGCGCCCAGGTCGCGCGCCAGGATCGGCTTCTGCTCCCGGGTGTAGGCCACCACGATGTTGCCGATGCGCGCCTTCAGGTCCTTGATCGAGGTGGCCAGGCAAAAGATCGCCATGATCTCGGAGGCGACCACGATGTCGAAGCCGTCCTGGCGCGGGTAGCCGTTGGCCGGGCCGCCCAGCGCGATCGTGATGTCGCGCAGCGCGCGGTCGTTCATGTCCATCACGCGCTTCCAGACGATGCGGCGCACGTCGATGCCCAGCGCGTTGCCGTGGTTGATGTGATTGTCGATCAGCGCGGCCAGGAGGTTGTTGGCCAGCGCAATGGCGTTGAAATCACCCGTGAAGTGCAGGTTGATGTCCTCCATCGGCACCACCTGCGCGTAGCCGCCGCCGGCCGCGCCGCCCTTCATGCCGAACACCGGGCCCAGCGAGGGCTCGCGCAGGCAGATGATGGCCTTCTTGCCGATGTGGTTGAGCGCATCGCCGAGCCCCACCGTGGTGGTGGTCTTGCCTTCGCCCGCGGGCGTCGGCGAGATGGCGGTCACCAGGATCAGCTTGCCGTCCTTCCGGCCCTTGAGCGAATCGACGAACTCCAGCGACACCTTGGCCTTGTAGCGGCCGTACGGTTCCAGCGATTCCTCGGGGATGCCGATGCGCGCGGCGATCTCCTGGATCTTTTTCATGCTCGCTTTCTGGGCGATCTCGATGTCGCTTAACATGGCATGCTCCTCCGTGAATTTCAGGCCAGAGTATGAAACCGGCGGAAAAAAACGCTCCTTGACTCGCATCAATCGAATCGGGCTCGGGGAGGGTCCAAAGGGAGAAAACGTGGTTGATGCCGGTCAAGAAAGCCCGACCCTACACGATCATCCGGCGGTGCGGCGGGTGCGCGCGGCGCTCGAGGCCGCCGGGGTGGCGCCGCACATCACGGTGATGCGCGAGGCCACGCACACCGCGCAGGCTGCGGCCGAGGCGCTCGGTATCACGGTGGCCGAGATCGCCAAGTCGATCATTTTCAAGGCCGCCGACCAGCGCGCGGTGCTGGTCATCACCAGCGGGGCCAACCGCGTGGACCGGAAAAAGGTGGAAGCCGCCATCGGCCAGGCGGTCGGAAAGGCGGATGCCGATTTCGTGCGTGCCGCCACCGGGTTCGTGATCGGCGGCGTTGCCCCGGTGGCGCACGAAGAGCCGCCGGTGGTGCTGATGGACCGCGACCTGTTGAAGTTCGCCGCCGTGTGGCCCGCGGCCGGCCACCCGAACACCATGTTCCGCATCGCGCCGGACCAGTTGCAGCGCGCCAGCCGCGCCACGCTGGCCGACGTGGCGGAACGTCCCGAGGAGATCTGACATGCATCCGAACGAACAGCTGATCCGCGATTTCTATGCCGCCTTCGCGCGGCGCGATGCGGCGGCCATGGCGCGCTGCTATCACCCGGACATCTTCTTTTCCGACCCGGCGTTTCCCAGCCTGCGCGGCCCGGAGGCGACCGCGATGTGGGCCATGCTCACCGCGCGCGGCAAGGACCTCGAGATCATCCTGGTCGAGGCCGCCGGCAGCGACGACGGCGGCAGCGCGCGCTGGGATGCGATCTACACGTTCTCGCAGACCGGGCGCAAGGTGCACAACAAGATCAGCGCGATGTTCGCGTTCAAGGACGGCAAGATCGTGCGGCACATCGACCGCTTCGGCTTCTGGACCTGGTCGAAGCAGGCACTCGGCGCGCCCGGCCTGCTGCTGGGCTGGTTTGGCCCGTTCAAGGGCGCGGTGCGCAAGAAGGCGGACAAGTCGCTGCGCGCTTACATGCAGCAGCACGCGGGGGAGATCCCGCTGCCCGGCTAGGCTGCCTTCTTGGAGCGCAGCATGAACACGTTGCCCACCACCAGCAGGGCCACGCCCGAGAACGTGAGCAAGCCCCAGGCGAATTTCTCGAACACCGCCGACACCACCAGCGCCACCACCGGCGTCATCACGCCGATGTAGGAGGCGGGCGCCGCGCCGATGCGCGCCACCAGCGTGAGGTACCCCGCGAAGGTGACGATCGAGCCCAGCAGCGCCAGATACAACAGCGTGCCCACATACGGGAACGTCATCGAGAAGTTGAGCGGCTTGCCGAGCGCCAGGCCGATGACCAGCGCGGTCACGCCGCCGTAGAACATGCCCCAGGCCATGGTCGGCCAGATCGGCAGCTTGCGCTGCTGCACCCGGATGGCCAGCATGGTGCCGCCGCAGGAAATGACCACCGAGAGCATGGTGAACCAGGCGCCCAGGGTGGCGTTGCGGCTCTCGCCCACATGGGCGAACTCATGCCAGAACACCAGCACGATGCCGACGATGCCGAGCACCGACCCCATCACCACCGGCCGCGTGATCGGCGTGCCGAAAAAGGCGCGCGAGGCGAACATGGCCAGCATCGGGCTCGCCGAGTACCCCACGGCCACCATGCCGGAAACGATGTAGGTCTCGGCCACGTAGACGAAGATGTAGCTCACGCAGTACATGCCCAGGCCCATGAGGAACAGGTCGATGTGCGCGGCACGGCCGAAGGCGAGCGAAATGCCGCGCCACTTGCAGAACGCAAACAGCACGACGCCCGCCAGCGTGAAGCGGTAGCCCACCGACATTTCCGGCGCCACCACGCCCAATTGGTACGTGATGGCCAGCCACGTCGAGCCCCAGATCAGGACGCAGGTGGTGAACAGCGTGCTGTTGCTGAATTTGATTTGCATGGGGCGGCTTGAGATTTCAAAAGGCTGTCGCCCCGGCGCAGGCCGGGGTCCAAGTCTGCAAACTTCAACTTGGACCCCGGCCTGCGCCGGGGCGACAGGATTGGGGTCGGTACGGAAGCCGGAAAGGCCCTACTTCGTGATCCCCAGTTCCGACAACACGAACGCGTAAGTGACCGCCACTTCCTTCAATGCGTCATAACGTCCGGACGCGCCGCCGTGGCCGGCTTCCATCACCGTCTTCAGATACAGCGGGTTCTTGTCGGTCTTCAGCGTGCGCAGGCGCGCCACGTACTTGGCCGGCTCCCAGTACATCACTTGGGAGTCGTTGAGCGAGGTTTCCACCAGCATCGACGGATAGGCCTTGGCCGTCAGGTTCTCGTAGGGCGAATACGAGCGCATGTACTTGTAGGCCTTTTCCTCGTTCGGGTTGCCCCATTCGAGGTATTCGCCCACCGTGAGCGGCAGCGAGGAATCGAGCATGGTGTTCATCACGTCCACGAACGGCACTTGGGATACCACTGCCTTGAACAGGTCCGGACGCAGGTTGCTGACCGCGCCCATCAGCAGGCCGCCGGCGCTGCCGCCCATGATCGCCATCTGCTTCGGTTCCGTGTACTTCTGCGCCACCAGGTGTTCGGCGGCGGCGATGAAGTCGGTGAAGGTGTTCATCTTCTTCATCATCTTGCCGTCGTCGTGCCACTTCTTGCCCATCTCGCCGCCGCCGCGGATGTGCGCGATGGCGAAGATCACGCCGCGGTCGAGCAGCGCGAGGCGGTTGGAGCGGAACGACAGCGGCATCGACACGCCGTACGAGCCATAGCCGTAGAGCAACGTCGGCTGCGGCCCGTTCTTCTTCAGTGCCTTCTTGTAGACCAGCGAGATCGGCACCTTGGTGCCGTCCTTGGCGGTGGCCAGGATGCGCTCGGACTGGTAGTCGGCGGT
>JAEUMZ010000121.1 GCA_016790765.1 Betaproteobacteria bacterium
CGGCGGCTTTCATCCGAGGAGAACTGCTATGGTAAGGAGAATGGTGCACTCTCTGTCAATGCTGGTCCTGGCGGCGGGCGTCGCATGGCCGGTAGCGGCGCAGGACAAATTCATCGTGGTGGCGTCCACCACGTCCACGCAGGACTCCGGCCTGTTTGGCCACATCCTGCCGATCTTCAAGGCCAGGACCGGCATCGAGGTGCGCGTGGTGGCGCAGGGTACAGGGCAGGCATTGGCCACGGCCCGAAAGGGCGATGCGGACGTGGTGTTCGTGCACGACAAGGTGGCCGAAGCCAAGTTTGTCGAAGAAGGGTTCGGCATTGATCGGCGCGAAGTGATGTACAACGATTTCGTCATCGTTGGCCCGAAGGCGGACCCGGCGAAGGCAGCGGGCAAGGATGCGATCGGCGCGCTGAAGAGGATCGAAACCGCCAGGCAGCCGTTTGCGTCGCGCGGCGACAAGAGCGGCACGCACGCGGCGGAACTTCGCTACTGGAAAGCGGCGGACATCGACCCGCAGGCCGGCAAGGGCACCTGGTACCGTGAAACCGGTTCCGGCATGGGGCCGACGCTCAACACTGCGAGCGCCATGAATGCCTACGCCTTCACCGACCGCGGTACCTGGCTGTCGTTCAAGAATCGTGGCGATCTCACGATTCTGGTCGAGGGCGACACCAAGTTGTTCAACCAGTACGGCGTGATGCTGGTCAATCCGGCCAAGCATCCGCACCTGAAAAAGGAACTGGCTCAGCAGTTTGTCGACTGGCTCACCGGTCCCGAAGGCCAGTTTGCCATCGCCGCATACAAGATCGAGGGGCAGCAGTTGTTCTTTCCGAACTACGCGGAGTCGAAGAAGACTTCCCAGGCGGAGTCCGGCCACAAACTCTAGAACCGGAGCGGCGTTCCTGGCCAAAACTGCCGGAAAACCGCACCAATGCTTGAGTTTAGTGGGCGGGCGCTACGAATATCCCACGCTGCGCCGATCCAACGACACCGCCTTCACCAGCGCGTGCACGCGCTGTCCCGGGGCGAGGCGCAGGCGATCCAGCGACTGACGCGTGATGCGCGCGATCAAGGGGGATTCCCCGGCCAGCACACGCACGTCGACGATCGGCCCGCTCTCGTCGCGGATCGATTCGACCGTGGCGGGCAGCACGTTCTGGATGCTCAAGCCCTGCGGCGCATCGAGCGCCAGCGACACGTCGCGCGCGCGGATGCGCACCCGCACCGCATCGCCGACCGCGGCGATCACGCGCGGTACGGCCAGCGACCCGCCGGAAAAGGCCAGGTGGGTCAGTTCGTAATGCGTATCGTGCGAGGCGACCCGGGCGTCGATGACGGCCCCGGCTTCGTGGCGGCCGGTCAGCGGCGCCAAGTCCAGTCGGCCCATGATCTCTTCCACCGCGCCGGCCGCCTGCACGCGGCCCTCGTCGATGAGCACCAGGGTGTCGGCGAGGCGCACCACTTCGTCGATGGCATGCGTCACAAGCACGATGGGCAAGCCGAATTCGTCGCGCAGTTTCTCGATGTAGGCGAGGATCTCGGACTTGCGGCCGCTGTCCACGCCCGCCAGCGGCTCGTCGAGCAACAACAGCCGCGGCTGCGACAGGAGGGCACGCCCGAGTGCCACGCGCTGCTTTTCGCCGCCGGACAAGTCGCGTGGTTTCCGATGGAGCAGCAGGACCAGGCCGAGCAATTCGATGACGTGGTCGCGCGCGATGGGGCTGGCGGGGCCGGCGGGTCGGGCGCGGTTGCGTGCACCATAGTCAAGGTTGGCTGCCACCGTGAGGTGCGGAAACAACAGGCCGTCCTGGAACACATAGCCCACGCGACGGTCTTCCGGCGCCATGTGGATGCCCTGCACGGAATCGAAAAAGGTGCTGTCCCCAAATCGGATGGTGCCGCGGTCCGGCCGCGCGACGCCGGCGATGGCGTTGACCAGGCGGGTCTTGCCCGCGCCGGAGCGGCCGAACAGCGCGGTCACCGGCGCCGCGGAGGCGAAGCGCGCGTCGAGCTCGAACGTGCCGAGCCGCTGCTGGACGTCAACGGCCAGCATGGGTGCGGGTGTGGCGCGCCAGCCCCTCGGAGGCGGCCAGCGCGAGCAGCGACAGCAGGACCGCGATGGCGGACAGGCGCAATGCTTCCGCTTCGCCGCCCGGCACTTGCGTGTGGGTGTAAATGGCCAGCGGCAGCGTTTGGGTTTGGCCGGGAATGTTGGACACGAACGTGATGGTGGCGCCGAATTCGCCGAGGCAGCGCGCGAACGAAAGCAGGGCGCCGGCCACGATGCCCGGCGCCGCAAGCGGCAGCACGATGGTGGCCCAGGCGCGCAACCGCCCTGCGCCCAGGGTGCGCGCGGCACTTTCGAGCTTCGGGTCGATGGCCTCGATGGAGAGGCGGATGGCGCGCACCATGAGCGGGAAACCCATGATCGCCGCCGCCAGCGCCGCGCCGGTCCATTGGAAGGCGAACACGAGTCCGAAGGATTGCTCGAGGAAGCCGCCCAGCGGTCCCTTGCGGCCGAACAGCAGCAGCAGCGCGAAACCGATGACCACCGGGGGCAAGACCAGCGGCAGATGCACCACGGCATCGACCAGCGTCTTGCCCGGAAACTGTCCGCGCGCCAGCAGGTGCCCGACGGCGATGGCCGGCGGCAGGCTGAGGGCCACGCTCCAGAACGCGACCTTGAGACTCAGCAGGACGATGCCGGCGGTTGCGGCGTCCATGGTCACGGCAGGGTCGCGAAGCCGTGGCGCGCCCAGATCGCGTGCGCCTCGGGTGAGGCCATGAAGGCCAGCAACGGTTTGGCGGCCGCCGAGGTGCTGGACGCGGTGATTGCGGCCGGATAGACGATGGGCGGGTGGGTGGCCGGCGGAAAGCGCGCGATCACGCGCACCCCCTTGTCGGCCAGGGCGTCGGTCCTGTAGACAATGCCCAGTGGCGTTTCGCCACGTGAGACCAACAGCAGCGCGGCGCGCACGTTCTCGGCGCGCGCGAGCTTGCCCTCCACGCCGGCCCACGCACCGAGCGCGGTCAGCGCGGCCTTGCCGTACTTGCCGGCGGGCACGGCGTCCGGATTGGCGATGGCGAGGCGCTCTTTGCCGAGGAGGGTGCCCAGGTCAAGGCCCGGCGCGAGCATGACGCTGACCGTGCTCCCGGCCGGGGCGATGAGCACCAGTTCGTTCTTCAAGAGATGGGTGCGCGTGCCCGGTGCGAGGAGCTTGCGCTGCTCGACGTAATCGGCCCAGTCGAGGTCGGCGGAAACGAACAGGTCGGCCGGTGCACCGCTTTCGATCTGCTTGGCCAGCGTCGAGGAGGCGCCGTAGGACACCACCACCTTGTGGCCCGTCGTCATTTCGAATGTGCGCGCCACTGCATCGAGCGATTCCTTCAGGCTCGCGGCGGCGAAGACCGTGACCTCGGCCGCGTTGGCGGTGATGGGAAGCAGCACGGCGAGCAGCAGGGTGGAGAGGCGCATTGGGGACCGCGTCGGCGGGCAGGGACATCGGAATGCGTAATATACCGCCGGACATAACGCGGGACCAGCGAGGGACCTGCGCGCGTGCGTGCGCCGCGGCGGCGGGACGGTTCAGCCGGATTTCAACAGGCGGGCAAAGGCGGCGAGGTTGCCCGCCAGCGCGGTGTCGGCGGTGCGTTGCATGGCCTGGTAGCGGGCCAGCACCGTTTCGGCGAAGGGTGTGAGGTGCGCGCCGCCGCCCCCGCCCCCGCCGGTGGCGGTATCGACCAGCGGTTCGCGAAAACAGCGGTTCATCAGATCAACGAGGTTCCAGGCGCGCTTGTACGACATGCCGAGGCGCTTGCCCGCGGCCGTGATCGAGCCGGTCTCGCGGATGGCCTCCAGGAGCGCGGCCTTGCCGGGCCCCATGGCGATGTCCTCGCCGAAATGGAT
>JAEUMZ010000127.1 GCA_016790765.1 Betaproteobacteria bacterium
GCCTCGCCGCCGCTGGTGGTGGCCTATGCGCTGGCCGGCACGGTGCGCTTCGACATCGAGCGCGACGCCTTCGGCACGGATGCAAATGGGAAACCCATCACGTTGAAGGACCTGTGGCCCAGCGACGAAGAGATCGATGCCATCGCCGCCCAGGCCGTGAAGCCCGAACAGTTCCGCAAGGTGTACATCCCCATGTTCGACCGTTCCGGCGACGTGGCCGAAAAGGTGAAGCCGCTCTACGACTGGCGCGCACCGAGCACCTATATCCGCCGCCCGCCGTACTGGGAAGGCGCGCTGGCCGGGGAGCGCACGTTGAAGGGCATGCGGCCGCTGGCCATCCTGCCGGACAACATCACCACCGACCACCTGTCGCCCTCGAACGCGATCCTGATGAACAGCGCGGCGGGCGAGTACCTGGCCAAGATGGGCTTGCCCGAGGAGGACTTCAATTCCTACGCCACGCACCGCGGCGACCACCTCACCGCGCAGCGCGCCACCTTCGCCAACCCGACGCTGATGAATGAAATGGTGGTCGTCGACGGCGCCGTCAAGCGCGGTTCACTGGCGCGCGTCGAGCCGGAAGGCAAGGTGATGCGCATGTGGGAGGCGATCGAAACGTATATGAACCGCCGCCAGCCGCTCATCATCATCGCCGGCGCCGATTACGGCCAGGGCAGCTCGCGCGACTGGGCCGCCAAGGGCGTGCGCCTCGCCGGCGTGGAGGCCATCGCCGCCGAGGGATTCGAGCGCATCCACCGCACCAATCTCATCGGCATGGGCGTGCTGCCGCTGGAATTCAAACCCGGCACCACGCGCAAGACCCTGGCGCTGGACGGCACCGAAACTTACGACGTCCTCGGCGAACGCACCCCCCGTGCCACGCTCACGCTGGTGATTCACCGCCGGTCCGGCGAACGCCTGGAGGTGCCGGTCACTTGCCGGCTGGATACGGCCGAGGAAGTCTCCGTATACGAAGCCGGAGGTGTGCTGCAACGATTCGCCAAGGACTTCCTCGCGGAGCGTGCGGCCGCATAAGCACTTGAATATCTTTCCCCATCCCCACCCCGAACCACCGGCTCAGCGGCAAACCCTGGGACGGGGATGTACCCCTCCCCCTTCAAGGGGGAGGCCGGGAGGGGGATGGGGGAAATGCCCCTCGCGCCATCCATCCGCGGGCAAGAGATGAAGTACCAGACCAACGCCCGAATAAAGGCCGAAAAACGCACAACGGTCCTCCGCACACACTCCACAGATGCCGAGCGCATGCTTTGGCAACACCTTCGGTCCCGCCAAATCCACAACGCAAAATTCCGTCGCCAACATGCAATTGAAAACTACATCGTGGACTTTGTTTCATTTGATGTGATGTTGGTGATCGAAATTGATGGCGGTCAACATGCCCATCAAGCGGCGTACGATGAACGGCGTGACGCTTTCCTCGCCAGCGCAGGATTCAAGGTGCTCCGGTTTTGGAACAGTGATGTATTGCAGAATCTCGAGGGCGTCCTGCAAGCGGTTGAAACGTATGTTCTTCTGAATAGTCGGTCGGCCGGCAACGGATACCCATCCCCACCCCAGCCCTCCCCTTGAAGGGGAGGGAGAATGCTCGCGATGAACTCGACCTTTCCATCCCAAATCAAGATCCCCGCCACCTACATGCGCGGCGGCACGTCCAAGGGCGTGTTTTTCAAGCTGACCGACCTGCCCGAAGCGGCCCAGGTGCCCGGGCCGGCGCGTGACAAGCTGTTGCTGCGCATGATCGGCAGCCCCGATCCGTACGGCAAGCAAATCGACGGCATGGGGGCAGCGACATCGTCCACGTCCAAGACCGTCATCCTTGCGAAAAGCACGCAGCCCGAACACGACGTCGATTACCTGTTCGGCCAAGTGTCGATCGACAAGCCGTTCGTGGACTGGAGCGGCAATTGCGGCAACCTGTCCGCGGCAGTCGGGCCGTTCGCCATCGCGCATGGACTGGTGCACCCGTCACGCGTGCCGGTCAATGGCACGGCCGTGGTGCGCATCTGGCAGGCCAATATTTCGAAGACCATCATCGCCCATGTACCCATCCGCGACGGTGAGGTGCAGGAAACCGGCGATTTCGAACTCGATGGCGTGGCCTTTCCAGCCGCCGAGGTGCAACTGGAATTCATCGACCCGGCCGCCGAGGAACCGGGGGCCGAAGGTGCGATGTTCCCGACCGGCAACCCGGTGGACGAACTCGATGTGCCCGGCGTTGGAAAACTCAAGGCCACGATGATCAACGCCGGCATCCCGACCATCTTCGTCAATGCCGCCGACATCGGCTACACCGGCACCGAGCTGCAGGACGCCATCAACGGCGACCCCGCCGCCCTCGCGCGCTTCGAGCAACTGCGCACTGCAGGCGCCCTGCGCATGGGCCTGATCAAGACGCCGGAAGAGGCGCAGAAGCGTCAACACACGCCCAAGATCGCCTTTGTCTCGAAACCGAAGGACTACTCAGCGTCCAGCGGCAAGGCGGTTCGCGCGAGCGATGTGGACCTGCTGGTGCGCGCCATGTCGATGGGCAAGTTGCACCACGCCATGATGGGCACCGCCGCGGTGGCCATCGGCGCGGCGGCGGCCATCCCGGGCACGCTGGTCAATGCCGCGGCGGGGGGCGGCGCACGCCAGGCGGTGCGCTTCGGTCATCCTTCGGGCACCTTGCGCGTTGGTGCGGAGGCGGCGCTGGAAAACGGCGAATGGGTGGTCAAGAAAGCCGTCATGAGCCGCAGCGCCCGCGTGCTCATGGAGGGCGTCGTGCGCATCCCGGGCGATGCGTTCTGAGGCTGGCCCGCCGACCCGCGCATTTCAGGTATCTTTCCAACCGCACCGATTTCGCATCCAACCCACGAGGATTCCCATGAACAAAGCCGCATTGATCGTCGCCACCGGCGTCGCCCTGTCCCTGTCCGGACTGGCCCACGCGCAAAAAGGCCCGAACATCAAGGAAATGAAGCCCGGCAAGTACGCCTACACCATCGAGATGAACAATCCGGCCCTGCCGTTCAAGATGCCGGCGATGAACTTCCAGCAGTGCGTGAGCGCCAAGGACATGGACGAGGGCAAGGCCTTCCAGTCGCAGAAGGACGCCGGCGTCGATTGCACCTACACCAACGTCAAGGCCTCGCCGGGCAGCTTCGCCTTCCTCGCCACCTGCAAGATGAAAGGCGGCATGACCATGGAAGCCGACTACGACGGCAAGATCGCCGGTGACACGGTGACCATGAACGTGAAGCAGAAGATGACGGGTGGCGACATCCCGGACCAGATGCGCAATTCCACCATGAAGATGGTGATGACGCGGCAGGGCGACTGCTAGCCCGGGCGATTCCGCATCCGCGAAAAAGGGGCCTTGCGGCCCCTTTTTCTATGCAAGAAACTGCGCGCGCCGGGACTACGCCGCAGCCTTCTCCGCATGCCATCCCTTCGGAATGGAGCCGAGCAGCTTGCGCGTGTACTCCTGCTGCGGATTCAAGTAGATGTCGTCGGCGTTGGCCACCTCGATGACATTGCCCTCGCTCATCACCATCACCTGGTCGGAGATGTACTTCACCACGGCCAGGTCGTGGGAAATGAAGATGTAGCTCATCTGGTACTCGTCCTGCAGGTCCTGCAACAGGTTCAGCACCTGCGCCTGCACCGACACGTCCAACGCCGACACCGATTCGTCGCAGATCAGCACGTCCGGCTTCATGGTCAGGCAGCGCGCGATGGCCACACGCTGGCGTTGGCCGCCGGAGAACTCGTGCGGGTACTTATAGAACGACACCTCCGGCATGCCCACGCGCTTCAAGAGCGCCATGGCCATGGCCACACGCTCGTCGTCGTTCTTGCCGATGCCGTGGATCTTCATCGGCTCGATCAGGATCTGGCCGACCGTGAAGCGCGGGTTGAGCGAGGCATACGGATTCTGGAACACGATTTGGATGCGGCGCTTGTACTTCATGAAATCGCGCTCGGACAACTTGAGCAGGTCCACGCCGTCGAACAACACCTCGCCGCCGGTGGCGTCGTGCAGGCGCATCAGCGTCAAGCCCACGGTGGTCTTTCCCGATCCGGATTCACCCACCAGGCCGAGCGTCTTGCCCTTGGCCAGCTTGAACGAGGCCGAGGCCACGGCCGGCACGTCCCGGGTCTTGAACAGGCCGTCCTTGAGCTTGAAGTGCTTGGACAGGTTTTTCACTTCAAGGATGAAGTTGTCCTCCGGCTTGAAGCCGCGCAAACGCTGCTCGGTGTGCACCGGCTTCAAGCCCTCGCCCATGAAGTCCTCGATCACCGGCAGGCGCATGGGGCGCGATTCCACATTGGGGCGGCAGGACAGCAGCGCCTTGGTGTACGGATGCTGCGGGCGCTCGAAGATGTCCTTCACCACGCCCTTCTCCTGGATTTCGCCGCTCTGCATCACCACCACATGGTTGGCGATCTCGCCCACCACCGCCAGGTCGTGGGTGATGAACAGCACCGACATGTGGTGCTTCTCCTGCAGCGCCGCGATGAGGTCGAGGATCTGCTTCTGGATGGTCACGTCCAGCGCCGTGGTGGGCTCATCGGCGATGAGCAGCTTCGGCTCGCAGGCGATGGCCATGGCGATCATCACGCGCTGCTGCTGTCCGCCGGACATTTCGTGCGGGTAGGACCTCATGCGCAGGTGCGGGTTGGGGATGCCGACCTCGTTCAACAGTTCCTCGGCCCGCGCCCACGCCTGCTTCGAGGTCAGGGACGTATGCAGGCGCAGCATCTCGGCGATCTGCTCGCCGCAGGTGAACACCGGATTGAGCGAAGTCATCGGCTCCTGGAAGATCACCGAAATGGCGCCGCCGCGAATGGCGCGCATGTCCGATTCCGGCACCGTCAACAGGTTGCGGCCCTCGAACAGCACCTGGCTGTCCGGCGACACGATGGCCTGTTCCTTCGGCAGGAGGCGGATGATCGACATCGCCGACACCGACTTGCCCGAGCCCGATTCACCCACCAGCGCCACGGTGGAATTCTTCGGGATGTCGAACGACACGCCCTTGACGGCCTCGAAGATCTTGCCGCCGTCTAGGCGGAACTTGACGTTGAGGTTCTGGACGGATATGAGGTTTTCCATTTGGGTGAACCTTTGAGTGATTCGGTTACGACTTGCTATTCACTGTCATTCCCGCGAAAGCGGGAATCCATCTTGCACTGATCAAAGGTGGATTCCCGATTCCGCGGGAATGACAAACCATTCATTTGATCTTCGGATCCAGCGCGTCACGCAACGAATCCGTGAGCATCGAGAACGCCGTCACCAGCACCGCCATCGACAGGCCCGCGGCGGCGAGTTGCCACCACTTGCCGATCACCAGCTCCGCCTGCGCCTCGGCCAGCATCGTGCCCCAGGACACCGAATCGACCGGCACGCCCAGCCCCAGGAAGGACAGGATCACCTCGGCCTTGATGAACTGCACCACGTGCTGCGAGAGCTGCACCAGGCACACATGCGAGACGTTGGGCAGGATGTGCACGAACATGCGGCGCTGGTGCGAGGCACCGATCGCCTGCGCCGCCTTCACGTACTCGCGCGAGGCGTGCTTGATGTACTCGGCGCGCACCAGGCGGTAGATGCCGGTCCAGCCGGTGAGCGCGAGGATCGCCACCACCATGCCCACCCCCTTGTACTCGGCCAGTGCGGGCGAACTGCCGAACACGGCCGCGAAGGCGAGGATCAGCAGGATGTACGGAATCGAGGTGAACACGTTGTAGAACCACTCCAGCGCATCGCCGATCCGCCCGCCGAGGTAACCGGACAGCGCCCCCAGCACCGTGCCGATGACGGTGGCCAGGAAGGCGGCCACCAGGCCGACGAAGATCGAGGTCTCCGCGCCCTTGACCGCCTTCAGGATGACGTCGCGGCCCCACTTGTCGCCGCCGAAGGGCAGCGTCTCGGCACGCGGCGTCTCGGTGATCTTGATCTTGGCGGTGCGCTCCTCCCATTCCTTGTAGCGCGGCGCCAGCGGGTCGATGTCGGACAAGTCCACATAGGGCACGTTGGCCTGCGGGTCCGCGGCAGCCGACTTGCTGCCCTCGAGGTTTTCCGCACCGGCCATGAAGCTCGGGTTGGCGTAGGACACGCCGACTTCCTTGGACCAGTTCTTGGCCACGAGGCCGGTATAGGACCCGGCCATCAGCAGCAGGAAGAACACCACGATCACCAGGGCGACCATGCCCACGCGGTCGCGCTTGAGGCGGCGCCAGGCCAGCGTCCAGAGACCGGGGGAAGGTTGGTGCAGCGGGGCGGCGGTCGAAGCGGCTTCAGTCATGACGGCACTCATGCGCGCCCCCTATTTGAAAGTGACACGCGGATCGACGACCTTGTACATCACGTCGACCAGCAGGTTGATGATCATGGTGATCATGGCCAGGTACACCGTGGCGGCCTTGATCACCGGGAAGTCGGAGCGGTTCACCGCGACCAGGATCTCGCGCCCCAGGCCGGGGATGGAGAAGAAGGTCTCGAGCAGGAAGGAGCCGACGAAGATGCCCGGCAGTGCGATGCCGACGTTGGTGAGGATGGGGATCATGGCGTTGCGCAACACGTGCTTCAACATCACCACCTTCTCGGCCACGCCCTTGGCGCGCGCGGTGCGCACGTAGTCGTGGTTGATTTCGTCGAGGAAAAAGCTGCGGTAGAGCCGGAGCGCCGGGGCCAGGCCGACGAAGATCGCCAGCATGATCGGCAGCGGCGCATACGTGGTGAGGTCCTTCCAGAAATTGCCCGTCCAACCCTGCACCGGGAACATGCCCCACTTGAAGCCGAAGTAGTACTGCGCGACGATGATGTAGACCAGGAATGAAATCGACATCGCCACGGTGCAGACCATCATGATCATGCGGTCGGTGAGCGTGCCCCGCACATACGCCACGCCGATGGCGAGGATGACGCCGAGGATCGTCTCCAGCACCAGCACCGGCAGCATGATGGTCAGCGTCGGGCCGATGCGCGTGACCAGGATCTTGGGCACCTCCTCGTTGGTGGCCCAGGAGCGCACCGCCTGGCAGGGGGCCGGTTTGCCCTCGGCACGCAGCTTGGCGCGCGCGCCATCCGCATCGACATAGCTCCTGTAGGTGCAGGTGAAGCCGTTGGCGACCTCGAAGGCGAAGTACCCCAGCTGCTTGTAATACGGCTGGTCGACACCGAGCTGCTTCCGGATGTTCTCGATCTGTTCCTTGTTGGTGATCTTGCCGGAGAGCACCAGGGCCGGGTCGCCGCCAACCCAGTTGAACAGGAAAAAGATCAGCAGCATGACCCCCGCCAAGGTTGGAATCATCTGCCACAGTCTTCGGATCACATAGGCCAGCATCAAAGGCCTCCTCAAGTCTTGGCTACTCGAACAGCAGCCGTAGTGTCATTTACTGTCATTCCCGCGCAAGCGGGAATCCAAGTTCTCGTCGAACAAACAAATGGATTCCCGCTTGCGCGGGCATGACAACTTAACCAATCTTGCCTTCGTTCAATCAGCAGACTTCAGGATACGAATCCCGCCACTCGCTGTTTTCCTTCTCAATCAGCTCAATTTTCCACACTCGATTCCACTTCTTTATTTGCTTCTCGCGCGCCAGTGCAGCATGCACGTCCTCGTGGACTTCATACCATACCAAGAGCGACACGCCGTACTTTTCCGAGAAACCCGCCACCAGTTTCTCGCGGTGTTGCCAAACGCGCGCGGGCAAGTCTGACGTGACACCGCAATAGAGGGTACCGCGTTTGGCGCTTGCCAGAAGATAGACGTAGTAGTTCTTCAACCAAAGATGGATTCCCGCTTTCGCGGGAATGACAGGAATAGGTGTATTCGCTCCAGGTGGGCACTACGGTTTCCCCGCCCTCTGCGCGGCCGTGTCAACGTCAAGATACTTGAAACTGGTGAACAGGATGGGGTGCTTCTTGTAGCCCTTCACCCAGGGGTAGATCAGGTGGTTGAAGGTGCGGTGCACGCCCAGGCGCGTCGGCGCGTGGGTCAGGATCAGGCGGTTCATCTCGCGGTACAGGCGGTTGCGCTCCGGGCTGTCGGGCAGCGTGAGCGATTTTTCGTACAGCGCGTCATAGTCCTTCAGGCGAAAGCGCGTCTCGTTGGACTGGTCCGTGTTCGGGCCGTAGAACAGCTGCAGGAAGTTCTGCGCATCCGGGTAATCGGCGATCCAGGCGGAACTGGCGATCTGGAACTTGCCCACGCGGCGGTCCTTCAAGTGGTCGGCAAACTGCACCGCCACGGTGTCCACCCGCAGGCCGACTTCTGCCAGGTTCTTCACCCACAGCTCGGCCTGCTGGCGCTTCTCCTGTTCCAGCGCGAGGTACTTGTACTCGAGGCGGATCGGCCGGCCGTCCGGCAGGTCGCGGAAGCCGTCGCCGTCGCGGTCGATATAGCCGATCATGTCCAGCAGCGCCTTGGCGCGCGCCGGATGGTGGTCGAGAAAGGCGCCGCTGCGGAAGTTCGGGTCGTAGCCCACCACGCCGGGGGGCAGCGGGCTCTGGGCCGGAATGGCCTGCTTCTTGCGCACGATGTCGATTTCCTGCGCGCGGTCGTGCGCCAGGATCAGCGCGCGGCGGAAGGCGATCTTTTCCGGCGTGTAGCCGCCCACCACCTTGTCGTCCATGTTGAAGACGTCGTAGGTGAACTCCATCTGCTCCTCGCGGAACGCAGACACGCCGCGCCGGGCGAAAGCCGGCATGAGCTTGCCGTCCTGCAGCACCTGGTCGATGAACTCGAACGGCGTTTCCTCGAGGTAGTCGTGCTCGCCGTTGACGAACGCAAGGTAGCGCGGCTGTTCCTGCTCGATGGGGTAGATCTCGACGCGGTCGATCAACGGCAGCGTCTTGCCGGCCAGCGCCTTGATCGCGCCCTGGTCCCAGGGGTCCTTGGCATCTGCAAATTCGGTGCTGAGCGTGTGGCCGCGATAGCCCGGGTTTTTCTCCAGCACGATCTTGGAGCGCCGCACCCATTCCTTGAGCACATACGGCCCGGTCCCCACCGGGTGCGCCTGGGTGTCGTCGCGGTACTTCTCGATCACCTCGCGCGCCACCGGCACCACGTTGGGCATGGCGAGGAAATACAGGAAGTTGTAGTCCGGCGACTTGAGCCTGATCTGCAGCGTGTACGCATCGAGGAGCTTCAAGCCCTCGATGGGCGTGTCGTAGTCGAAGCGGCCGGCCTTCTTGGACTTGTCGGTGTGCTCGTCGAGGCCGATGATCTTGTTCTCGAACAGCCATTCGTAGGGTGAACGGTTGACCGGGTCGCGGAAGCGGCGGATGGCGTACTCGAAATCGCGCGCGGTGAGTTCGCGGCGCTTGCCGTTGAACGCGGGATCATCGGCGTAGTGGATGCCGCGCTTGAAGCGCAGCGTGTAGCGCGCCCCGCCCTCCTCCGGTTCCGGCACGCGCTCGAGCAGCAACGGCACCAGCCGCACCGGGCGCGCCAGCCAGTCGTAGGTCAGCGGCGATTCGAAGATGTTCTCGCAGATGCCGACCGAATAGCGGTCGTAAATCTGCTGCGGGTCGAAGCCGGTTTCAGCCGCACGGAACGCCAGGCGCACCGTCTTGCGCTCGTTGGCGCCGGCGGCCTGCGCGGCCAGGAGCAGGGTACACAGCAGGGCGGCCATTGCCCGCAAAAACACGGTTACCGCCACGCCACCTCCGGAAAAACGAATGCGCGATTATAGCGGCGCACGGGCAGGCCGATTTCACTCGACACAATCACCAAACTCAAATACTGGCGCGGCGTTCCAGACCATTTTGGCTGAAGGTGCCCGTCCTTCCTTGGGTTTGGCGCATGAATCCGCTGCGCCGTCAGCCGGATTGCCGTTCTCATGACCTGGGGCCGCGTTTGGATTCGTCGATGTCGAGGTATTTCCACACCTGCGTATACAACGGGTGTTTGCGGTACCCGACCAGCCAGGGGTGCGACACCTCGCTGCGCTGGCGATGGGTCTGCGGAATCCACGGCACGTACACGGCGATGAGCCGGTTCATTTCCGCGTACAGCTTGTCGCGCTCGGGCGAGGCCGGCATGCCGCGCGCCTTGTCGTACAGGGCGTCGAACGCGGGCAGGCGGAAATTGGCAAAGTTGCTCTGCCCGGCGTTGGGGCCATACAGGTTCTGCAGGAAGTTCTCGCCGTCGGGGTAGTCGGCACTCCAGGCGAGTTGCCAGATGGCGAGCTTGCCCGCCTTGGCCTGCTTGTTGTTCTCCTGCCATTTGGCGAGGTTGAAGCGCACGCGCAGGCCAACGGCGGTCAGGTTTTTGCTCCAGAGCTCGTTGAACTGCTTGATGGTCGAGTCCGGCTCACCCGTCATTTCCAGGGTCAGCGGCGAACCGTCGGGGTTTTCGCGAAAGCCGTCGCCATCGACATCCTTGTAGCCGGCCATGTCGAGCAACGCCTGCGCGCGCGCCGGATCGTATTGGAACGCCGCGGTGCGGAACGCCGGGTCATATCCCGCCGCGCCGGGCGGAATCGCCGATTCCGCCTTCACCGCGCCGCCATTGCGGATCACTTGCACGTCCTCGGCATAGTTGTAGGCCAGCGCGACCGCGCGCCGCAGGGCGATGCGTTCGGGCGTCAGGCCGCCGACCACTGGGTGGTCGATGTTGAAATAGGTGTACACCAGGTCCATCTCGACAAAGCGCTGCCCGGTCATGCCCTTGCGGGCCAGGAACGGCGCCAGCCGGCCGCCCGGAAACGCCGCACCGGCGTACTCGGTGGGCACGTTGCCGTAATCGAGGTCGCCGGCCTGCAAGGCCAGCCAGCGCGGCTGCGACTCCTCGATGATGTTGACCTCGATGCGATCGATCATCGGCAGGCGCTTGCCCTTCTGCATCTTGAGGATCGCCTGCCCCGCCGTGTCGCCGGCGGCCGGCTCGGCATCGAAAACTTCGTCGCGATAGCCGGCATTGCGCTCCAGCACGATCTTGTGGGAGCGCTTCCATTCCGCCAGCCGGAACGGCCCGGTGCCCACCGGGTGGGCGCCGATGTCGGCGCCGTACTTCTCCACCACTTCGCGCGCCATGCCGCCCAGCTGCGGCGTGGCGAACACATAGATGAAGTTGTAATCGGTGGACTTCAGTTTCACGCGCAGGGTGTAGCGGTCGGGCGTCTCGATGCCGGCAATCGGCGCGTCGTAGTCGAACAGGCCGCGCTTCTTGGCCGCCGCGTGCGCCTCGTCGCCGCCGACGATCTTGCCTTCGACGTACCACAGCCAAGGCGACTTCACCGCCGGGTCATAGAGCCGCCTCAGGCTGTAGGCATAGTCGGCGGCGGTCAGCTCGCGCTTCTGGCCGTTGAACGCCGGGTCATCGGCAAAGTAGATGCCCGGCTTGAGCCTGAAGGTAAAGGTCCGACCACCGTCGGTGACCTCGGGCAGCGCGGCGGCCGTGTTGGGCTTGAGCTTGGCCGGCCGGGCCAGGTAGTCGTAGCACAGCAACGGATCGAAAATCGCGTCGGTGATGGCGTTCGAATAGATGTCGGACACCGCGTGCGGATCGAACGCGGTCTCTGCGTTGAGGAACGCGTGCCGCAGCGTCTTGACCGCCGGCGCCGCCTCCGCGCACGGCCACAGCAGCCCCGTACAGAGGGCGGCGGCCAAGGCTGTCCTCATTTCTGCGCCATCGCCGCCTGCTGACGCCCCGCATCGACATCGACATGCCGCCAAACAGTGCGCAACACCGGGTGGCGCCGGTAGCCCAGGATCCACGGATGCGTGAGGTCGTTGTAGATGCGGTGGGTTCCGAGCTTCCACGGCGCATGGACCAGGAAAATACGGTTCATCTCGCGATAGATCGCCTCGCGCTCCGCCCCCGGCGGCAAGGTGCGCGCCCTTTCGAACAGTTGGTCGAATTCGGCCACCCTGAAGCGCGAATGGTTGGCCTGGCCCGCGTTGCGGCCGTAGAGCATCACGTAGAACGCCTCTGCATCGGGATAGCCTGCCGACCAGGACAGGCGCCACATCATGAGCTTGCCGGCGCGCGATTCCTTGAGCAGGTCCGGCCACTGCGCCTTGCGGAATTTCATCTTGATGCCGATCGCCTCCATGCTCTTGCGCCAGACTTCGTCGTATTGGCGGTCCTGCTGCGTCGGCTGCGAGTTCATCTCGATTTCCAGCGGCGTGCCGTCCGGCATTTCGCGATAGCCGTCGCCGTCCTTGTCCACGTAGCCGTACATGTCCAGGAGCGCGCGTGCGCGCGACGGACTGTAATCGTTGGCGGACGTCCTGAATCCGGGTTGGTAGCCGAAAGCGCCGGGGCCCACCGGGCTTTGCGCCGGAATCGCCTGGTTCTTGCGGATGATCTGGATCTCTTCCTTGTTGTTGTATGCGAGCACCATGGCGCGCCGCAGCGCCGTCTTCTCCGGCGTGTAGCCGCCCACCACCGGATGCTCCATGGCGAAATAGGCGTAGGTCACCTCGAGCCCGGGGATGCGGTCGATCTGGATGCCCTTCTTGGCCAGGTTCGGCACCAGCCTGTCGCCGACCACCGCCTGGTAGGTGAATTCCGGCGGCACGCGGTCGAGGTAGTCGTGCTCGGCATTGAGAAAGGCCAGCCAGCGCGGCTGCGTTTCCTCCACTGGATAGATCTCGATGCGGTCGATTTGCGGGATGCGCTTGCCTTTCATGCGCGCCACGATCTCCTGCGCGCCCTTGTCGCCCGCGGGCGCCTCGGCATCCCAGTATTCCTCGCGGAATCCGGGGTTCTTCTCCAGCACGATGCGCGAGCCGCGCTTCCAGAACGTGATGCGGTACGGCCCGGTGCCGACCGGGTGCGCCATCATGTCCGCGCCGTACTTGTCCAATGCCTCGCGCGCCTGCAGGCAGGACACATTGGTGGACGCCAGCAGGTACATGAAGTTGTAGTCCGGCTGCCGAAGCGTGATGCGAAGCGTGTAGCGGTCAAGAACCTTGAGTCCGTCGATCGGGAAGTCGTAGTCGAACTTTCCCAGCTCCTTCTCGCGCTGCTTGAGCAGGTCGTCGCCGACGATCTTGCCGTCCACCAGGTAGAGGTTCGGCGACTTGCTTTTCGAGTCGTACAGCCGCTTGAGGGAAAAGGCGAAGTCCTCGGCCACCAGTTCGCGCGGCTTGCCGCCGAATGCCGGATCGTCGACGAAATGGATGCCGGGCCGGAACTTCAGCGTGTACACCGTGCCGCCGGCCGTAACCTCCGGCATCGCCACCAGGAGGTTGGGTTTGAGCTTGAGCGGCCGCGCGAGATAGTCGTATGTCAGCGGCGTATCGAACAGCAGCGAGATCACCTGCGAGGAATAGGTATCGGAGATCTGCGGCGGGTCGAATCCGGTCTCGGCGATCTCGAAGGCGTAGCGCACCACCTTCTGCGGCGCCGCAGCCGGGGCCTGCGCGGTCAGCGGCGCGGCGATCACCCAGGACGCGGCAACCGCCGCAATGGTCATTGCGCGCATCGCGTCAGCCGTTCCTGGCCAGGTAGGCCTTCTTCGCGCCGAGGTCGATGTCCACGAAACGCCACCAGTTCTCGGTCTGGATCAGCGGCCGGCGGAAGCCGATCACATACGGGTACCACATGTCCACCATGATGCGGTGCATGTTCACCTTCCAGGGGGTGTAGGTGGCGAAGATGCGCGTCATCTCCTGGAAGATCTTGGTGCGCTCCGGCCCGTGGGGGAGCACTTCCGCCTTCTTGTACAGCCGGTCGAATTCGTCGACCTGGAAGCACGCCAGGTTGCCCTTCAGCCCGCAGTTCGGGCCGTACAGGTTGTCGAACGAGGACTTCGCATCCGGCTGGGACGCCGAATAGCCCAGGAACCACATCATGAGCTTGCTGTTTTGCGCCTGCTTCAACAGGTCCGGCCATTTGCCCTTGGTGACCTCGAAGCGGATGCCGATGGAATCCATCGACTTGCGCCAGACTTCGTCGACCGTGCGGTCCTTCTCGGTGGGGGTCGAGTTGCTGCGCAGCACCAGGGGCGAGCCATCCGGCATCTCGCGATAGCCGTCGCCATCGACATCCCGGTAGCCGTACATGTCCAGCAGCGCCTTGGACTTGGCCGGGTTGTATTCGGCGATCGGGGTCTTGAATCCGATCTCGTAGCCGGCGACGCCCGGGCTGAACGGCGTGCTGGCCGGGATCGCCAATCCCTTGTACACCAGCGCGATTTCATCCATGGAACGGTAGGCGAGGGAAATCGCGCGCCGCAGCGCAATCTTGTCCGGCGTGTACCCGCCGACGATCGGATCCTTCATGTTGAAATACATGAGCGTCACGTCCAGCAGCGGCGTGAACGAGGCCTGGATGCCCTGCTTTTTCAGGTTGGGGGCCAGCGTGGTGTTCGGCACCGCCTGGGTGGCCACGTCCTCGGGCATGCGCCACAGCAGGTCGAACTCGCGGTTGAGGAAGGAAATCCAGCGTGGCTGGCGTTCCTCGATGATCGACACCTCGACGCGGCCCACCATGGGAATGCGCCGGCCCTTGAGGCGTTTGAGGATCGCCTGTCCTTCGGCGTCGTCGGCCGCCGGCTCGGCATCGAAGTACTCCTCGCGAAAGTTCGGATTGGCCTCGAACACCATTTTCGAGGAGCGTTTCCACTCCTTCGCGACCAGGCGGTAGGCGCCGGTCCCGACCGGATGCGATCCGATGTCGGCGCCGTACTTCTCGACCACCTCGCGCGCCACGGTGCAAGCCACGCGGCAATCGGCCAGCACGTACAGGAACGTCGGCTTGGGCGTGTTGAACTTGATCTGGAAGGTGTAGCGATCCAGCGCCTTCAAGCCTTCGATGGGCGCGTCGAATTCCAGCCGTCCGGACTGCCGGGCGCGGGCCAGCCATTCGTCGGTCCCCACGATATGGCCCTCGACCTCGCCCAGCTGGGTGGCCAGCAACTGCGGGTCGAACAGGCGCTTGAACGAGTACACGAAGTCCTCGGCCACCAGCTCGCGCTTCCTGCCGCCGAAGGCCGCATCGTCTGCGAAGAAAATGCCGGGCCGGATGCGCAGCGTGTAGACGCGGTAGTCCGGGGAAATCTCCGGCATTGCCGCCAGCGTGTTGGGAACCAGTTTCAGCGGGCGCGCCAGGTGGTCGTAACGCACCGGCGTGTCGAACATGCCCTTGTTGACGATGCTCGAATACACGTCGCTGACCTTGTGCGGGTCGAACGACGTTTCCGCGACCTCGAAGGCATAGCGCAGCACCTTGTCCGCACCGGCGGACTGGGCCGGCGCCGGCATCGACAGCGATGCGGCAAGCCACAGCGGGGCGATGCGCAGGATGTTCATGCGGCGTTACCCGCGCGCTTCGACATATTTCTGTCTCAGCGCCAAGTCGATATCGACGAAGCGCCACCAATTGTCGGTTTGCACCAGCGGGCGACGGAAGCCGATCACATACGGGTACCACATGTCCACGGTGATGCGGTGGGTGTTGATCTTCCAGGGAACGTAGCTGGCGAAGATGCGCGTCATCTGCTGGTAGATGCGGGTGCGCTCGGGCGAATCCGGCATCTCCAGCGACTTTTCGTAAAGCCGGTCGTACTCGGCGTTCTGGAAGCAGGCGCGGTTGCCCTTGAAGCCGCAGTTCGGGCCATAGAGCGACTCGAGCCAGGTCTTGGCATCCGGCTGCGCGGCCGAGCCCCCCAGCGCCCACATCATCAGCTTGCCCGCATTGGATTCCTTGAGCAGATCCGGCCACTTGGCCTTGCGCACTTCGTACTTGATGCCGATGGTCTCCATCGACCGGCGCCAGAGTTCGTCGAGTGTGCGGTCGCGTTCGGTGGGGGTGGAGTTGCCCTTGAGCACCAGCGGCTTGCCATCCGGCATCTCCCGGTAGCCGTCGCCGTCGATGTCCCTGTAGCCGTACATGTCCAGCAGCGCATTGGCCTTGGCCGGGTTGTTCTCGGCCACCGTGGTCTTGAATTTCACCTCGTAGCCCGCCACGCCGGGGCTGTAGGGTGTGCTGGCGGGAATGGCCATGCCCTTGTAAATGATGGCGATCTCGTCGAGCGAGCGGTACGCCAGCGAGATGGCGCGCCGCAACGCCACCTTGTCGGGCGTATAGCCGCCGACCGTCGCGTCCTTCATGTTGAAATACATGTAGGTCAGGTCGAGCAGCGGCGTGAACGAGGCCTGGATGCCCTGCTTTTTCAGGTTCGGCGCCAGCGTCATGTTGGGCACCGCCTGCTGCGCCACGTCTTCGGGCATGCGCCACAAGAGGTCGAACTCGCCACCCAGGAACGATATCCAGCGCGGCTGGCGCTCTTCGATGACGGCGATCTCCACCTGCCCCACCATCGGCAGGCGCCTGCCCTTGAGCCTGGCCAGGATGGCTTGCCCGTCCTTGTCGTCCGCGCCGGGCTGGCCGTCGAAATACTCCTCGCGAAAGTCCGGATTGGCCTCGAACACCATCTTTGACGAGCGCTTCCAGGACTTCAACTTGTATGCGCCGGTCCCCACCGGGTGCGCGCCGACGTCATCGCCGTACCGTTCCACCACCTCGCGCGCCATGGCGCAGCTCACCCGGCAATCGGCAAAGGCGTAGATGAAGGTCGGTTTCGGCTTCACCAGCTTGATTTGCAGGGTGTAGCGGTCCAGCACCTTGATGCCCGGCACCGGCGCGTCAAAGTCGATCTTGTCGGCCTTGCGCACCGCGGCCGCGAACTCGTCGGTGCCCACGACATCGCCCTCGACCTCGGAGAGCATGTACGCCGCAATCTTGGGATCAAACAGGCGCTTCAAGGTGAACGCGTAATCCTCGGCGGTGAGCTCGCGCTTCTTGCCGTTGAACGCCGCGTCGTCGATGAAATAGATGCCGGGCTTCACGCGCAGGGTGTAGGTGAGCAGATCGGGCGAGATCTCCGGCATCGCCACCAGCGTGTTGGGCACAAGCCTGGGCGGCTTGGCGAAATAGTCGTAGCGCAGGGGGGTGTCGAACATCGCCTTGTTGACGATGGAGGAATACACATCGCTCACCTTGAGCGGATCGAACGAGGTCTCGGCAACTTCGAACGCGTAACGCAACACCTTGTTCGGATCGGCGGGCTGGGCCGCCGCCAGGAACGGCACGCAGACCGCCCAAGTCATCAGCAATCCTGGGAATCTCATCAGCAATGAGGAAAACGCACGGGAGAAAAAGCGGCCCCACTATACCGGAATCGCCCGCGACGGGTTGTAGCAAAGTGCACCGTGGCAAGAGTGGGAAACACCCTCCTTTGGGCTAAACTGCGGTCACGTTTTCTGGAGACAACGACATGGGCTTTCTGGCCGGCAAGAAGTTCCTCATCACCGGGCTGCTGTCGAACCGTTCCATCGCTTACGGCATCGCCACGGCGATGAAGCGCGAGGGCGCGGAACTGGCTTTCACCTATGCCGGCGACAACATCCGCGAGCGCGTGGAACGCCTGGCACCCGACTTCGACGGCAAGATCGTGCTGCCGTGCGACGTGACCAAGGATGCCGAGATTGCCGGCTGCTTCGATTCGCTGGGCAAGGCCTGGGGCGGGCTGGACGGTTTCGTGCATGCGATCGCCTATGCGCCCAAGGAGGCCATCCACGGCGATTTCCTCGACGGCCTGTCGCGCGAGAGCTTCCTGATGGCGCACGACATTTCCGCCTACAGCTACGCGGCGATGGCGAAGGCGGCCCTTCCGCTGATGGAAGGCCGCAAAGGGGCCGTGCTGACGCTGTCGTACCTGGGCGCCGAACGCGCGGTGCCCAACTACAACACCATGGGCACGGCCAAGGCCAGCCTCGAGGCCGTGACTCGCTACCTTGCCGTCAGCCTGGGGCGGCGCGGCATCCGCGCCAATGCCATCTCCGCCGGGCCGA
>JAEUMZ010000149.1 GCA_016790765.1 Betaproteobacteria bacterium
TCGATGAGCTTTGATGCGCCCGGCGTGTACAACTACATCTGCGGCCTGCACCCGAACATGAAGGGCGTGGTGGAAGTGAAATAGCGCCGTGGCGCGCACGCCGGGCCGGTGCCGAATTGACACCCCCGGCGACACCGCGTACGCTTCGACCTGCGCCGATTTGACGATCAGCTTGCGGGCGCGGAATCCACGGGTTCCAACAAATTCGGCTAAAGCGGCTCTCTGAAACCAGTTGTCTCAGAAAGGCCCGATAGCAAAAGCTGTCGGGCTTTTTGTTTTCCGTGCTGCCGATGCTCGCCACCCCCCAACTCGCCCGCTTCACCGAACCGCTGCCGCTGGCCTGCGGCACGCTGCTGCGCGACTACGAACTGGCCTACGAGACCTACGGCACGCTCAATGCCGCGCGCAGCAACGCGATCCTGGTTTGCCACGCGCTCAATGCCTCGCACCACGTGGCGGGCGAGTATGCAGAGGCCCCCGGGAACACCGGCTGGTGGGACAACATGGTGGGACCGGGCAAGCCGGTGGACACCGACCGTTTCTTTGTCATCGGCGTGAACAACTTGGGCTCCTGTTTTGGCTCCAGCGGGCCGGCAAGCCGGAACCCGGCCACCGGGCGGGTGTGGGGCGCCGAATTCCCGCTGGTGACGGTGGAAGACTGGGTCGATTCGCACGCGCGGCTGCTCGATCGGCTGGGCATCGACCGCCTGCACGCGGTGATGGGCGGCTCGCTGGGCGGCATGCAGGCGCTGACCTGGGCGATCCGCTATCCGCAGCGCGTGGCCCATGCCCTGGTGATCGCCGCCGCCCCCAACCTGTCGGCGCAGAACATCGCCTTCAACGAGGTGGCGCGCCAGGCCATCATGACCGACCCGGCGTTCCACGGCGGCAACTTTGCCGCGCACGCAACCAAGCCGCGCGATGGCCTCACCGTGGCGCGCATGATCGGCCACATCACCTACATCTCCGACGACCAGATGGAGGCCAAGTTCGGGCGCGGCCTGCGCGAGGGCCTGAAATTCTCCTTCGACCGCGAGTTCGAGATCGAGTCCTACCTGCGCTACCAGGGCGAGAAGTTCTCCGAGTACTACGACGCCAACACCTACCTGCGGGTGACCAAGGCGCTCGACTACTATGATCCCGCGCGTGCCACCGGCGGCGACCTCGCTCGCGCGCTGGCGCCGGCCACGGCGCGCTTCCTGATCGTCTCGTTCACCACCGACTGGCGCTTTTCGCCGGCGCGTTCGCGCGAAATCGTCAAGGCCCTGCTGGCGGGCAAGAAGCCGGTGACCTACGCCGAGATCGATGCGCCGCACGGCCATGACGCCTTCCTGCTCGACCATCCGCAGTACCACGGCGTGGTGCGCGCGTTCCTGGCCGGTGCCGCCGCCGCGGGGCACGCATGATCACGCGCAAGGACTTCGAGGCCATCGCCCGCTGGATCGCGCCCGGCGCGACCGTGCTCGACCTGGGCTGCGGCGACGGGTCGCTGCTCAAGTTCCTGGCCGAGGCCCGGCGCGCCACCGGCTACGGCATCGAGAACGACGATGCCGGCGTGCTGGCCTGCATCGGCAACGGCGTCAATGTCATCCAGTCGAACCTCGAGTCGGGCCTCAAGGAAGTCGAGGACCAGGCCTTCGACTACGTCATCCTCTCGCAGACGCTGCAGGCCATGAAGCGCACCGAGGCGATCGTCGACGAAATGCTGCGCGTGGGCAAGGAGGCGATCGTTACCTTCCCCAATTTCGGCTACTGGAAGCACCGCGTGCAGATCCTCGCCGGGCGCATGCCGGTGTCGAGCAACCTGCCCTACCAGTGGTACGACACGCCCAACGTGCACATGTGCACGGTGGCCGACTTCGACGCCTTCTGCGCCGGCAAGCGCCTCACCGTGCTGTCGCGGCTGGTGATGAACGGCGAGCGCGAGGCGGCGATCCTGCCCAACCTCACTGGGACGCTGGCGTTGTACCGGCTGGGGCGCTAGCGTCGGCAAACATCAGCGTTGGCGGGCCTTTCAGGCCGAAAATGCCCCGAAAGCCGCATCTGGCGGTCACATTTGCCGGAAGCGTCCGGTAAACGTGCCCGAGACCTGCACGCTGTCGCGATAGCCCGCGAGGGTCAGCGTCATGCGTCCGGCCTCGTCCTTGGTCACGCGTTCGATCGCGGCGGCGCGGATCACCGAGCCGCGGTGCACCTGCCAGAACTCGTCCGGATCGAGCTGGTCGATCAACTCCTTCAGCGGTGTGCGGATGTAGCGCTCTTTCTCGGCCGTGATGACGGCGGTGTACTTGTCGCGCGACTGGAACAGCAGCACCTCGGACACGGCGATCACGTCGATGTCGTTGCCCTGCCCACAGTTGAGCCAGCGCAGGGTCTTGCGCTCGGCGGGCTGGAGGCGTTTCAACGCCTCGAGCAACGGCTTGGCATCCGACGTTGTGCTGTTCTGCAGGCGCGCCACCGTTTCCGCGAGCCGCTCGGCGCGCATCGGCTTCAGAAGGTAGTCCACTGCGCGCGCCTCGAAGGCCTCGATGGCGTGTTGATCGTAGGCGGTGATGAACACGATGCGCGGCGCGGACTCGCCGCCGGCGACCTGGCGCGCGACGTCGAGGCCGGTGAGTCCGGGCATGCGGATGTCGAGGAACGCGATGTCGGGCGCGTGTTCTGCGATCAACGACAGCGCTTCTCCACCCGAGTGGCCGAGCGCCACCACTTCGAGTTCCGGCCACGCGGCTTTCAATTGATCGCGCAGCGATTCGGCCAGGCGAGGTTCGTCATCGCAAATGATTGCGGTCGTCACCGTATCGCTACTGCCGGCACTCCCGCGCGACCTGCAGGTCGCTTGGGCGCATGGCGGCGCGAAGCAGTGCTTCGCGAATTCCCGCCATACGTATCGCAAATGATGGCTGTGGTCATGCGGCGGTCGGTGGCGTGGGCGGCAGGGGCAGGTCGAGTTCGGCGATCACGCCGGAGGGGGCATTCTGCGTCAACCTCAGCGTTGCGTCGGCACCGTAGGCCGAGGCCATGCGCTCGCGGACATTGGCCAGTCCGGTGCCGGAACCCGCCGCGGCAGACGTTCCGAAGCCGGCGCCATCGTCGGACACGCGCAGCACCAGCCGTGCGCGCCCGTCGCGCTCCTCGCGCGATGCGCTGACTTCGATGCGTGCAGGCGCGGCCTTCGGCTCAATGCCGTGCTGCACGGCGTTTTCCACCAGCGTGAGCAACAGGTGGGAGGGCAGGGAAAGGGAATTCACCTCCGGCGCCGAGCGTACGTCGGTGGTGAGGCGCTCACCCAGGCGCAAGCGCGCGATGCCCAGGTAGGCGCGCACCAGCGCCAGTTCGTCGCCGACCGTGCCGGTGTCACTGCGCAGGGCCTTGAGGCTGGCGCGCAGGAAGTCCGACAGCTCATCGGCCATCCCCTGTGCGGCCACCGGATCGTTGGCGATCATCGACTTCAGGTGGGCAAGGGTATTGAAAATGAAGTGCGGCTCGATCTGGGCGGTCAGCGCGTGCAGGCGGGCTTCGGCCAGCTGGCGGGCCTGTTCGGCGGTTTCGGCGCGCAGGGCCCTCGAACGATCCTGCTCGTACACCAGGTGCTCCCACGCGTGCAGGGCGATGCACACCAGCACGAAGGCGAATAGCGCCGGTTCGCTGGGCAGCTTCAGGACCGCGGCCACAACGCCATTCCAGATCAGAGCCGCAAGCAATGCGCCGCTTGCCAGGCCGTGACCTACGGCCCATAGGCGCGCACCGCGCGGCAGGGCTTTGCCGCGCGCCGTGCGCTGGATCGCGAACGCGCAAACCAGCAGGTAGACGATGGCCAACAGGGACGCGGCCTTGGCCATGTGGGCGGCAAGGAACCAGCTCGCAAGGGCAAAAGCGAGAACTCCGGCGAACTGAGAACGGCCGAACAGCGGATTCGAATGAAGCGACTTGAGCCAATAGCGCTCCGGCACGGCGCGTTCGCGCAGCCGTTCGAACGATGGCTGCCACCCGGCATGCATGTGTTCCCACCCCGGCAAGCCGAGTTCCTTTCGCGCGAACCGCATCTGGCAGCGCATCTCGTAGGCGCTGGTCCACCCGATCAGTCCGGCGACCGCCCAACCGGCAAACTGCGACACCAGGAACACGCGCTGCGCCGTCTTGAGCGTGGCCGGGTCAGTCCCGAAACCCATGAACCATACGGCGAATGCGGTGATGAGGCTGCCCACGATCAGGGCGACATACACGGCGTGGGCGGTCCAATACCCGGTGCTGGCGTCCCACAGCGGCGGCGGCGTGGCCGGTTCGTGGCGGACGTACCAGCGGTACAACGGCGGGGCGATCGACTTGACGTCCACGCCGTAAGGCGTCAGGACGTCGACGGCCACCTGGACTTTCGGGGGAAGGGGCATGGCGGGGCGATCCTGGAATGAAGTTGCACGCACTGTAGTCGCCATTCCGGTGAACAGGCATCGACTGCGACGAACGCGGCCCGTTTGCCGACCGGCTTGCCGCTAGGCCGATGAGCCAGCCGGCGTCGGCGCGTTGTCCAGTGCATCGAGCTTCTGCTGTACTTCGAACCACTTCCACTCCGCGTCCGACATGGCAGCGTTGATCTCGCCCTGGCGCTTCAAGCGGTCCTGCAGCAGCGCCTTGTTCTCTTCCGCGTAGGCCGCTTCCATCGAGAGCCAGGATTCGATGTCGCGCAGTTCGCTGGACAAGGCCTTCATGTCCGCCTCCAGTTTGGCGAGCTGGTCCTCGAGTGGCTTTCGTGCGGCAAAACTCTTCTGGCGCGCTGCAGCCTCGGCGCGCTTCTGGGCTTTGCGATCGACAAAGTCCATGTCTGGTGCGGTGTTCGGGCCATTTTCGGCCGGGGATCCGCGCCCCTCCTTGGGTTTGGCCCCCTTGTCCCGCGCTGCGGCGTACTCGCGCGCCCACTGCTTGTAGTCGTCGAGGTCGCCGTCGAATTCGCGCAGCTGCCCGTCCGCCACCAGCCAGAAGGTGTCGGTAGTGGCTTTCAACAGGTGGCGGTCGTGCGCCACCACCACCAGCGTGCCATCGAAGTCCTGCAGCGCCTCGGCCAGCGCCTCGCGCATCTCAATGTCCAGATGGTTGGTCGGTTCGTCGAGCAGCAGCAGGTTGGGCTTCTGCCACACGATCAGCGCCAGGGCCAGGCGCGCCTTCTCGCCGCCGGAGAACGGGCCGATCGGTTCGGTGACGCGTCCGCCGCGGAAATCGAATCCGCCGAGGAAATCGCGGAACTCCTGCTCGCGCACCTCGGGGTCGAGGCGCTTCAGGTGCCACAGCGCCGATTCCGCAGGCCGCAGGATTTCCAGTTGGTGCTGCGCGAAATAGCCGATCTTCAGGCCCTGGCCCTCGTAGCGTCCGCCCTTTTGCAGCGGCAGTTCGCCGGCCAGCGACTTCACCAGCGTCGATTTGCCCGCGCCGTTGGGGCCGAGGAGCCCGATGCGGTCGCCATAGAACAAGCGCCATTCCACGTGACCCAGGATCGCTTGTTCGCCATAGCCGAGCGATGCTTCCTTCAAATGCAAGAGCTGGCGTGGCTTGTGGGCCGGTTCGCGAAACTGGAACTCGAACGGCGAATCGACGTGCGCCGCCGCGATGACTTCCATCCGCTCCAGCGTCTTGATGCGCGATTGTGCCTGCTTGGCCTTGGTGGCCTTGGCGCGAAAGCGGTCCACGTAGCTTTTCAGGTGCGCAATTTGGCGCTGCTGTTTCACGAACGCCGATTGCTGCGCGGCCAGGTGCTCGGCGCGCACGCGCTCGAAGGCCGAGTAGTTGCCCGCGTAGTCGTTGAGCTTCTGCTGGTCCACGTGCACGATGCGCTGCGCGACGGCGTCGAGGAAATCGCGGTCGTGGGTGATCAGGAGCATCAGGCCCGGGTAGGCCTTGAGCCAGTCCTCCAGCCACAGCACCGCGTCGAGGTCCAGGTGGTTGGTCGGCTCGTCCAGCAGCAACAGGTCCGATCGGCACATCAGCGCCTGCGCCAGGTTCAAGCGCATGCGCCAGCCGCCGGAGAACTCGGAGACCGGGCGCGCCTGTTGTGCTTCCGTGAATCCCAGGCCGGAGAGCATCGCCGCTGCGCGCGACCGCGCCGTATAGCCGCCGATGTGGTCGTAATGCGCGTGCAATTCGGCGATGCGTTCGCCGTGGTGTGGCGTGTCGAGCGGCTCGCCCTCCACGCGCGCGAGCATCGCTTCCACGTCGCGCAGTTCGCGGTCGCCGTCGAGCGCGTAGTCGATCGCGGACACCGCCGTGGCCGGCGTCTCCTGCGCCACATGCGCCATCACCCACTTGGCCGGGCACTCGACCTCGCCCGCGTCCTGGTGCATTTCGCCGCGCAGTAGCGCAAACAGGCTCGACTTGCCGCAGCCGTTGGGGCCGATCAAGCCGACTTTCTGGCCCGGGAACAGGGTCAGGCTCGCGCCGTGCAACAGCCGCTTCGGGCCGCGCGCGAGGGTAAGGCTGGAGATGCGGATCATTCTCGAGTCAAGACCTTTTTGGCCACCGATCAACGCAGATGAACGCGGATGAAACCGCGCAGTCATCTGTGTTTATCTGCGTTCATCTGTGGCCTCAAGTCCCGGTTCACAACGCGAAGTCGTAATCGATCGACAGTGGCGCGTGATCGGAGAAGCGCTCGGCCTTGTAGATGCGCGCGTACTCGGCAGTTGCAGCGATGCCGGGCGTGGCGATGTGGTAATCGATGCGCCAGCCGACGTTCTTGTTCCAGGCATCCCCGCGGTTGCTCCACCAGGTGTACTGGTCGGGCAGCGGGATGAGGCGACGGAACACGTCGACGTAGCCGACGGTATCGAGCAGCTCGGTCAGCCACGCGCGTTCCTCGGGCAGGAACCCGGAGTTCTTCTGGTTGGACTTCCAGTTTTTCAGGTCGATTTCCTTGTGCGCGATGTTCCAGTCGCCGACGATCACCAGTTCGCGTCCGGTGGCCTTGAGCGCCTTCAGGAACGGCATGAACGCCTTCATGAAGCGGAATTTCTTCGCCTGCGCCTCCTCGGAGGAGGACCCGGACGGTACGTAGAGCGAAATCACCGACAGGTTGCCGAAGTCGGCGCGCAGGTAGCGTCCCTCGGCGTCGATCCAGCCGATGCCGGTGCCCAGGTGCACGCGGTCCGGCTCGCGCTTGCAGTAGAGCGCGGTGCCCGCATAGCCCTTCTTGTCGGCCGGATGGAAAAACGCGTGCCACCTGCGCCACGGCTGCGCCTCCGGCGGCACGTCGGACACGAGCGCCTTGATCTCCTGCAGGCAGATGACGTCCGGTCGCTGGCGCTTCAGCCAGGTGAACAGGCCCTTGGAGGCCGCCGAGCGGATGCCGTTGACGTTGACTGAGATAATGCGCATTTCGAGTGAAGTGTCTACGGAAAGCGGCGATTATCCGCCCGTTTTGCGCACAATCCGCTGTAGGGACCCATGGACTTCAGGCAACAATTCATCGAATTCGCCATCCGGCAGGGCGCGCTCCTGTTCGGCGAATACACGACCAAGGCGGGGCGGCTGTCGCCCTACTTCTTCAATTCCGGCCTGTTCACCGACGGCCAGGCGCTGGCGGACCTGTCGCGCTTCTATGCGCAGGCCGCGCTCGCCACCGGCTGGAAGATCGACACGATTTTCGGACCGGCCTACAAGGGCATCACCCTGGCCGCGGGCACCGCCATGGCGCTTGCCCAAATGGGGCACAACCTGCCGTTCTGCTTCAACCGCAAGGAAGCCAAGGATCACGGCGAGGGCGGTCTGATCGTCGGCGCGCCGCTCAAGGGCAACGTCCTCATCATCGACGACGTGATCACCGACGGCGCGTCCAAGCGCGAATCCCTCGAACTGATCCGCGCGGCCGGGGCCACGCCGGTTGGCGTGCTTATTGCATTGGACCGCCAGGAACGCGGCGCGGCCGAGGGCTCGACCTTGTCCGCCGCCCAGGAGTTCCAACGCTCCAGCGGTGTGCCCGTGCATGCCGTGGCAACCGTGACGGACCTGATGCGTTACCTGGAGCGCCACCCGGAAGAAGGCGATAAACTCGGCAGGATCGAGGCGTATCGCCGGCGCTACGGGGTCGACCCCGGGTTCCACGCGGAGGACGGCCCTTCCCGGCCCACCATCGAATAACGCCATTTGAACGCACGCTCATGAAGAATCGAATCCTCATCTCGCTGTCCGCGGTGCTTGCCTTGTTGGCCGCCGCACCCGCCCATGCGCTGTTCAAGTGCACGGACGAGAAGGGCGTCACGCACTACGGCGACACCATGCCCCCGCAATGCGCCAAGCGCGAAATCAAGGAGCTGACCCGGCAGGGCAGCACGGTCAAAACCATCGACGCGCCCAAGACCCCCGAGCAGCTCAAGGCCGAAGCCGAGGAGCGCGAACGGCGGCGCGACATCGACAGGCGCATGCAGGAGCAGAAACTCAAGGACGGTGCGCTGATCGCGACCTATGGGTCGGAGCGCGAGTTCGACATTGCGCGCGAGAAGGATATCGCCGTGCTCGATGCGCGCAAGAAGACGCTGCAATCGCGCGCCCCGGACGTCGAAAAATTCCTCGACAAGATGACCAAGGAGATGGAGTTCTACAAGGAAGGCCAGTCGTTGAAGGCCAAGGCCGCCGACGGCGAGGCCAAGGCGGCTGTGGATTCCGGCAAGGCCAAGCCGCGGGAGACCAAGGAATCGAAGGCCAAGGAAGCGCCGGCGCAGGTCCTGGCCGATTACAACCGCGCCCGCCAGAACAAGGCCGACCTCGACGGCGAGTTTGCCAAGCTCGACAACGAAAAGAAGGCCATCTACGCCAAGTACGAGGGCGAGAAGAACCGCTGGAAACGCCTCAAGGCAGGCATGGTGGCGGGCACGCTGGTCAATGACCAGGGCGAAACCATCGCCGTACCCGGCATGGCGACACAGATCGTCGGCCAGTCGACGGTGATTCCGGGCCGCCCGCGCGGCATGGCCGAATGCGGCGGCAAGGTGTACGAATGCACCATCGGGCTCGACTACATCTGCCGCGCACCGGATGTCGGCGGTCCGGGCGTGAACGCCAAGCTGGTGCCCTGCCGCCAGAACCGCTAGTCACCCGGGGCGCCGGCCCGACTCCGTCCCCCAAGGCGCGCCGGCCCGGCGCGCCTTTTGTTTTTCCGGTCGCGGATGTCCCACTTGGAGCCCGCCATGTATACCCCCTCCGCTTTCCAGATCGATGACACCGGCCGCATCGATGAACTGGTGCGCACCTGTGACTTCGCGACCCTGCTCTCGCCCGCCGAACCGTTTCCCTGGGTGACCCATGCACCGCTGCTGTGGGACCGCCCGGCCTTGCGCCTGACCGGCCACCTCGCCGCCGCGAATCCGCACGCCGCCGCGCTGCAGGACGGCGCGCGCGTGCTGGTGCTGTTTCACGGGCCAAACGGCTACGTGTCGCCGACCTGGTACGTCGACGAGAACCCGGCGGTGCCCAACGTGCCGACCTGGAACTACGCGGCCGTGCACATGACGGGCCGGGTGCTGCGCATCGACGCTGCGGAGGAGAAATTCGCCCTGGTGCGCACGCTCACGCGCGTCTACGAGGGCGACGGTGCCGACGCCTGGCAGCCGGCTGCAGCGGCCGGGAACGATGCGCGCATGCGTGCCATTGTCGGCTTCCACATCGCGGTGGAAACGATCGAGGCCAAGTTCAAGCTGTCGCAGAACCGCTCGGCCGCCGACCAGGCGGCGGTGATCGCGGCGCTCGAATCACGCGGCGGGGACGACGACCGGGCGATGGCCCGGATGATGCGGGAGGGGTCGGGACTAGCGACTAGGGGCTAGGGGCTGGGGACGTGGGGCTCGGGAAAGCAACTGACTTCACCGCTTGCGCAGCGGGAATTAGCTTCATTGCACGAACATGTACTTGGCGGCAACCCCCCAGCCCCGTTGTTCCCTCACCCCATCCCCGGCACCAGGAACTTCACCGGGGTCTTGTGCGTGGTGCCCATGACCAGCGAGATGGCGTCGATGCACTCTTTCTCGCTGTGGTACGCCTCGCCGGACTCGGCGATCTTGCGGCCGTTGCCGGCCTGCAGGAACCAGCGCCACTGCCGTTCGTGGTCGAGAAAAATGTGAAAGGTCATGGGTGCGTTGCGCGTGCTGCGGGTGGAGCGAAAGTCTAGCGCTAATTGGCGGCCGGGGCGGCCGGGGTGGCCGGCCTTGACACCGCCCACAACAAGGCGAACGTCAGGGCGCCGTTGAGGATCAAAAGTTCGAGACCGATCTGGTAGCCGCCCGGACGCGCGGCGAGGGCGCGTTGCAGGACATAACAGACCAGCGGCGCGATCGCGCAAGGCAGCACCGTGAACAGGCCGGCCGGCAGCGCGCGGCGCGTCCACAGCCCGAAGCAGAACAGGCCCAGCAGTGGCCCGTAGGTGTAGCCGGCCAGCACCAGAAGGGTGTCGATGATGGAGCGGTCGTTGAGGGCGCGGAACCCGAGCACCAGCGCCAGGAACAGCACCGCGAAGCCGACGTGCACGCGCCGGCGGATGCGCTCTTGCGCCGCGGTGTCGAGGTCCGCGCGGCGCCGGAAGCCGAGGATGTCGAGGCAAAACGAGGACGTCAATGCGGTGAGCGCGCCGTCGGCACTCGGAAACAGCGCCGAGATCAGCGCGACGAAGAACACCACCTGCACCCAGGCCGGGAAGTGCTCCATCACCACGGCGGCGAACAGCGCGTCGCCCGTGGCGCCCATGCCCTTGGCGGCGGCGAACAGCGCGAGCAGCCCGCCCAGCGTGAGGAACAAGAGGTTCACCACCACCAGCACGGCGCTGAAGGTGAACATGTTCTTTTGCGCATCGCGAATGTTGGGCACGCTGATGTTCTTCTGCATCATTTCCTGGTCCAGGCCGCTCATGGCGATGGCGATGAAGGCGCCGCCGGCAATGCTCTTGAACCAGAAGCCGGCGGCCTGCGGGTCGGTGTTCCACACGCGCGACATCGGGCTGTCCATCACCTGGGCCACGCCCGCCGCCACGCTGCCAGCCAGCATGTCGGCCAGGTACACCACGCACACCAGCAAGCCGCCCAGCATGAACGCGGTTTGCAGGGTGTCAGTGAATACAATGGTCTTCACGCCGCCCTGGTGGGTGTAGAGCCAGATCATCAGCAGGATCACGCCGGCGCTCACGGCGAACGGAATGCCGGCGTGGTCGGCCACCATGAACTGCAGCACGGCCACCACCAGGTAGAGCCGCGCCGTGGCGCCGAAGGTGCGCGAGACGATGAAAAACGCCGCGCCGGTCTTGTGTGCCGTGGCGCCGAAGCGCTGGTCGAGGTAATCGTAGATCGAGGTGAGCTTCAGGCGGTAATAGAGCGGCAGCAGCACCAGTGCGATCGCCATGAAGCCGATCCAGTTGCCGATCACCACCTGCAGGTAGCCGAAGCCGTTGCTGCCGACCGTCCCGGGCACGCTGACGAAGGTCACGCCGGACAGCGAGGTGCCGACCATGCCGAAGGCCACCAGGCCCCAGTGGCTCCTGCGGTTGCCGATGAAGAAGGACTCGTTGTTGGCGCCGCGGCTGACGTACTGCGCGAGGGCCAGGAGGAGCAGGAAATACGCCGCGATGATCGCGAGCAGGAGATAGGGGGACATGGCCGAAGTCTAAGGCCATGAACCGCGATCGTTGCGGGCCCGGGGTGTTTCGCAGAGACTCAAAGGCAAAACCCCAGTACTGACGCACCTTGTGGGCCAATTTCGGCCGGAAAAGCGCGTCAGTGCTGGGGTTTCGTTGCTGCGTTGGTGTTGTTGGATCGGCAATGCATCGGTTGCTCCTCGTGCGCGGATCGGGGGGTGCGGGACGGCACTTGCACTCGACGATCAGTTCACGCGCGAGGCGGTGATGACGACTTGTTCCAGCTCGACGACCGGCATGCGCTGCGCGGTGACGACGACGGTTTCCAACTGCACGACATCCTGGGCGTTCTGTGCGGCGACATCGCTGGGACCGAAGGCGGCGCCGGCGAAGGCGAGCACGGTGACCACCATGACGGCGGCACTGGCGACATTGTCTTTAAGGAATTCAACGGGGGCTTTCATGTGTTTCTCCTGATCGGTTGCTGCAGCGTTTGTGCAGTGACGCCACTTTAGGCGCGCCCCCGGGGACGGCCAACCGGATTGCGATGAAACGGCAGGAATGTGGGGCGAAATTCGCGCCAGCCCCGGCGAACTGCACCGCGCGTTCTGCGCAACCCAATGAAAAACGCGCCCGAAGGCGCGTTTTCAAGGCCGGCAAGGGGCTGAACGGGTGCCGGTCAGGCGCGCGCGCCGAGCACGTCGCTGGAGAACCAGCGGTCGAGCATGCGCTTTTCGTAGCGCAGCGGCTCGTTGTTCGGGTAGCGGTTGTGGTTGCGCAGGTAGTTCATGTCCGACACGGTGGCCTCGCCGGACTTGACCGCCTTGCCGCCGGCCTCGACCGTGTACTTCAGGTTGATGCGCGGCCAGTCGGCCATGCCGCGCAGGATGCGCAGGTCACGCCCCGGGCTGCGGGTCGGATCGATGGTGCCGGCCAGGTCGATGTCGGTGACCTCGACCTTCAAGTCCTGCCCGGCGGGCAGCGACTTCGCCAGCTTGGCGAAATGCGCCTCGAGCTGCTGCATCACCTCGGTGCGATCCCAGCTGGCGAAGGGCAGGTCGGTGAAATGGTCCGCGCCGGTGAATTTCACGCTGGCGCCCGCCCATGCGGGCGACGCCGCGGCAATCAGTGCGCAGGAAACAACGGGCAGCAGGGTCCGGAACTTGGAACGCTTCATGGAAACCTCCTTCGGGCGGCACGGGTCCAATCATCCTACGCCGGTTTGACGCTGCCCGCAGGCGAAAAGTTCGCGGGTCCGGCAACGGCGCGACGCCCCACGCGGGCTACAATCCGCACCGTCCCCGCACACCGCTCCAACATGCGCGCCCTCCTGCTGGTGGCCTGCCTGGCCCTTCATACGATTCAAGCGCACGGCGCGCCTGCGGGAGGCGTGCGGGCTGGTCCCGAAGCCGTGTCGGCCACCGCCGAGGCGATCTACCGCGACGCCAAGCCGCGCCTGCTGCAGATCCGCACCTTGCTCAATTCCGCCTCGCAGAAGTCCTCGACCGGCAGCGGGTTCCTGGTCAGCGCCGATGGCCTGGCGATCACCAACTATCACGTGGTGTCGCAGCATGCGCTGGAACCGCAGACCTACCGCATGGAGTACGTTTCGGCCGACGGCAGCCGCGGCACATTGCGGTTGCTGGCGTTCGATACGGTCAATGACCTGGCGCTGGTCCGGCTCGACCGCGGCGGCTGGCGCCCCTTCGAGTTCGACGCCCGCGCGCTGGCCGACCAGCTGCCGCGCGGCGAGCGCCTGTTCAGCCTGGGCAATCCGCTCGACATCGGCTTTGCCGTGATGGAGGGCAACTACAGCGGCCTGGTGGAGCGCAGCTACAACGAACGCATCCACCTGTCCGGCCCGATGAACCCGGGCATGAGCGGCGGGCCGACGCTCACCACCGGTTCGAAGATTGCCGGCATCAACGTGGCCAAGATCGGCTGGGGCGCCGAGCAGGTCAGTTTCCTGGTGCCGGCCAAGTTCGCCGCCGCGCTGTTGCAGCGCCCGCACCTGCCGGAAGGCTTCACCGGCCGCGAGGTGCGCGCCGAGATCGGACGGCAGGTCAATGCCTGGCAGGCCGGCCTGTACAAGAGCCTGCAGGACAAGGGGTTCAAGCCGACCACTGCCGGCCCGTTCCGCCTGCCCGAATCCAACGCCGGCTATTTCACCTGCTGGGCCAACACCAACGCCGACGACAAACCGGCCCCGCGCGCGCGCGCCGACACCACGCAATGCAACATGCAAAACTGGCTGTTCATCGCCGGGGACCTGTACGCCGGCAACGTGGCCATCCAGCGCACCCATTTCACCAACCAGAGCCTCAACAGCTTCCAGTTCGCCAACTTCGTGTCCGGCAAGACCGCCATGGGCACCGATCGGGCCAACCCGAAGCGCATGACGCCGGCCGCTTGCCACGAGGACGTGGCCTGGGCGGGTGCCGCAGATGCGGCTTCGGGGGACGACCGGCTGCGCGTGCGGGTGGCCTGGTGCGCCAGCGCCTACCGCGATTTCGAGGGCCTGTACAACGTCTCCTTCATGGCGGTGGCCCCCGAGCGTGACGGCCAGGCCGCATCGATCACGGTGTTCATGAACGGCACCGATTACGCCAATGCCGCCGCGCTGGCCAAGCGCCTGCTGGCCGAATTCAGGACGGGCACATGAGCGCGGCGCAGAACCCGTCTATCGACCCCTGGTGGCTGGAGATCCGCGGCCCCGATGCCGCCGTTCACACCCGACTCCGGCTCGGCGGCGCATCGTTGTCGGTCGGCCGCGGCTACGGCAACGACCTGGTGATCGACGATGCCTACGTCTCGCCGGCGCACGCGCGCCTGACGCGCGACGATGACAGTCAGTGGTGGATCGAGGACCTCGGCTCGGACAACGGTACGCTGGACGCGCGCACCGGCGCGCCGGTCACGCGCGCCGCCTTGTTCGACCGCGCATCGTTCACGCTCGGCCGCACGGTGCTGGAGGTCCGCCACGGCGCCTCGCCGGTGGCCCCCACGCTCAAGCTGCCCGCAAGCACGGCCGGCGCGACTCTCCCGGCGGCGGCCGCGACCCGGCAGCTGCAAACCCTGGGCGCACAGGCGGCTGCACTGATGCTGCTCGCCGTGCTGTTGTCCGCGGTGTCGATCTGGATGAAACAGACCGGGGAACCGAAGCTGACCAATTACGTGTACGGCGCCGTCCTGCTGCCGCTGATGGTGATGGGCTGGGCGGGGGCGTGGGCGCTGGTGACGCGCATCCTCACCCATCGCGCGCACTTCGCGCGCCACCTGCGCATTGCGTCGCTGTCGCTCTTGTTCCTGATCTTCAGCGAGGCGCTGTTCAAGACCATCGACTATGCCTTTGCGTGGGTGTCGGCGAGCAGCGCGGAGAACGTCGTCAACTGGGTCGCCGCCGCGGTAATGATCACCGCCCATGTGCGGGTGATCGTGCCCCAGCGGCTGGGGCTGATCGCCGGCGTGGCGGGCGTACTGGCGCTGGCCGCACTCGGCCTGGACATGTCGATGAAGTCCGACCGCCTCAAGTACCAGCCGCCCACCATCATCACGTCGTTGCTGCCGCCGGTGTTTCCGACCAAGCCGCCGGTCAGCGGCGATGCGCTGTTCGAGCGCATCGGGGCGCTGAAGGCGGAACTGGACGAGGAGCGCAGGAAGGATCCGCCGGCCGGTTTCAACGCGCTGGGCGATTCCGACTGACGCACCCGCCGCGCGACCGGCCCGCGCGGGGTCAGGCGCGCTTCTTCACCGCCGCGACGATCGCCTCGGCGGTGATGCCGAAGTGCTTGTACAGCACGCCGGCCGGGGCCGATTCGCCGAACGTGTCGAGGCCGATGACGATGCCCTCGACGCCGACGTACTTGCGCCAGGTGTCGGTCACGCCCGCCTCGACGGCCACCTTCAGCACGCCGCGCGGCAGCACCGCGTTGCGATAGGCCGCGTCCTGCTTGTCGAACACGAAGGTGGAGGGCATCGACACGACGCGCGCGTGGATGCCCGCCTCGGCAAGCTGCTTCTGCGCCTCGACCGCCAGCGGCACCTCGGTGCCGGTGGCGATGAGGACGGCCTTGAGCCGGCCGCGTTCCTCGGACAGGATGTAGCCGCCGCGCGCGACGTCGGCCAGCGCCTGGGGTCCGCGCTTCTGGAACGCCGAAGCCTGTCGCGAGAACACCAGGCAGGTCGGCCCGTCCTTCCTTTGCACCGCGCGCGCCCAGGCCGCCACCGCCTCGACCGTGTCGCACGGCCGCCACAGGTCCATGTTGGGGATCAGGCGCAAGGAGGCGATGTGCTCGACCGACTGGTGCGTCGGGCCATCCTCGCCCAGGCCGATGGAATCGTGCGTGAACACCGAGATGTTGCGCACCTTCATCAGCGCCGCCATGCGCAGGGCATTGCGCGAATAGTCGCTGAAGGTGAGGAAAGTGCCGGTGTAGGGAATCAGACCGCCGTGCAGCGCGATGCCGTTGGCGATCGCCGACATGCCGAACTCGCGCACGCCGTAGGAGATGTAGTTGCCGCCGTGCTTGGCCGAGATCGCCTTCGTGCCGCTCCAGTTGGTCAGGTTCGATCCGGTGAGATCCGCCGAGCCGCCGATCAATTCCGGCAGCACCGGCGCCAGTCCCTCGATGGCGATCTGCGAGGCCTTGCGCGTGGCGACGGTCTCGGCTTTCTCATTGACCCGCGTGAACAGCGCACCGACGGTCTCCATGAAATGCGCGGGAAGCTCGCCGGCCATGCGGCGCTTGAACTCGGCGGCCTTGTCCGGAAAGTGCGCGGCGTAGGCGGCAAAGGTCGCGTTCCATTTCTGTTCGACCGCTTCGCCCTTCGCCGTCGCGTCCCAGGCGTCGTACACCGGCTTCGGAATCTCGAACGGCGCATGCGGCCAACCGATGGCCTCGCGCGTGGCGGCGACTTCTTTTTCGCCCAGCGGCGCGCCGTGCACGTCGTGGGTACCGGCCTTGTGCGGCGAGCCCTTGCCGATGACGGTCTTGCAGCAGATCAGCGTCGGCTTGTGCAGCTCGGCCTTGGCGGCCGCAATGGCGGTCTCGAGCGCCGGCGCGCTGTGGCCGTCGACATTCGCGATCACCTGCCAGCCGTAGGCCTCGAAGCGCATCGGCGTGTTGTCCTTGAACCAGCCCTCGACATGGCCGTCGATGGAAATGCCGTTGTCGTCGTAGAACGCGATCAGCTTGCCCAATCCCAGGGTGCCGGCCAGCGAGCACGCTTCATGGGAAATGCCCTCCATCAGGCAACCGTCTCCCAGGAACACCCAGGTGTGGTGGTCGACGATGTCGTAGCCGTCGAGGTTGAACGCGCGCGCCAGTTCGCGCTCGGCGATGGCCATGCCCACGGCATTGGCCAGGCCCTGGCCCAGCGGGCCGGTGGTGGTCTCCACGCCGGGCGTGACGCCGGTTTCCGGATGCCCGGCGGTCTTCGAGTGCAGCTGGCGGAAGTTCTTCAGCTCCTCCATTGGCAGGTCGTACCCGGTCAGGTGCAGCAGCGAATAGAGCAGCATCGAGCCGTGGCCGTTGGACAGCACGAAGCGGTCGCGGTCGGCCCAGGACGGATTTTTCGGGTTGTGCTTCAAGTGGTGCCGCCACAGCACTTCGGCGATCTCGGCCATGCCCATCGGGGCGCCGGGGTGGCCGGAATTGGCCTTTTGCACCGCGTCCATGGACAGGGCGCGGATGGCGTTGGCAAGGTCGGTGCGGGAGGGAGAGGAGGCGGACATGGCGAGGGGGCGCGGGGAGGGGTCGAATTCGGGGGACAACGTCGGGGAAAAACCGCAGAAAACAGGGGACTTTGGAAGGCCGCGAGATTATAATGGACGGCTTCGCGTTCCCTGTTGATTTCATGGGGGAAATTCGGCAAATCCCGCGATCTTTGCGACCATCAAACGGAGGTGCGCCATGAAGGGCCTGCACATCATCGGCGATCTCTACAACTGCCTGCCGGGCGACTACCTGATTTCGGCCAAGAAGCTGCGCATCCTGTGCATCGAGGCCTGCAACAAGGCCGGACTGTCGGTGCTCGGCGAGCATTTCTACCAGTTCGACGGCTTCGACGCGACCCAGGTCGGCGGCGCCACCGGCGCGGTGGTGCTGGCCGAGTCGCACCTGGCGATCCACACCTGGCCGGAAATGAACCAGGCCACGCTCGACGTCTATGTCTGCAACGTCACCGGTGACAACAGCGCCAAGGCGGAGTCGCTGTTCCAGGCGCTGATCGACGCGCTCAAGCCGGGCGACCTGGTGTTCGACCACGTGTGGCGCGGCAAGGACTTGCCGGTGTTGAAGCCGGCCAAGGCGGCCTGAAGGGGTACTCCGTGCAGCGCCTCCTGGAGCGCCTCACCGACGCCTCCGGCGTCTATTTCGACGGCACGCTGATCGATTCGGTACGCTCTCCCTACCAGCACATCGAAGTGTTCGACACGCCGGCGCTGGGCAAGTTGATGCGCATCGACGGCGCGAACATGGTGAGCGAGGCCGACGAGTTCTTCTACCACGAGGCCCTGGTGCACCCGGCGGCGATCGCGCATGCGGGACCGAAGCGCGTGCTGATCGTGGGCGGCGGCGACGGCGGATCGGCCAAGGAAGTGCTCAAGGATGCCGGCGTGGCGTCCTGCGTGCTGGCCGAACTCGACGAGGCGGTGGTCGACGTCGCCCGCGCGCACTTCCAGCGCGTGCACCACGGCGTGTTCTCCAACCCGCGGCTCCATCTGCGCATCGGCGACGGCATGGCCTTCGTGCGCGAAACCACCGACCGCTTCGACCTGATCTACCTCGACCTCACCGACCCGATCGGCCCGGCCGAGGCCCTCTACGCCGCGCCGTTTTTCGCCGACTGCCGCAGCGCGCTGGCCGACGGCGGCGCGCTGGTGCTGCACATCGGCTCGCCGTTCTCGCATCCGCAGCGCGTACGGCAGACGCTGGCCACGTTGCGCACGCTCTATCGCATCGTCACCCCGTACTTCGTGCACATCCCGGTCTATGGCGCGACCTGGGGGTTTGCGGTGGCCTCCGGCACCCTGTCCCTCGCGCTCGACCGCGACGCGATCGAGGCGCGGCTGGCCGCGCGTGGCATCGGCGGGCGCCGGTTCTACAACGGCGCGATGCATGCCGCGATGATGGCGATCCCACCCTATGTCGCGGAATTGACCTGAGCCGGGCGGCGGCGCCACGCCGCCGTTGGAACCGCCGGTCCCCGGTGCCCGGCGTTTTGCTAACATCAGCACTCCCTTCCTGACGGGAACGACCATGTTGAAGCGCATTCGCAAGTCGAGTAGCCGCGTGACCCTGGTGCTGATAGGTGCGGCGGCGCTGGGTGCGACGATCGGCGGTTGCGGCAAGGACCAGGTGCGGCGCGACGTCTACGCGAGCAAGGAAGACTGCATGGCCGACTGGGGCAACGACCCCAAGGACTGCGAGCCGGCCTACGACCGGCGCACCGGCAGCGCCACCACCACGCACTATTACGGCCGGCCCTACTCCTACAGCGACGGCACGCGTTCGCCGTCGCGCACCGGCAAGACGATCGGTTCGTCCACCGTGAGCCGCGGCGGATTCGGCAGCAGCGGCCGCGCATCGTCCTCGTCGAGCTGACATGGCGGAGGTTGAAACCCTTGCGGTGGTCGGCGCGGACGACATCGCCGCACTCACCGCGTTGTTGGCCGATGCGGTGGAGCACGACGCCTCGGTGGGCTACGTCGTCCCGTTCGTGCACGACGAGCTCGCGGCCTATTGGCGCGGCGTGGCGCGCGACGTGGCCGGCGGCAGCAAGGTGTTGATGGTGGTGCGCGCGGAGGGCCGCATCGTCGGCACCACGCAACTCGAGCTGTGCATGAAGCCCAACGGCACCCATCGTGCGGAAGTGCAGAAAGTGCTGGTGCACTCCAGCGCGCGCCGCCGCGGCATCGGGCGCACGATGTTGCAGGCCGCCGAATCGGAGGCGCGCCGGCGCGGACGGCACTTGCTGGTGCTCGACACCGAATCCGGTTCCGGTGCGCAATCGCTGTACGCCGGGGAAGGCTATTCGGTCTCGGGGCAGATTCCCGAGTTTGCCCGGGGCAACCGCGGCGGATTCGTGGCCACCACCTACATGTACAAGCTGTTGCAGCGTTCCGGAGGCATGGCGTGAAGCGCCTGGACCGCATCCCGCGGCCGAACTGGCCCCAAAGGATGGAGGAACTGGGCTTCTCTTTTAGCTTCGGCCGGCCTGCGGCCTTCACCCGCTGCGCGGGTTAGCCTTCACTGAAAGAGAAGCCCGCCACCGCCCTCATGAAAAGAATCGACCGCATTCCTCGACCGGACTGGCCTCAAAGGATGGAGGAACTGGGCTTCTCTTTTCACTCCATCGATGGGGTGTATTGGGACGAGCGCGTCTGCTATCGCTTCACCAGCGAGCAGATCGACACGCTCGAGGAGGCCACCAACACGCTGCACGAGATGTGCATCGAGGCCGCCGGGCACGTGATCGAGAAGGGTGCGTACGAGCGATTTGCCATCCCGGACGCCTTCATTCCGTATGTGGAGAAATCCTGGAACGGCGACGAGGCCACGCTCTATGGCCGCTTCGATTTCTCCTGGGACGGGCACGGCGCGCCGAAGATGCTCGAGTACAACGCCGACACGCCCACCGCGCTGATCGAGGCCTCGGTGGCGCAATGGTATTGGCTGCAGGAGGCGGTGATCCCTGGCGAGCCGCGCGCCGACCAGTTCAATTCGCTGCACGAAAAGCTCATCGCGCGCTGGCAGGAGATCGCCGCGGACCTTGGCGACAAGACCGTGCATTTCACCTGCGTGGGCGAATCCGAGGAGGATGCCGGCAACCTCGATTACCTGTGCGACGTGGCCACCCAGGCGGGCCTGAACCCGAAGTACCTCGACATCGGCGACATCGGTTGGGACGCCGTATCCAGGCAATTCGCCGACCTCGAGAACCAGCCGATCCATGCGCTGTTCAAGCTCTATCCGTGGGAGTGGCTCACGCGCGAGCCGTTCGGCATGAACCTCCTCGGCAGCGACATGCGGCTCATCGAGCCGGGCTGGAAGATGCTGCTGTCGAACAAGGCGATCCTGCCGGTGCTCTGGCAGCTGTTTCCGGACCATCCGAACCTGTTGCCGGCGTATTACGAACCGCAGAAATTCGCCGCCGATTTCGTCAAGAAGCCCATCCTCTCGCGCGAAGGCGCCAACGTCACCATCAAGACCGGCGGCGGCGAGATCGCCATCCCCGGCGAGTACGGCGCGGAGGGCTTCATCTACCAGGGGTATCACCCGCTGCCGGTGTACGGCGGCAGCCACACCGTCATCGGCAGCTGGATCGTCGGCGACGAGGCGGCGGGCATCGGCATCCGCGAGGACGAGTCGCCGGTGACCAAGAACAGCAGCCGCTTCGTACCGCACTACTTCACCTGAAGTTCAACTTTCGGACACCACAAGGGAACGCACATGGACAAGTACCAGATCCTCGAATCCTTCGGCGGTTTTGACGACTTCCTGCTCCACTTGGGCATCTCCGGCGTGCTGCTCGCGGTGTTCGTCGCCGTCTACATCCGCATCACGCCCTACCGCGAAATGGCGCTGATCCGCGAGAACAACATGGCCGCCGCGTTCAGCCTGTCGGGCACCATCCTCGGCATGGTGATTCCACTGGCTACGGCGGTGCAATACAGCGTGAACCCGATCGACATGGCGATCTGGGGCGCCATCGCCCTGGCGATCCAGCTGATCGTGTTCATCCTGGCGCGCATTTCGCTGCCGTCGATCATCCAGGACATTCCGGCCGGCAAGACCGCCGCCGGGTTCTTCCTGGGCATTATTTCGATCGCGGGCGGTGTGCTCAATTCGGCCTGCATGACGTATTGACCCGTCAGCCTCGGCACGGCCATGGCGTCCCCTGCCACAGGCCAAACCCGAAGACAGGTGCGGCGTTCGGGACGAAATGCCGCCAGGTGCCGCGCCAGTGCTGGCGTTCTGCCGTGGAGCTTGGCAGAGCTCCGGTGAAGCCAGCACTTCAGCGCTGCGCCATCAGAGGTGTGCCCGCACCCAGCGCTTCCACTCCTCGAACAGCGCCGGGTGGCGCGCGGCGATGACGGAGCGTTCCCAATCGGCGACCGGGTCGCAGCGCCAGTAATCGTCGTGCATCAGCGTCGCCATGCGCGCGCCGGCCTCCTCGGCGATCAGCGCGCCGGCGGCAAAGTCCCAGGGCTGTTCCCCGGCGTGCAGGAAGGCGTCGAAGCGTCCGTCGGCCAGGTGGCACCATTGCAGGACCGAGGCACCGCTCATCGCGAGCTTGGCGAACGGCGCATGGTGGAACAGCGCCTGCGTGACGCGGCCGAGCCGCTTGAAACGGCCCACCTCGACGCGGGCTTCGGCCAGCGGCACGGTGGCCGCAGGCTTCATGCGCCGGACCTGCCCGTTGGCGCGCGCGTACGCGCCGCCGCCGCGCGCGGCGGAGAAGAACTCGTCCGTGTTCGGGTCGTACACCGCGCCCAGCACCGGCAGGCGCCGATGCAGCAGCGCCACCGAAATGCCGAAGTAACGCTTGCCGTGTGCAAAGTTGCCGGTGCCGTCCAGCGGATCCACGCACCAGCACCACTCCGCGCCGCGCCACAGCGCGCGCTGCAGGTCCGGCGGCATTTCCTCGCCGAGCACCGGCACCGCGTACAGGCCCGGCAATGCGGCCACCAGTGCCGCTTCGACGGCGCGGTCGGCCTCGGTCACCACGGAGCCATCGTGTTTGCGTTCGACGGCCACCTTGCGGAAGCGCGGCATCAACTCGGTGGCCGCAACGTCGCGCATCAACCGGGCGAGCGCATCGATGAGGGGGGCAGCGGAAAGCGGCAGCGGCGCGGCGGGATGTTTCACGGGAAGGCCGGTCAAAAAGCGCGGCTATGATACGCTGCCGCCGCCCACCGACCCGCCATGATCACGCCGCGATTTCACGTTCCGGAACCGCTGCCGCGCACCGCCGACGCCGAGGTCGTGCTGCGCGGCGCCGCCGCGCAACATATGCAGGTGCTGCGCCTGGCCGCCGGGGATATGCTGGCGCTGTTCGATGGCGGCGGCGGCGAGTGCGCCGCCACCCTGCTGGAGTGCGGCAAGCGCGAGGCGCGCGTGCGCATCGACGCGCACCATGCGATCGAGCGCGAATCGCCGCTGCGCATCACGCTGGTGCAGGCGCTCGCCACCGGCGACAAGATGGACGCCATCGTGCAGAAGGCGGTGGAACTGGGGGTCCGTGCGATCCAGCCGGTGAGCACGGTGCGCGCCACCGTGAGGCTCACCACCGAGCGCGCCGCGCAACGGCGCGCGCACTGGCAGGCCGTGGCCATCGCCGCGTGCGAACAATGCGGGCGCAACCGGATTCCGGACGTGTTTGCCGTGACTGCCTTCGATCGCTGGCTGTCCGCCCCGGTGGACGGTCTGCGCGCGGTGTTGCACCCGGAAGGCGGCGCAACCCTGGACGCCGTGCGCCTGCACGCGCCGATCGCGCTGGCCATCGGCCCGGAAGGCGGTTTCAGCCCCGAGGAAGTCGTCGCCGCGCGCCAGGCCGGCGCCACGATCCTCACGGCGGGGCCGCGCGTGCTGCGCACCGAAACCGCCGGCATGGCGATGCTGGCCGCGCTCAACGCGCGCGCCGGCGCCTTTGCCTGACGCTGGTCCGGCCGCGCGAATCCCGTAAAATCACCCACGGTTTGCAGGATTGCCCAACGAAAATCGTCTGGGTGAGGCGGGAATTCTTGGCGCATTGCGCCAAGCCGCCGAACGGCAAGTTCATGAAGTGAACTTGACCGGCCCGTAAGGGCGCCACCGATTTTTCCCCGACTGAACTCGACAAATGCAGGTTTCCACTTTTGTCGACATCCCATGAAACACGACGCCAAGAAGCTCGAAGTCTTCGTCAAGTGGTTCCGCAGCGCCACGCCGTTCATCCACGAGTTCGGCGGGCGCACCATCGTCATCGCCTTCGGCGGCGAGGTGCTGACCGACGGCGAGATGATGCAGCTCGCGCACGACATCAACGTGCTGGTGAGCCTGGAAATCCGCGTGGTGCTGGTGCACGGCACGCGCCCGCAGGTCGAGGAGCAGTTGCGGCAGCACGGCGTGGCCTCGCGCCTGGTCGACGGCAAGCGCGTCACCGACGATGAAACGCTCAAGTGCGTGAAGGAAGCCAACGGCATCGTGCGCATGGAGATCGAGGCCACGCTGTCCTCGGAGCTGGCCAATTCGCCGATGGCCAATGCGGACATCCGCGTTTCCTCGGGCAACTTCATCACCGCGCGGCCGTTCGGCGTGGTCAACGGCGTCGACTACGGCCACACCGGCCGCGTGCGCAAGGTCGATGTCGAGGGCATCAACCGGCGCCTGGACGACGACGAGGTGGTGTTGCTCTCGCCGATCGGTTTCTCGCCCTCCGGCGACATCTACAACTGCACGCTGGAGGATGTGGCGACGTCGGTCGCCACGGCGTTGAAGGCCGACAAGCTGATCTTCCTGGTCGAGACCCAGGGCGCCACCGATGCCAAGCAGAAACTCCTCACCGAACTCACCGCCCAGCAGGCGGCGGACACGCTGGTCAACGTGAAATACGGCGGGCAGACCGAGGACATCCGCCTGTTCCTGCCCTGCGCCATCCAGGCGGTGCGCGAAGGCGTCAAGCGCGCGCACCTGATCAGCCGCCACGTGGACGGCGCGCTGCTGATCGAGTTGTTCACCCACCACGGCATCGGCACCATGGTGGTGCTCGAATCCCCGGACATCCTGCGCGACGCCAAGCCGTCGGACGTGGAAGGCATCCTCGCGATCATCGACCCGCTGGTCGAGCGCGGCATCCTGGTGGCGCGCGACCGCAGCGCGCTGGAAAAGGAAATCGACCGCTACACCGTGCTCGCCGAGGGCGAGGAGATCATCGGCTGCGCTGCGCTGCACCCGTATCCGGCCGACAAGGCGGGTGAACTTGCCTGCCTCGCGGTCAACCCGTTCTACCGCGATGGCGGCCGCGGCGAGCGCATCCTGACGCACATCGAAAAGCGCGCGCGCGACAAGGGCATCAAGTCCCTGTTCGTGCTTTCCACGCAGACCATGCAATGGTTCGTCGAGCGCGGCTTCGTCGAATCCGACATTTCCAAACTCCCCGCCGAGAAACAGGCCGCGTACAACAAGGAGCGGCGCTCGAAGGTGTACACCAAGCAGCTCTAGAACGAAGGACGATCGCCATGACCCGAATGATCCAATGCGCCAAGCTTGGCACCGAAGCCGAGGGCCTCGACTTTCCGCCCTACCCGGGCAAGATCGGCGCGCAGATTTACGAGAAGATCTCCAAGCAGGCGTGGAAGGAGTGGCTGGAACACCAGAAGCGCCTGGTCAATGAGAACCGCCTGAATCTTGCAGACATCAAGGCGCGCAAGTACCTGGAGGAACAGATGACGCGGCACTTCTTTGGCGACGGCGCGGATCAGGCCAGCGGGTATGTGCCGCCGGCGGGTTAAACGCGCTGCTTAGCGCTTGAGCGTTGCGACGCCTTCGCGCCGCGCAATCAAGGCCACATCCGCCCCCCGCCGCGCAAACAAGCCGTTGGCCACCACGCCGGCGATCTGGTTGATCGCTGTCTCCAGTCCCACCGGGTCGGTGATGGTCATTCCCCGCACATCCAGGATCGCGTTGCCGTTGTCGGTGACATTGGGCTTGCCGTCCTTCATGCGCCACTCGGGATGGCCGCCGAGCTTGACCAGTTCGCGCGCCACGTAGCTGCGCGCCATCGGGATCACTTCCACCGGCAGCGGGAACGTGCCCAGCACGTCCACCACCTTGCTCGCATCGGCGATGCAGACGAACTGGTCGGCCGCCGCGGCGACGATCTTCTCGCGCGTCAGCGCGCCGCCGCCCCCCTTGATCATCGCCAGATGCGGCGTGATCTCGTCCGCGCCATCGACATAGACCGCGAACGGGCCGGCGTCGTTGAGCGACAGGACGTCGATGCCGGCCTCCTTCAACAACTTGCTGCTGGCTTCCGAACTGGAGACCGCGGCCTTCACGCGCGACTTGATCTTGGCCAATTCCGCGATGAAGAAATTGACGGTGGAGCCGGTGCCGACGCCGACGATGGCGTCGTCGGGGACGTAGGCGATGGCGGCTTGTGCTGCGGCGCGCTTGAGGTCGTCTTGGGTCATGGGGTTGGTGTGAGCAATGGGAGTGGCGCGATGAAATGACGGGGAACAGAAGGAGGGGTGGGTTTTCCTGCTACATTCTCCCCGATTCCCTTGACGCGATTCCATGAAGCACGATTACCTCAAAGCCATCCTGTCCGCCCGCGTCTACGACGTGGCCATCGAAAGCCCGTTGACCCTGGCGCCGCGCATCAGCGAGTCAGTAGGCAGCACGGTCCTCCTCAAGCGCGAGGACCTGCAGCCGGTGTTTTCCTTCAAGCTGCGCGGCGCGTACAACAAGATGGCGCACCTGACGCCCACCGAGTTGAAGCGCGGCGTGATCTGCGCCTCGGCCGGCAACCACGCGCAGGGGGTGGCGCTGGCCGCACAGCGCCTGGGCTGCAAGGCCACCATCGTGATGCCGGTGACCACGCCCGCCATCAAGGTGGAGGCGGTAACGCGGCGCGGCGCCAGCGTCGTGTTGAAGGGCGACAGTTACCACGAGGCCGGGTTGCACGCCAAGACACTGGCGCAGAAGAAGAAGCTCACCTACGTGCATCCCTACGACGATCCGCTGGTGATCGCCGGCCAGGGCACCATCGGCATGGAGATCCTGCGGCAATACCAGCATCCCATCGACGCGGTGTTCGTGCCGGTGGGCGGCGGTGGCCTCATCGCCGGCATCGCCGCCTACGTCAAGTCGCTCTCGCCGACGACGAAGATCATCGGCGTGGAGCCGGAGGATTCCAATGCGATGGCGGCCTCCTTGGAAGCGGGCAAGCGCGTCACGCTCCCGCACGTGAACCTGTTCGCCGATGGCGTGGCGGTGAAGCAGGTGGGCGAGGAGACGTTTCGCCTCTGCCGCGAGTTGATCGACGAGATGGTGCTGGTCGACACCGACGAAATCTGCGCCGCCATCAAGGACATCTACGAGGACACGCGCTCGATCATGGAGCCCTCGGGCGGCCTCGCGCTGGCGGGCATCAAGCGCTACGCTGAGCAGCACAAGGCCAAGGGCAAGACCTTCGTGGCGATCTGCTGCGGCGCCAACATGAACTTCGACCGCCTGCGCTTCGTGGCCGAGCGCGCCGAGGTCGGCGAGCACCACGAGGCCCTGTTCGCGGTGACGGTGCCGGAGGCGCGCGGCAGCTTTCGGGCGTTTTGCGCCCTGCTCGGCCCGCGCAACGTGACCGAGTTCAATTACCGCATGGCGGATACGCAAGAGGCGCACCTGTTCGTCGGCCTGCAGGTCAAGGGCCGTGCGGAGGCGAGATCCCTGGTGACGCAGTTCAACAAGGCCGGGTTCCAATCCGTGGACCTGACCGAGAACGAACTGGCCAAACTGCATGTGCGCCACCTGGTGGGCGGGCGCGCGTCGCTGGCGCACGACGAACGCCTGTTCCGCTTCGAGTTCCCCGAGCGCCCGGGCGCGCTGATGCAGTTCCTCGACAGCATCAGCCCCAACTGGAACATCAGCCTGTTCCACTACCGCAACCACGGCGCCGACGTGGGCCGCATTCTGGTGGGTTTGCAGGTCCCTTCACGTGAACGCACCGCATTTGCCCGCAAGCTGAAAGCGCTGGGCTACGACTACGTGGAAGAGACCGACAACCCGGCGTATCGCATGTTTCTGGGGTGAGCGCGGGGTTTCGCGCCATGAACTGCTTCATGGCGCGCCGCGCGAACGGCACGGCCTCCGGCCGTGGCTGGGTCGCAACGAATCTGAAAATGAACTCGTCAGCCGCGCCGCGCGAACGGCACGGCCTGCGGCCGTGGCTGGAGAGAAAGTCCAGCATGGGTGCGGCGTGTGGGCTGTTCTTGGCCTGGGAAGCGCGCGGGTGCTGGGGTTTGAAAGTCAAAGCTTGGAACCGCAGATGAACGCGGATGCACACGGATGGGAGGTTGCGCATCCGTTTGCGCAGCACCTGTCGATGTTGTGCGCCGCATCCTGGCTCGGGCTGTCCTTCGCGCCACTCGCTCGTTCTCGCAAGGACCCGATCCGCGTCAATCTGCGTTCATCTGCGGATCCAAGCCCTTGACTTGGCCGTTCACACGCATCGCCGTGATGCCATCCGAGGCACGAAATCGCACGCCTATTCAGGCCAGTTCTTGATGTACTGCTTCAGGAGCTTGTTCTCGAAATCCGCGTCCTTGATGGCGCTGCGCGCGATGTCGTGGAAGGACACGATGCCCAGCAGGGCGTCGTCCTTGATCACCGGCACGTGGGTGATGTGCAGCTCGGTCATCAGCACGCGAAGGTGGTCGACCGTGTCGGTGGGGTCGGTGACCGGGGGATTGACCTTCATGATGTGGCCGCAGCGTGCGTTGAGCAATCCGGCGCCCTGGCTGTGCAGGCCGCGCAGCAGTTCCTTTAGCGTGATGAGGCCGACCATGCGGCCGTTCTCGATCACCAGCACCGAGCTGATGGCGTTCTCGGCCATCATCGCGATCGCATCGGTCACGTTGACGTCCGGCGTGACCGAATAGACGCCCTTGCGATTGGGTTGCCGGGACTTGTCGGCGAGGATTTCGGCGACGGTGGAGGAGGTGCTCATGGCGCGCGGGTCAGGATCGAAGCCGCAGCATAGCAAACGCACGCCGCGCTTGTCATGGCGCCACCCTGCGGGCCGCGGGTCGGGGCTACTTGATGACGCGCAGGTTGCCGCGTGGCGGCGCCTTGGGCTTGTCCGGCGGCGGCGGCTGGTCACCGGCCGGCCCGGCGGATGCCGGCCCCGCAGGGACGATCGACTGGACCTTCGGCACCGGGGCCAGCGCAGGCGGTGGCGTAGGTTGTGCGGCGCACTCGGGCGCCGGCTCGGGGTCGAAGTACACGCCCTTGCCGTTTTCGCGCGCGAACGCGGCCAGCACCGCGTACACCGGCACCGACACCTCGCGCGAGACGCCGTTGAAGCGCGCGGTGAACTGGATCACGTCGTTGCCGATGGTGAGGTTGCGGGTGGCGGCCTGGCTGATCGAAAGCACGATCTCGCCGTTCTTCACGTATTCCAGCGGCACGCGCGTGTTCTGGTCGGCCCTGACACTCAAATACGGCGTGAAGCCACAGTCCGCGCACCATTCATAGATGGCGCGGATCAGGTACGGCTTGGTGGAGAGGTCGGCCACGGGAGCGATCGTTGAACCGGACGGCAATGCGCGCGCAACCCGTGAAATGCCGCGGGCGCGCGCACCGGCGCTATTTGCGCATCGCCTTTTCGGACGCCGTCATCGAGTCGATGAAGGCCTGGCGCGAGAACAGCCGCTCCGCGTACTTCAACAGCGGCGCGGCGGTCTTGGGCATGTCGATCTGGTAATGCTCCAGGCGCCACAGCAGCGGCGCGATCGCCACGTCGAGCATCGAGAACTCGTCACCCAGCATGTGCTTCTGCTTGACGAAGATCGGCGCCAACTGCACCAGGTTTTCGCGGATATAGAGGCGCGCCTTGTCGAACTGCGCCTGCTTGCCGCGCTCCAGCGTGTCCACGTGGTTGAACACTTCGTGCTCCATGCGGTGCAGGATCAGCCGTGCGCGGGCGCGCATCACCGGGTCCGGCGGCATCAGCTGCGGGTGCGGGAAGCGTTCGTCGATGTACTCGTTGATGATGTTCGATTCATAGAGGATCAGGTCGCGCTCGACCAGCACCGGGGTGCGGTTGTTCGGGTTCATCACCGCGAGGTCCTCGGGCTTGTTCATCAGATCCACGTCGAGGATCTGGAAATCCATGCCCTTTTCCCACAACACGATGCGGCAACGGTGGCTGAATGGGCACGTGGTGCCCGAGTAGAGGGTCATCATGAGAGCGGTCCTTCGCGGTGCGGGTACAGACGGAACAACGGGTTCAAAAGCGCCAAGCCGCGCATGGAAGCGCGGCCCGGCGGAAAGTCTGACGGGGGCGGCTTACTTCACGTCTTTCCAGTACTCGTGCTTGAGCCAGAGCGATATGAAGAAACCCAGCGTCAACAGCGACAGCACCCACAGGCCCAACTGCGTGCGCTGGGTGCGCGCCGGCTCGGCCATGAAGGTCAGGAAATTGACCAGGTCGGCCGCGAAGCGGTCGTACTCGGCCGCGGTCATGGTGCCGGCGCGCTCGATGCCGAGCTTCATCACCGCCTCGGGCTTGCCGTCGGGACCCGGCCGTTCGCCCGCCTTGACCCAGGCTTGCGTGCCCTGCAGGTCGTGCAGCACGTGCGGCATCGAAGTGGCCTTGAACACCGTATTGTTCCAGCCGCTGGGCGCCTTGTCGTCGCGGTAGAAGCCGCGCAGGAAGGTGTAGAGCCAGTCGGAGCCGCGCGAGCGCGCCACCAGCGTGAGATCGGGGGGCACGCTTTTCAGCCATTCCTTGGCGTCGTTGGCATCCAGGTTGGTCACCATGGCGTCGGTGACCTTGGCGCCGGTGAGGATCAGGTTGTCGGCGATCTGCTTTTCGGTCAGGCCGATCTGCGTCAGCGCGCCGTAGCGCATGAACTGCGCGCTGTGGCAGTTGAGGCAGTAGTTGACGAAGTTGCGCGCACCGCGCTGCAGCGAGGCCTGGTCCTGGAGGTTGACCGGGGCGGTGTCGAGCTTGACGCCGCCGCCGGCCGCCAGCGCGGACACGGATGCGCCGAGGGCGAGGGCCAGCAAAAGGGAACGAAGGGTCGTGTTCATCAGTAGGTCACCCTTTCCGGTTCGGGCAATTCCTGGGGAATGTCCTTCTTGGTGTACCAGGGCATCAGGATGAAAAAGGCGAAGTACACGGCCGTGAGGATGCGGGCGACCAAGGTGGCGGTATCCATGCCGCCAACCAGGGGCAGGCCCTTGGGCAATTGTCCCCACACCGTGGTGGGCACCACGCCCAGGTAACCGAGGATCAGGAAGCTCACCACAAAGGCGATGAGGAAATTCCGGAACCGCGGGCCGCGATAGCGGATCGACTTGGCCTTGCCCTTGTCGAGCCACGGCAGCGCGAACAGGATCAAGGTGGCCAGGCCCATCACCGCCACGCCCCAGAACTGCGTGCCGAAGTACGAGGGCACCGCGCGCAACATGGCGTAGAACGGCGTGAAGTACCACACCGGCGCGATGTGCTCCGGAGTCTTGAGCGGGTCGGCCTGCACGAAGTTGGCGTACTCGAGGAAGTAGCCGCCCATCTCCGGCATGAAGAACACGATGACCGTGAACACGCCCAGGAACACGAACACGCCGACGATGTCCTTGATCGTGTAATAGGGGTGGAACGGGATGCCGTCCTTCGGCGTGCCGGTCTTGGGGTCGAGGTTTTCCTTGATCTCCACGCCGTCGGGGTTGTTGGAACCCACTTCGCGCAGCGCCATCAGGTGCGCCGCCACCAGGCCCAGCAGCACCAGCGGGATGGCGATGACGTGGAAGGCGAAGAAGCGGTTGAGCGTCGCATCGCCGACGTTGTAGTCGCCGCGGATCCAGATCGCCAGGTCCGGGCCGATGAACGGAATCGCCGCGAACAGGTTGATGATCACCTGCGCGCCCCAGTAGGACATCTGGCCCCACGGGAGCAGGTAGCCGAAGAATGCCTCGGCCATCAGGCACAGGTAGATCATGCAGCCGAACACCCACAACAATTCGCGCGGCTTGCGGTACGAGCCGTAGATGAGTCCGCGGAACATGTGCAGGTACACCACGATGAAGAACATTGAGGCGCCGGTGGAATGCAGGTAGCGGATGAACCAGCCGCCGGGCACGTCGCGCATGATGTACTCGACGGAGGCAAAGGCGAGCTTGGCATCCGGTTTGTAGTTCATGGTCAGGAAGATGCCGGTGACGATCTGCATCACCAGCACCAGCATCGCCAGCGAGCCGAAGTAGTACCAGAAATTGAAGTTCTTCGGCGCGTAGTAGCCGGTCAGTTGCTCCTGCCAGAGCCTGACCAGCGGGAAGCGCTTGTCCAACCAGACGATGGCTTGGCCGGCGAGGCCGGGGATGGGCGGCGCGATGGCCGGTTTCGGAGAGTGACCCATGCCTTAGGCTCCCTTCAGGTCGGCGTCGATCGTGAGCTTGGTGCCCTCGATCTTGTACGCGGTGATTTCGAGGTTCTTCGGCGCCGGCATTCCCTTCCACACGCGGCCGGACATGTCGAACTTCGACTGGTGGCAGGGGCAGAAGAAACCGCCAGGCCAGTCCTTGCCCAGGTCCTCGGGGCCGATTTCCTTGCGGAAAGTCGGTGAACAGCCCAGGTGCGTGCACACGCCCTTGACCACGAACCATTCCCCGCTCTTGTCCGATGATCGGTTGGGGCCCTTGGCGAACTCCGGTTGTGCGGACTCCTTGGAGTCCGGATCTGCCAGCAGGGCCTCGTTCTTGGCCAATTGCGCCACCATTTCCGGGGTGCGGCGGATGATCCAGTGCGGTGCGCCACGGTATTCCACGGTCACCAGCTGGCCCGGCTCGACCTTCGAAAGGTCGAACTCCACCGGCGCACCGGCCGCCAGCGCACGCACCGACGGGAACATGCTGGCCACGAACGGCACCGCGGCAGCCGCACCGGTCACGCCGCCGACGGCAGCCGTGGAGAGGATCAGGAACCGTCGCTTCTTCGGATCGACGTCATCTTGGACGATGGCAGTCATGGGGAGCTTTCGAGGAGTCGTTGTTCGAATTCTTGGCCTGGGCGCCGGGACCCGGCGGCGGGAGCCGGTCGTCCCGCAGCGTCTTTTCCGCCAAGCACGCTATTCTAGCGATTGACCCTTGAAACTTAAACCCCCACCCGCTTCGGGACGCCGTTTTTTCCTTTGCGGACAGTACCTTCCGCCGAATTACGCTAAATTGCTTGAACCACGGCGCGAACCGGATCCGTCGCCGCGGATTTCCATCAACAGCAACCGGAGGGGATATGAGTTTTTCATCGGAATTCAAGGAGTTCGCGCTCAAGGGCAATGTCATGGACCTTGCCGTGGGCGTCATCATTGGCGGCGCGTTCGGCAAGATCGTCGATTCGGTGGTGGGTGACCTCATCATGCCGATCGTCGGCAAGCTGTTGGGCGGACTGGATTTTTCCAACCTGTACATCGGGCTCAACAACCAGGCGGCCGGATTGGCGCTGGCCGAGGCCAAAAAGGCCGGCGCGGTGTTCGCCTACGGCAGCTTCATCACCATCGTGATCAATTTCGCCATCCTGGCGATGATCATCTTCCTGATGGTCAAGCAGATGAACAAGCTCAAGAGCGAGGCGCCGCCCCCGGCACCGGCGGCCACCCCAGAAGACGTGCTGCTGTTGCGTGAAATCCGCGATTCCTTGAAAAAGTAAGCGCCGGCTTACGTCATAGGCCTTGTCAAGGGCGCGCTGATCTGCGGGGCGTCCTTGTCGGTCGGGCCGGCAAGCGGTGCGTTGCTGGGACGGGTTGCATTGAATAGACCCGCCCCGCCCCCCATACTCGTCATTCCGAAGACTTGAATCGCACCATGCGCCGCCTCTGGCTGATTTTTGCCGAATTCGTCACCGTCACGCTGGCCGTGGTGTTCGTGGTGACCCTGGTCCGCCCGGATTGGAGCCCGTGGCGGCGCAACGTGGTCGAGATCCGCGAGGCGGGCCCGGTGGCGACCCTGCTGCCGGCCAGCGCCGGGGGCATGCGGCCGAGCTACGCCGATGCCGCGCGCAAGGCCACGCAATCGGTGGTGAACATCGCCGCCGCCCGCGACGCACGGCGCCTGCGCCATCCGCTGGCCAACGACCCGCTGATGCGGCGCTTCCTGCAGGAACAGCAGGATGCCCCGGAGGACGGCGACAACGCTGCCGAGGGCATGGGTTCGGGCGTCATCGTGAGCAGCGACAGTACCGGCAGCTATGTCCTGACCAACGACCATGTCGTCGCCGGCTCGGACCGCATCCAGATCGCACTGGCGGATGGGCGCATCCTTCCGGCACGCGTGGTGGGAACGGATCCGGAGTCCGATCTCGCGGTCTTGCGCGTCGAGGTCAAGGGCCTCACGCCGATCACGCTCGGGCAGTCGGACCGCGCCCAGGTCGGCGACGTCGTGCTGGCCATCGGCGATCCGTTCGGGGTCGGGCAGACGGTGACCATGGGCATCATCAGCGGCCTGGGCCGCAACCGGCTGGGGGTCAACCGCTACGAGAATTTCATCCAGACCGATGCAGCCATCAACCCGGGCAATTCCGGCGGCGCGTTGATCGACCTGGGCGGCAACCTGATCGGCATCAACAGCGTGATTTATTCGCGCACCGGCGGGTCGCTGGGCATCGGGTTCGCCATCCCGGTGTCCATGGCCAAGGGCATCATGGAGCAGATCATCGCCGAGGGCAGCGTTACGCGCGGCTTCATCGGCATCAATCCGCAGGACGTGACGCCGGACCTCGCGGAATCGCTGAAACTGTCGGCCGCGCGCGGCGCCCTGGTGGCGCAAGTCAATCGCGGCGGGCCCGCGGACAAGGGCGGCCTCAAGAGCGGGGATGTCATCGTCGCGGTGGACGGCAAGGCGATCCAGGATTCCATCGCCGCCATGGCCGCCATTGCGGCGATCAAGCCCGGCACCCACGCACGCTTCACCGTCGTGCGCGACCAGCGCGAGGTTCAGGTCACGGTGAACGTGGGCCGGCGGCCGCCGCCGGTGCGCGCACGGTAACGCGGCACGCACCTGGGGACCTGAGGGGGCGGGATGGCGATGCCCTCCCTCACCGCCCCGCTTCCTCGCCGCCTTCGCCTTGCGCCGCGCTGTCCGGCTGTTTCACGAACAATCGCGCGCACAGCAAGCCGATCTCGTACAGGATGCACAGCGGAATCGCCAGCGCCAGCATCGAGGCGGCGTCCGGCGGCGTGACCACGGCGGAAATCGCAAACGCACCGACGATGGCGTAGCGGCGGATGTCGATCAGCGTCTGCAGCTTGACGATGCCGGCGGCCACCAGCACCACCACGACCACCGGGGTTTCGAAGGCGACACCGAACGCGAAGAACATGCCAAGCACGAAATTGAAGTAGTTCTCGATGTCCGGCGCCACCGCGATGCTCTGCGGCGCAAACTGCGCGATGGTGGCGAACACGAACTTGAACACCACGAAGTAGCAGAACAGGATGCCCACCGCGAACAGCAGCGTGCTCGAGATGATCAGCGGCACCACGACCTTCTTCTCGTGCTGGTACAAGCCGGGCGCGACAAAGGCCCAGATCTGGTAGAGCAGGTAGGGCAGCGCGATCACCAACGCCACCAGCAGCGCCACCTTCACCGGGATGAAGAAGGGCGCGATCACGCCGGTGGCGATCATCTTGGTCCCTTGCGGCAGCGCCGCCTGCATGGGCGCGGCGAGGATGTCGTAGAGCTGCGGCGCGAAATACACGCACGGCAAGGCCACGATCAGCAGGGCATACAGGCAATTGAGCAGGCGGTCGCGCAGTTCGACCAGGTGCGAGATAAAAGTCTCCTGCGCACCGCCGGCCTCGTTCATGCGCCGCTCCTGCGCACCGGCTCAATGCCGAAATCGAACTGGCCCTGGCCAAAGGTGGTGTCCGATGTGGCGGCGTGCTCCGGCACGGCCTTGCCGGAAGGCGCATCCTCCAGCGCTGCCGGCACCGGCCCGGGTGCGCGGAAGGTGTCCGTCGCCCCTGCGGTGCCGTCCGGCGCGGACAGAACCGCGGCATCCGTCGCTGGCGGGGCAGGCGCAGCCGCAGCGGAGAGCGCGCGGTCCATCGCCCGGATGTCGCCCTGGAAAGCGCTGGCGTGCTCCTGCACGCTGGTCTCGAACACGCGCGCCGCGTCGCTCACCTCCTGCCGCACCTTGGCCAGTTCGGAGGCATCGAGCTCGCGCTGGATGTCGGAGCGCACGGCGGCCACGTAGCGCTGGAAGCGGCCGAACAGGTGGCCGGCGGTGCGCGCCACGCCCGGCAGCCGCTCCGGGCCGATGACCACCAGCGCCACGATGCCGACAATGGCGAGTTCCCAGAAGCTGATGTCAAACATCTTGGGAAGGGGCCGGGGGCTGGGGGCTGGGGACTGGGGAGGTCATTGAATCATGGGCCGCAGGCCTGATTCCGCGACGGTGGCCCGGCGATTCAGAGTCACCGGCGTCAAGCCGGTGCTGGAGCCTTGAGTGTCGAAGGCCTACGAAGATTTCTGCTTGTCCTTGACCTCGCCGTCGACGGCGGATTTGTCGGCCAGTTGATCGGGCTTCTTGTCGGCTTCGGCGCTGCCGGACATGCCGTCCTTGAAGCCCTTCACCGCGCTGCCCAGGTCGGCACCGATGTTGCGGATCTTCTTGGTGCCGAACAGCAGCACCACCACCACCAACAGGATCAACAAATGCCAAATGCTGAATGCACCCATGTGCGAATCTCCGAATCGGCTGTGCGGACCGCGCAATCGATGCCGCGCGGGTGCGTAGCGGGACTAGTTGCCGTGCATGACCTTGAGGGGGTCACCGCCCGGTTTGTTCCCGAAAATATGGATGTGCAGATGATACACGTCCTGCCTGCCCAGCCGCCCGGTGTTGATCGCCGTGCGGAAGCCGTCGGTGAGGCCTTGTTCGCGCGCCAGCAGCGGCGCCAGCGCCAGCATCTTGCCGAGGATCGGCGCATCGCCGGGCTGCACCTCGGCCAGTGACGGAATCAGGCGTTTCGGGATGATGAGGAAGTGCACGTCCGCGACCGGGTGGATGTCGTGGAACGCGAGCACCTCGTCGTCCTCGTAGACTTTCCTGCAGGGAATTTCTCCGCGCAGGATCTTGCCGAAGATGGTCGGATTGTCGTCGCTCATGCGTTTCTCATCAGCTGCGGGTGCGCTTTTCGTCGTGGCCGGAGGTGCCTTCGCGGCGCGCCAATTCATCCAGCACGTCGGACAGCGGCACACCCGCCGCGGCCAGCATCACCAGCGTGTGAAACAACAGGTCTGCCGTCTCGCGCGTCAGCGCGGCGGCGTCCCCCCCCTTGGCGGCGAGGATCGCCTCGGTGGCTTCCTCGCCGACTTTTTTCAGGACCGCGTCCAGGCCCTTGGCATACAGCGAGGCCACGTACGACGAGGCCGGCGCGGCATTCTTGCGCGCGTGCAGCGTCTGTTCCAGGCGAAGGAGGATGTCGGTGCCGCTCATGGGATTGGTGGACTCAGCGCAAAGGGCCGGGCGATGTTAGCACGCTGTTTTCGGCCACCGTCACCCACGCCCCGTCGTGCGCGCGCTGGAAAAAGCAGCTGCGCCGGCCGGTGTGGCAGGCGATGCCGCCGGCTTGCTCGACCGTGAGCAACAGGGTGTCGCCATCGCAGTCGAGGCGCAACTCCTTCACCGCCTGCACGTGCCCCGAGGTCTCGCCCTTCCTCCACAGCGCCTGGCGCGAGCGCGACCAGTAATGCGCGAAGCCGGTCTCCAAGGTCAGCGCCAGGGATTCGCGGCTCATCCAGGCCAGCATCAGCACTTCGCGCGTGGCGGCGTCCTGCGCGATCGCGGCCACCAGCCCGCGGGCATCCCACGTCACCTGCTCGATCAGTGCATCAGGGTTCGGCGCGATCATTGCCGCACCTCGATCCCGCGTGCGGCCAGGTGCGACTTGGCCTCCGCGATCCGGTACTCGCCGAAGTGGAAGATCGACGCCGCCAACACGGCATCCGCGTGGCCTTCGAGCACGCCCTCGGCCAGGTGTTCGAGCCGGCCCACGCCCCCCGAGGCGATGACCGGCACCGTGACGGCATCCGCCACGCCACGCGTCAGGGCAAGGTCGAAGCCCAAGCGCGTGCCGTCGCGGTCCATGCTGGTGAGCAGGATCTCGCCGGCACCGAGCTCGGTCATGCGCACCGCCCAGTCGACGGCGTCGAGCCCGGTGGCGTGGCGCCCGCCGTGCGTGAACACTTCCCATCCCTCGCCGGTTAGGCTCCGGCGCGCATCGATGGCGACCACGATGGCCTGCGAGCCGAAGCGGTCCGCCGCCGCCTTCACCAGGTCCGGTGACTGCACCGCCGCCGTGTTGATCGCGGCCTTGTCGGCACCCGCGTTCATGAGCTTGCGGACATCCTCGACGCTGCGCACGCCGCCACCGACGGTCAGCGGGATGAACACTTCGTCGGCCACGCGCGCCACCACGTCGAGGATCGTGTCGCGCTGGTCCGAACTGGCCGTGATGTCGAGGAACGCGAGTTCGTCTGCGCCTTCCTGGTTGTAACGCCGCGCGATCTCGACCGGGTCGCCGGCGTCCTTCAAGGCCACGAAATTGACGCCCTTGACCACGCGGCCGGCGTTGACATCGAGGCAGGGGATGATGCGCTTGGCGAGCATGGGCTGGTCGACTCCAGGGTCAAAGTCCAATACGGGTGCGGCGTTTGGGGCAATAAAGGCTTGAAAGGCCCGCCAAACTTGGTGTTTGGCCCTTCATGGGGAGGCGTGGCCCCGATGCGCCTCAGGCGCTCAATGCCATCGCTGCTTGAAGGTCGAGCTTGCCCTCGTAGATCGAACGCCCGGCGATCACGCCCATGATGCCCTCGCCTTCCACGGCGATGAGCCGTTTCACGTCGTCGATCCCATTGAGGCCCCCGCTGGCGATCACCGGCACGGTGAGCGATTGTGCGAGCTTCACCGTGGCCTCGATGTTCACGCCGGTCATCATGCCGTCGCGGCCGATGTCGGTGTAGAGCACGGCCTCCACGCCATAGTCCTGGAAGCGCTGGGCCAGGTCGATCACGTCGTGGCCGGTGAGCTTGGACCAGCCGTCGGTGGCGACCTTGCCGTCCCGGGCGTCGAGTGCCACGATGATGTGGCCGGGAAAGGCGTCGCAGGCCTCGTGCAGGAAACCGGGGCTCTTCACCGCGGCGGTACCGATGACGATCCAGGTGATGCCGTCGTCGAGGTAGCGCTCGATGGTCTCGAGGTCGCGGATGCCGCCGCCGAGCTGGATCGGCAGTTCCGTGTCGTCCGCCTGTGCCGCGGCGATGATGTCCTTGACGGCCTGCTCGTTCTTCGGCCGGCCGGCCACCGCGCCATTGAGGTCCACCACATGCAGGCGCTGCGCTCCAAGCGCCTTCCAGCGCGTGGCGGTGACGCCGGGGTCGTCGGAAAACACGGTCGCGGTCGCGAAGTCGCCCTCCTGGAGGCGAACGCAATGACCGTCCTTGAGGTCGATGGCGGGAATGATCAGCATGATGCGCGCGGCAACGGGGGGCTCGTGCGGGGTGGGGAAATCAGGGGCGCCAGTTCAGGAAGTTGCGGTACAGGCACAGGCCCGCCGCATGGCTCTTCTCCGGATGAAACTGCGTGGCGGCGAGGTTGTCCACCGCGATGGCGGCGGTGAAGGGGGCGCCGTAATCGGTGGTGGCGAGGGCGAGCGCGGGATTCATCGGCGCGCAGAAGTAGCTGTGCACATAGTAGAAGCGTTCGTCGCTGGGAATATCTTGCCACAAAGCGTGGCCGCGGGTGTGGCGCACCTGGTTCCACCCCATGTGCGGCACCTTGAGCGCGCGATCCTCGGGGCGGAACCGCAGCACGCGGCCGGCCACCAGGCCGAGGCCCGGCGTATCGCCTTCCTCGGAATGGTCGAACAGCATCTGCATGCCCACGCACACGCCGAGGAAGGGCTTGCTGCGCGCAGCCTCGCGCACCGCGCCCTCGAGGCCGCTGTCCTTCAGGAAGCGCATGCAGTCGGGCATCGCACCCTGGCCGGGAAACACCACCCGGTCGGCGGTGCGTACGTCTTCAGGGTCGGACGATATCGCCACGCGCACGTCGAGCGATTCTTCGCGCGCAACGAATTCGAACGCCTTGGCCACCGAACGCAGGTTGCCCATGCCGTAGTCGATGACGATCAGGGATTGGGGAGTCATTCCACGGGCCACGGTGCTAGCCACAAACGAACGCCGATGCACGCAGGTTTTGTGAATGGTCCTGGCTGGCGGGCGCTTCGGCGTTGTCCGTGTTCATCTGTGTTCATCTGCGGCCCAGCTTCAGGCAAGACTACAGTGCACCTTTCGTCGACGGCAGCACCCCCACCGCGCGCGCGTCCTGCTCACACGCCATGCGCAGGGCGCGGCCGAAGGCCTTGAAGACGGTTTCGGCCTGGTGGTGGGAGTTGACCCCGCGCAGGTTGTCGATGTGCAGCGTGGCGGCGGCGTGGTTGACGAATCCCTGGAAGAACTCGATGAACAGGTCGACGTCGAATTCGCCGACGCGCGCGCGCGTGAAGTTGACGTGATAGCTGAGGCCCGGCCGGCCCGACAGGTCGATCACCACGCGCGACAGCGCCTCGTCGAGCGGCACGTAGGCGTGGCCGTAGCGGCGGATGCCGGTCTTGTCGCCCAGCGCCTGCGCTACCGCCTGCCCGAGCGTGATGCCCACGTCCTCCACCGTGTGGTGCGCGTCGATGTGCAGGTCGCCGGTGGCCTTCACGGTCAGGTCGATCAGGCCGTGGCGCGCCACCTGGTCGAGCATGTGGTCGAGGAACGGGATGCCGGTGTCGAGCGCGGCGGCCCCCGTGCCGTCGAGGTTCACGGCGACCTTGATCTGCGTTTCCTTGGTGTTGCGGGTGATGTCGGCGGTTCTCATGGCGTGTCAAACGGCCTGGCGCAGCGCGGCGAGCAGCGCGTCGTTTTCGTGCGGTGCGCCGATGGTCAGGCGCAGCGTGCCGGCCAGCAGGGGATGGGACTTCGACGTGTTCTTGACGAGGATTCTAGCGGCAAGGAGTTTTTCGAACGTGGCCGCGGCATCCGCCACGCGGATCAGCACGAAGTTGGCCTGCGAGGGGTGCACCGTCACGCCGGGCAGGGTGCAGAGCGCGGCACGCACGCGCGCACGCTCCTCCACCAGGCCGCGCGCCTGCGCGAGGAGGCTCGCGTAGTGCGGAGGCGCGAGGGCAAAGGTGGCGGCCGCCTGGGTCAGTGCGTTGATGTTGTAGGGCAGCCTGACCTTGTCGAACTGCTCCAGCCATTCACGCCGGCCGACCAAAAGCCCCAGCCGCAGGCCCGCCAGCCCGAGCTTGGACACCGTGCGCATCAGCACGACGTTGTCGTGCTGCGCGACGTGGCCAAGAAAGTCCGTGTCGGCATACGCGAAGTAGGCCTCGTCGATCACCACCAGCGCACCCACCGCGCGCGCCGCCTCGATCGTGGCCTCGATGTCTTCGGGCGGGAAGGCATTGCCTGTGGGATTGTTGGGCGAGGCGAGGAAGATGAGCGCCGGCCGGGTGTCGCGAATCGCCGCCCGCCACGCCGAGCGGTCGAGCGTGAAGTCCGGGTTGAGCGGCACGCCCGTGTACCCGAGGCCGGCATAGGTGGCGATCATGCGGAACATCACGAACGCCGGCTCCACCGACAGGATCGTGGCCCCCGGTCGCGCCACCGCCAGCGCCAGCAACTGGATGATCTCGTCCGAGCCGTTGCCGAGCAGGATGTCGAGCGCGTCCGGAATGCGCATCGCGCGGCGCAGCGCGGCCTTCAGTTCGGCGGCGTCCGCACTCGGGTAGCGGTTCAGCGACGCGCCGGCCAGCGCGTCGGCGAGCCCGGCGCGCAGCGACGCGGGAAACGCGAACGGACTTTCCATGGCATCGAGCTTGATGAATCCGCGCGCGTCGGCCACCGGGTAGGCGTGGAGTGCGCGGATCTCGTCGCGCACCAGGTCGGCGTTCATGGCGGCGCGTAGCGGATGTCGGCCGAGCGCGCGTGTGCCTCCAGGCCCTCGGCGCGTGCCAGGGCCGCGGCGGTGGGGCCCAGTGTGCGCGCGCCGGCCGCCGACACCTGGAGGATCGAGGAGCGCTTCTGGAAGTCATGCACGCCCAGCGGCGAGGAGAATCGCGCGGTGCGCGCCGTGGGCAGCACGTGGTTCGGGCCGGCGCAGTAGTCGCCCAGCGCCTCGGAAGAGTGTGCGCCGATGAAGATCGCGCCGGCGTGGCGGATTCTCGGCACCCACGCGCCGGCCCCGGCGCATTGCAGCTCGAGGTGCTCCGGCGCGATCGTGTTGGCCAGGTCCACCGCCTCGGCGAGGTCGCGCACCTCGATCAGCGCGCCGCGGTTTTCGATGGATGCGCGCGCGATGGCCGCGCGCGGCAATGTGTCCACCTGCCGCGCCAGCGACGCCGCCACGCGGTCGAGCAGGGCGCGGTCGGGCGAGACCAGGATCGCCTGTGCAATCTCGTCGTGCTCGGCCTGCGACAAGAGGTCAATGGCCAGCCAGTCGGCGTTCGCGGCGCCGTCGGCGATGATGAGGATCTCCGAGGGCCCGGCGACCATGTCGATGCCGACCACGCCGAACACCTGCCGCTTGGCCGCCGCCACATAGGCGTTGCCGGGGCCGACGATCTTGTCCACGGCGGGGATGGTCGGCGTGCCCCAGGCCAGCGCGGCGACGGCCTGTGCGCCGCCCACGGCGAACACGCGGTCGACGCCCGCCAGGGCCGCGGCGGCCAGCACCGTGTCGTTGCGCGCGCCGTCCGGCGTCGGCGTGACCATCAGGATCTCGCCCACGCCGGCGACCTTGGCCGCCACGGCATTCATCAGCACCGACGACGGGTATGCGGCCTTGCCGCCCGGCACGTAGAGGCCGGCGCGGTCCAGCGGCATGACCTGCTGCCCGAGGACCGTGCCGTCCGGTTCGGTGAATTGCCACGAGGGTTGGCGCTGCCGCTCGTGGAAGGCGCGAATGCGACGGTGCGCGGTGTCGAGCGCCGCGCGCAGCGCCGGATCCAGCGCATCGAGCGCGCGGTGCAGGTCGGCGCGCGGAATTTCCAACGCCGCGGGCGAAGGTGGCGACCAGCGGTCGAAGCGCTGCGTGAATTCGAGCAGGGCCGCATCGCCGTCGCGCCGGACGCGCTCGATCACCTCGCGGGCCACCGCATCGACGCGCGCGTCTAGCGTGTTCTCGAAGGCGAGCAATGCGTCGATCGCCTCGCGGAATCCGGCTTCCTGCGAGGACAGGCGGCGAATTTTCATACCACAGCCCCATCAAACCCAAGCGCGGACGCCGCTTCCCGGGCGAAAAGGGCCGGAACGCCGCGTCCGCGCTTGGGTTTGCTGATCAAGAGTGGGAGATTCATGCCACCGCCCGTTCGAACGCAGCGATCACCGGCTGCAGGCGCGCGCGCTTGACCTTCATCGCCGCGCGATTGGCGATCAGGCGCGAGGAGATCGGCATGATCTCCTCGACGGCAACCAGCTGGTTGGCCTTGAGCGTGCTGCCGGTGGACACCAGGTCGACGATCGCGTCGGCCAGCCCGGTGAGCGGCGCCAGTTCCATCGAGCCGTAAAGCTTGATGAGGTTCACGTGCAGGCCCTTGGCGGCGAAGTGCTCGCGCGCGGTGTCCACGTACTTGGTGGCCACGTTGAGCCGCGCCCCGCGGCGCACCGCGCTGGCGTAGTCGAAATCCGCGCGCGTGGCGACCATCATGCGGCACTTGCCGATCTTGAGGTCCAGCGGTTGGTAGAGCCCGACGCCGGAATGCTCCAGCAGCACGTCCTTGCCCGCCACGCCGAGGTCGGCCGCGCCGTGGCTCACGTAGGTCGGCGTGTCGGAGGCGCGCACGATCACGATGCGCACGTCGGGCACGTTGGTGGTGAGGATGAGCTTCCGCGAGGTCTCGGGGTCGTCGGCCGGCACGATGCCCGCCGTGGCCAGCAGCGGCAGCGTTTCCTCGTAGATGCGTCCTTTCGAAAGGGCCAGCGTGATCATGGTCATGGTCAAGCCGAGCGTTCGATGCGTGCGCCGAGCCCGGTGAGTTTCTGCTCGATCTTCTCGTAGCCGCGATCGAGGTGGTAGATGCGGTCGACGACCGTCTCTCCCTCGGCCACCAGCCCGGCGATGACCAGGCACGCCGAGGCGCGCAGGTCGGTGGCCATGACGGTGGCGCCGGTCAGCCGCTCCACCCCGTGCACGATGGCGGTGTTGCCCTCGACGTCGATCTTGGCGCCCAGGCGCAGCATTTCCTGCACATGCATGAAGCGGTTCTCGAAAATGGTCTCGGTGACGATGCCGGTGCCGCGCGCGATCGCATTCAGGGCGACGAACTGCGCCTGCATGTCGGTGGGGAACGCCGGATACGGCGCGGTTTTCAGGTTCACTGCCTTCGGCCTGGCGTGCATGGCGATGCCGATGTGGCGCTCGCCGCGCGTGATCGCGGCGCCCGCCTCGGCGAGCTTGTCGAGCACCGCGTCGAGCGTGTCGGCGCGCGCATGCGTGAGCGTGACCTCGCCCCCGGCGGCCGCGACGGCGGTGAGGTAGGTGCCGGTCTCGATGCGGTCCGGCATCACCGCGTGCTCGGCGCCGTGCAGTGCATCCACGCCTTCGACAGTGATGACGTCGGTGCCGTGGCCGCGAATCCGGGCGCCCATGCGGATCAGGCATTCGGCCAGGTCGACCACCTCGGGCTCGCGCGCGGCGTTCTCCAGCACCGACGTGCCCTCGGCCAGGCAGGCGGCAATCATAAGGTTTTCCGTACCGGTCACGGTCACGGTGTCCATGAAGATGCGCGCGCCCTTCAGGCGTGCCGAGCGGGCGAGGATGTAGCCGCCTTCGATGGTGATGCGGGCGCCCATCGCCTCGAGCCCCTTGATGTGCAGGTCCACCGGGCGCGCGCCGATCGCACAGCCGCCGGGCAGCGACACCTTGGCCTCGCCGAAGCGCGCCAGCAGCGGCCCCAGCACCAGGATGGATGCCCGCATGGTCTTGACCATTTCGTAGGGCGCCACCGGATGGCCGACGTCGGCGGCGGTGAGCGACAGCGAATGGCCGGACCGCGCGGACGACACGCCCATCTGCTCGAGCAGCCGGACCATCGTCCCGATGTCGTTCAACACCGGCATGTTGGTCAGCGCCAGGGTGTCGCGGGTCAGCAGCGCGGCGGCCAGGATCGGCAGCGCGGCGTTCTTGGCGCCCGAAATGCGCACCTCGCCGTGGAGCGGCACGCCGCCCCGGATCTTCAGTTTTTGCATGATGAAAGTCTTAGTGGTTCGAGTGGCCCGCGGCCTGCCACTCGTCGGGGGTCAGCGTCTGCATCGACAGCGCGTGGATTTCCTGCTTCATGCGCTCGCCAAGTGCGCCGTAGACGATCTGGTGGCGCGCCACGCGCGACTTGCCGTTGAACGCGGCGCACACGATGAGCGCCTGGAAATGCGCGCCGTCGCCCGCCACCGACAGGTGGTGACAGTCGAGTTTTTCGCGCAGATAACCTTCGATGGCGGCGGGCGTGACCATGAGATCGGGCTCCCCGGGGAGCCTTCAGTGACGTAACTTGTAGCCCGATTTTATCAAGTAAAGCGTGACCGCCGAAAGGCACAGGAACGACAGCACGGTGACCGACAGTGACAGCGAAATGGCGACATCGGATTGTCCGAAGAAGCCGTAGCGAAAACCGTCGATGAGGTAGAAGAACGGGTTGCAGCGCGACACCGCCTGCCAGACCGGCGGCAGCGACTGGATGGAATAGAACACGCCGGCCAGGAACGTGAGCGGCATGACGATGAAGTTCTGGAACGCCGCCAGCTGGTCGAACTTCTCCGCCCACAGGCCGGCGATGAGGCCCAGCGCGGCCAGCAGGCCGGAGCCGAGCAGCGCGAAGGCCAGGATCGCCCACGGGTGGGCCACCGGCACGTGCGCCACCAGCACCCCGACCAGGAACACGCCCAGCCCGACGGCCAGCGCACGCGCCGTGGCGGCGATGACATAGGCGAAATAGTAGTCCCAGTGCGTCAGCGGCGGCAGCAGGATGAAGATGATGTTGCCGGTGATCTTCGACTGGATCAGCGAGGAGGACGTGTTGGCGAAGGCGTTTTGCAGCATCGACATCATCGCCAGGCCCGGGATCAGGAACTGGTCGTAGGCCACGCCGCGGAAGGCGGCATTCGATTCCGCCATCACGTGCGCAAAGATCAGCAAGTACAGGAGCGCGGTCAGCACCGGCGCGGCGATGGTCTGGAAGGCCACCTTCCAGAAACGCAGGATTTCCTTGGTCAGCAGGGTGAGGAAGCCGGTCATCGGTGCATGAGCTTGACGAACACGTCCTCGAGGTCGGGTTCCGACACCTCGATGGCGGACGGGGTGACACCGGCTTCGCGCAGCCAGCGCAGGCGCGACTCGACTTCCGTCGTGTCGTGCAGCGCGAAAGTGTGCCAGTGGCCCTCGCTCTTGCGCGCCTCGCGGGCCACCGGCGCCGGCAGGGTGGCCGCGACCTCGACGCGCAGCACGCGCTCGGAGAAGGCGGTCAACAGGTGCTGCGTGGTGTCGAGCGCCACCACGCGGCCCTGCTTGAGCATGGCGATGCGCGTGCACAGCTGCTGCGCCTCTTCAAGGTAGTGCGTGGTGAGCAGGATGGTGCGGCCTTCGGCGTTCAGGCGGCGGACGAACTGCCACAGCGTCTGGCGCAGCTCCACGTCCACGCCTGCGGTCGGTTCGTCGAGCACGATCACCGGCGGTTTGTGCACCAGGGCCTGGGCGACCAGCACGCGGCGCTTCATGCCACCGGACAGCTGGCGCATGTTGGCATCGGCCTTGTCGGTGAGGGCGAGGTTGGCGAGCAGTTCGTCGATCCAGGCGTCAAGCGCGCGGGTGCGGGGCAGGCCGAAATAGCCGGCCTGGAAGCGCAACGTCTCGACCACCGAGAAAAACGGGTCGAAGACGATTTCCTGCGGCACGATGCCCAGCGCGCGGCGCGCGGCGCGGTAGTCCGTGACGACGTCGTGCCCCATCACCTTGAGTGTGCCGTGATCGGCGCGCGTCAAGCCGGCCAGCGCGGAGATCAGCGTGGTTTTGCCCGCGCCGTTGGGGCCGAGCAGGGCGAAGAACTCGCCTTCGCGGACTTCCAGCGAGACGCCGTCGAGCGCCGCCAGCGAACCGTAGCGTTTCTCGACGCCCAGCGCCTCGATGGCGGCCGTCACGGCCCGGGGCGGGCGCCGGGGCAATGGATGAGGTGGTCCACCCCGTAGAGCTCGGCCAGCGACTGCAGGTTGGCGGGCAGGTGCACGTAGCGCAATGCCTTGCCGAGGCGCTCGGCCGCGCGCCGCCAATGCAGCATCAGGGCCACGGCCGAGGAATCGATCTCGGTCACGTGCGCGAAATCGATGGCCAGGCAATCCGGCAGCGCATCCTGGCGCGCATAGGCGGTGGTCTCCGCCAGCAGGCGCGGCATGCTCGCCAGGTTGAGCGCCCCCTCCAGCTGCAGGACTTCGCCGACGACAGTGGACGACAGCGGGGTGTTCATCGACTAGGAGCCGGCCTTGGCGGCGTTCCTGGCATTGCGCTCGGACAGCGATTTCACCAGGCCATCGATGCCGGACTTCTGGATTTCGGTGTTGAACGAGCTCCGGTAGTTGGTCACCAGCGACACGCCGTCGATCAGCACGTCATAGGCTTTCCAGCCGTTGGCGGTCTTCTCCATGGAGTAGTCGATCGGTACCGGCTGCCCGCCTGGTTGGTTGATCAGGGTCTTGACCACCACCTCGGTGTCGGCGGGTGCCAGCTTGAGCGGCTTGACGTCGATGGTCTGGTTGCGGAACTGCGTGAGCGATGTCGAGTAGGTGCGCACTAGCAGCGTGCGGAACTCGTCGGTCAGCGCCTTCTTCTGCGCATCGCTGGCATCGCGCCAGTTGCGTCCGACCGCCAGTTGCGTCATGCGCGGGAAATTGAAGTACGGAAGGATCTTTTCTTCCGCCAGCTTTTCGATCTTCTTCTGGTTGCCGGCGGCGAGATCTTTGTCGGCCTTGATGGCGGCCAGCACGTCCTGCGTGTTGCGACGCACCAGTTCATCGGGCGCGTCCTGCGCCGCCGCGGCCATCGAAAACGCCAGCAGGCCGGTGGCCAGGTGCGCGGAAAGTTTCTTGATCATGAGGTCCTCTGGGAACGATGGGTGGAGTGCCGGCAATCAACGCGTGGGGTCGGGGGCGGTTTACCGCCTACTTCTTGTCCTTGTCGCCCGCGCCTTCGGACGCCTTGCTGAACATCATCTGGCCGATCAGCCGTTCCAGCACCACCGCCGACTGGGTGAGCGTGATCTTGTCGCCCGCGCCAAGCATCTTGTCGTCGCCGCCGGCATCGAGCCCGACGTACACCTCGCCAAGCAGCCCGGAAGTCAGGATCGACGCACTGGTGTCCTTCGGGAACTTGTAGCCGGCGTCGAGGGCCAGCGTGGCGACCGCCTGGAATTTCTGGTTGTCGAAGCGGATGTCGGTCACGCGGCCGACCAGCACGCCCGCGCTCTTGACCGGCGCCTTGAACTTCAGGCCGCCGATGTTCTCGAAGCGCGCCTCGACGTTATAGGTGGCCCGCGTACGCTCGCTGTTGAGGTCGCCGACCTGCAGGGCGAGGAATGCCAAGGCGAGGAACCCGCCGATGATGAACAGGCCCACCCAAAAATCGTATTTGCTCTTTTCCATGATTGAAGTTTCCTGTCGTCAATGCGGCGTGCGCAGCATGAAACCGGTCAGCACCAAGTCCAGTGCCAGGACCGACAGTGCGGAGGTCACCACGGTGCGCGTGGTGGCCGCCGAAACGCCCTCCGCGGTCGGGTCGGCGTCAAAACCCTCGAACGTGGCGATCGTGGCAATCGCAACGCCGAACACCACCGACTTGACCACGCCATTGAGGACATCGTATCGGACGTCGACCGCCGCCTGCATGTTGCCCCAGAACACGCCGCCGTCGATGCCGATCAGGATCTTGGCCACCACGAACGCCCCGAAGATGCCCGCGGCCGAAAACAATGCGGCGAGGAGCGGCATGGAGATCACACCGGCCCAGAAGCGCGGTGCCACCACCCGCGCGATGGGATCGATCGCCATCATGTCCATCGCCTTGAGCTGCTCGGTGGTCTTCATCAAACCGATTTCCGCGGTGATCGCCGAGCCGGCGCGGCTGGCGAACAACAGGGCAGACACCACCGGCCCGAGTTCGCGCACCAGCGACAGCGCGGCCAGTACGCCCATCTGCTCCTGGGCACCATACTTCTGCAGGGTCTCGAAGCCCTGCAACCCCAGCACCATGCCGACAAACATGCCCGAGACCATGATGATCACCAGCGACATCACGCCGGAAAAGTAAATCTCGCGCAGCGTCAGCCGCGGGCGCTTGAGGCTCGCGCCGGTGTGCATCAGCACCTGCGCGAGGAAGCGTGCGCGCCGCCCGGCGCGCACAAACGCCGCGATGGCGCGTCGTCCCAGCAGGGAAACGGCCTCGATCATGACGATGCGCCGCCGTTGAAGCCCAGATCCGCGGCATACGGCCGTGACGGGTAATGGAATGGCACTGGTCCGTCGAGTTCGGCATGCACGAACTGCTTGATGAAGGGCTCCGACGAGGCGCGGATCTCGACCGGCGTGCCGTGGCCGACGATGCGCCCGTCGGAGATGAAATACATGTAGTCGACGATTTGCATCGACTCCAGTACGTCGTGCGTGACGACAATGGATGTGATGCCGAGCGCATCGTTGAGCCTGCGGATGGTCTGTCCGACCACCGCGAGCGAGATCGGGTCGAGGCCGGCAAACGGCTCGTCGTACATCATGAGCATCGGGTCGAGCGCAATGGCGCGCGCCAGCGCAACGCGGCGGCCCATGCCACCGGAGAGTTCCGACGGATACATGCCCGCCGCGCCGCGCAGGCCCACGGCATTGAGCTTCATCAGCACCAGGTCGCGGATCATGTCCTCGGGCAGGCCGGTGTGTTCGCGCAGCTGGAACGCCACGTTGTCGAACACCGTCATGTCGGTGAACAGGGCGCCGAACTGGAACAGCATGCCCATCTTGCGACGCAGCGCGTACAGGTCGTCCTTTTCCAACGCGCCGACATCCTGGCCATCGACGTGAACGCTGCCGCGGCTGGCCTTGAGCTGCCCGCCGATCAGTCGCAGCAGCGTGGTCTTGCCGCAGCCGGAGCCGCCCATGATGGCCACCAGCTTGCCGCGCGGCACGGACAAGGAGATGCCCTTGAGGATCGAGCGGGCGCCGTAGGCGAAATCGGCATCGCGAATGTCGACCAGCGGCGGTGGAGGGGGGGCGTTGGAGTCGGACACGTGGAACGGTTCGAACGGGGCGTCGGGCCGGCATGCGCGGCAGGTTTCGCGGCGCGCAAGGGGTGCATTCTAACATTCGCATGCGGCACGGCCCTGCATGACAGGACCTGCCGGCAGCGTCTTGCGCAGACCGCGTCTGGCGCCGGGAGTTCAATGCGCGAGTGCCAGTCCCTATAATCGATGCGGTTTTCCGGCGTTCCCGCCGGCCCCGGACCGCGAGACCTGCTTGGCCACCAAACCCACCCTGTTGATCGTTGACGATGATCCGCTGATCAGCGAGAGTCTGTCCTTCGCGCTGGGCGACGACTTCGAAGTGGCGCTGCGCGGTTCGCGCATGGAGGCCATGGCGCTGTTGCGGTCGGGCACCTTTGTGCCTTCCTTGGCCCTGATCGACCTCGGCCTGCCGCCGGTGCCGCACCAGCCCGATGAAGGATTCAAGCTGGTGGGCGACCTTCTGGCATGGTCGCAGGAGCTGAAGATCTTCATCCTGAGCGGACAGAACGAGGAATCCAATGCACGGCGCGCGCGCGCGCTGGGCGCCTACGAGTTGGTGCCCAAGCCTTGCGATCCGGTCCATCTGCGCAGGATGCTGATGGCCGCATTGGCGGGCAAGGCCACCGAGCGCCCCGCACCGGCAACCGAGGCGGTGGGCGAGTTGATTGGCGACACGCCGCCGATGCGCAAGCTCAAGCGCCAGATCGACCTCTATGCCGCGTCGATGTTCCCCGCGCTCATCGAGGGGGAATCGGGCACCGGCAAGGAGCGCGTGGCGGCGGCCCTGCACCACTTGAGCCCGCGTGCCCACTTGAAGTTCCTGGCCCTCAATTGCGCGGCGATTTCCGCCAACCTGGTGGAGCCGACGCTGTTCGGCCATGCAAAGGGGGCCTTCACCGGTGCCGCCACGCATAAATCAGGGTACTTCGAGGATGCCGGCGAGGGGACCCTGTTTCTCGACGAGATCGGCGAGCTGCCGCTCGACCTGCAGCCGAAGCTGCTGCGGGTGCTGGAAAACGGCGAGTACCAACGGGTCGGCGAGACGCAGACGCGCCAATCGCGGGCCCGCATCGTGGCCGCCACCAATCGCGACCTGAAGGCGGAGGTCAAGGCCGGGCGCTTCCGTGCCGACCTGTACCATCGCCTGTCGGTGTTCACGCTGTCATTGCCGCCATTGCGCGACCTGGCGGACGACAAGCTGCGCCTGCTCGACCACTACCGTGCCGAGTACGCACGGCGCCACGGGACCGGGCCGTTTGAACTGGATGCCGGGGCGCGGGCTGCATGGCTCGGATACGGCTTCCCGGGCAATGTGCGCGAATTGAAGAACATCGTGATCCGCCTCTTGGCCAAGTATGCCGGCTACACCGTGACGCGCGAGGAGCTGGTGGCCGAGTTTGAATCCGAGCCCGGCGCGCGCCACCCTGAATCGACGGACGGCGGCGGGCACGACGGGCAGCGCCCACAGATCGGCAATGGGTTCAACCTGGGCCAGGAATTGGCGCGCATCGAGCTCCAGTTCATCGATGCCGCCATCGACGAAGCACGCGGCAACATGTCGCAGGCGGCGCGGCTCCTCGGCGTGTCGCGCTCAACGCTCTACAGCCGCCTCGACGCGCTGCGCCCCGGCCGCGCGCGCGAGGAGCAAACCGACAATTAGTCCGTGGGGCGAGTGCTACACTGCACCGTTCACGCCAACGTCCGCGCAGCCATGTCGATGTATCTCGCCCACTTCGGACTCACGGAAGCGCCGTTCAAGATCACGCCGCACACGGAGTTCTTCTTCGATGGCGCCAGCCGCGGGGAAACGCTTGAGGCGCTGATCTATGCCGTGATGACCGGCGAGGGCATGGTCAAGGTGACGGGCGAAGTGGGCGCGGGCAAGACGATGCTTTGCCGCGTGCTCATGGAGCGCCTGCCCAGGGAGGTGGAGACGATCTACCTCGCGGTGCCGTCGATCTCGCGCGACGAGATCCTCGCCACCATCGCCGGCGACCTCGGCATCGAGACGGTGGGCCTGTCGACCACCAAGATCATCCGTGCGCTTCAGCAACGGCTCATCGACCTGCACGTGGCCAACAAGCAGGTGGTGGCGTTGATCGACGAGGCGCACGCGATGCCCTTGGCGACGCTGGAGGAGATCCGGCTGCTGTCGAATCTGGAGACCAACCGCGACAAGCTGATGCAGATCGTGCTGTTCGGGCAACCCGAGCTCGACGCGCACCTCTCCTTGCCGAACATGCGCCAGCTGCGCGAGCGGATCACGCACAGCTTCAATCTCCAGCCGCTGCCCGCGCGCGACATCGGCGACTACCTCAATTTCCGCCTGCGCCAGGCCGGCTATCGCGGCCCCGACCTGTTTCGCGGCGAGGCCGTGAAAGTGATCGCCGAGGCCTCGGAGGGATTGACCCGCCGCATCAACATCTTTGCCGACAAGACCTTGCTGGCGGCCTATGCCGACAACACGCACGATGTCACCGCGCGGCATGCACGCGCTGCGGTGGCGGATACGCAGATCACCGGGAACACGACTGCCGTGCGCCAGCGGCGCTGGCCGGTTCCGGCGGCTTTGGCGGCCGGCCTTCTGATTGGCGGCGGTGCGGGATATTGGCTCGGCCATGCACATTCCCGTTCAGGGTCGGCGGGGGCCACCGCGTCTGCGGAGGTCAAACCGCTTTCCGGTGCCCAGGCAAGCACCCCCGAGCGGACCCTACCTGTCCAGGCAGAGTTCCCGACGGATCCACCTGCCAAGGCGGCCGCATTGCCGATCGTCGCGGAGAAGTCGAACGAGAAACGGGCCGCGCCGGCTGCGGGTGCATCGTCGGCGCCGGCGGCAGAAGTGGAGCCGGCTGCCGACCCGGTTCGCGATGCGCGGACGGCCGACAGCTGGCTGGGCGAGCGCATGCTGGCGGACTTGAACCGGCTGGCATCCGCCAGCAGTAGCGGATTTGCCATCCAACTCATGACGGCCGATGAGCATGAGGGACCTGCCATTCGCGAATTCCTGCGCGTCGCCGCAAAGGAACTGGAACCCGACCGCCTCATGGTCTTCCCGTCCGGCTCCGCGTCGAACCGCAAGATCAGTGTGATCTATGGCCAATACGAGGATCGAGGTGGCGCGCAGGCGGAAATCGTCCGGTTGTCGCCGCGCCTCCGGCAATTCCGCCCTTTCATTCGCAGCGTCAACGCCGTGCGCGCGGATGTCCGCGCGACCAGTTGATTGAAATCTAAAGTGATTTTTCTGGAATCGCTGACAACCCATTGCTTTTATTGGATAATCGCTTTATAAAGCAGACTGAAACCAGATTGTCGTCCGGCACAGGGTTCCGCAGTCCATCGTGTGCACGGACCCAACCGCCGCAGGGACCTCGCTTTCTATGACCGTTGAGCGCGCGCACCGTCGCAGGAGCGTCATGGGACGTACACAGTTGCCGCTGACCTTGGCGTGCATCGCCTTGTTGTCCGCGTGCGGCACCGCGCCCGTGGCGCGCGATGCCGGCCACCTCGGAGCGAGTCCCGAGGCCACGCGGCCTGCGGTCGTGGGCACCGGTGTCGTACCGACACCGATTCGCGATGTTCCCTTGCCGCCGCCGCCAAAGCCGCGGGTGGAGGAATTGAAGTACTCGGTGACGGTCAAGGATGTTCCGGTGCAGGAACTGATGTTCGCCATCAGCCGCGACACCAAGGTCAACATCGACATCCATCCCGGCATCGAAGGCCGCGTCACGCTCAATGCGATCGACCAGACCCTCAAGCAGATCCTCACGCGCGTGTCCAAGCAGGTCGACATGCGCTGGGAAGTCGATGGGCCCAACATCGTGGTCCGGCCCGACCAGCCCTATCTGAAGCTGTACCGGATCGACTACGTCAACATGCAGCGCGACTCCACCAGTTCGATTGGTGTGCAGACGCAAGTTGTCGGCCCGAGCGATAGCGGACTCGCAGGCGGAAACACTTCTTCCACCGGCAGCGGCGAGAATAGTTCCAGGATCAAGTTGGAAAACGTCAGCAAGAATCGCTTCTGGGAAAACCTCGAAAAGAATGTCAAGGACCTGTTGCGCGAGACCGACAAGTTGCTGCCCGAAGGAAGCAAGGAAACCATTACGCAAAGCCGCTCACAGGGCAGCAGCGCATCAACAAGGCCTCAGCAAACTTCTGGATCCGGCAGAAGCAACGCTACGTCGCGCGTTGCAACTACGACCGGTGCAGGTGCCGCCGAAAACGCGGAAGAGAGCCAGTCTGTATCGCAGGTGCTGAATTTCCGCGAAGCGGCCTCGGTCATCGTCAATCCGGAAACTGGAACGGTGGCTGTGCGCGCCACATCGCGCCAGCACGAGAAAGTCGGCGAGTTCATCGAGCAGATCGGCGGTGCCGCGCGGCGCCAGGTCCTGATCGAGGCGACCGTGGTGGAAGTCCTGCTCAACGACAAATACCAGGCGGGCGTCGATTGGTCGGCTCTCGGCCTGCAGAACCTCGGCTATTCGTTTCGGCAGAGCTTCACCGGGGCCAACCTCCAGGAAGCCCCTTTCTTTTCCCTGCAGTACCGCAACCCGAATGCCGCAGCGGGCGGCGACATCAGCAGCACGGTCAAGATGCTGAACTCCTTCGGCACCTCCAAGGTCTTGTCGAGCCCGAAAATCATGACGCTCAACAACCAGACGGCCGTTATGCGTGTGGTCGAAAACCGAGTGTATTTCACTATCAAAGCTGAGCCCATCACCACGGTGAATCCAACCACGGGCGTGACCACGCAGTTGTTCCGATTTACCTCGACGCCAAACGTTGTTCCCGAAGGATTCGTGATGAATGTCACGCCGCAGATTGGCGAGAATGACATCATCAATCTCAACATGCGGCCCAGTGTCACGCGCATCACCAGCTTCGTCAACGATCCCAATCCTGACCTCAACCGGACAGGCGCCATACCAAACCAAATTCCGCAAATCCAGACGCGAGAATTCGAGACCATGTTGCGCGTGGCAAGCGGCCAGACCGCCGTGCTGGGCGGACTGATGCAGGACAGCTTTGCGGCCAATCGCGATGGCCTGCCCATCCTTGCACGCATTCCCATCCTCGGCGATGCGGTGAGCTATCGCAACGACACCGGCCGCAAGTCCGAGCTGGTGGTGTTCCTGCGTGCGACGGTGATCCGCGACGCGAACGTGGACACTGAACTGTCGAGTTTCAGGCGCTACCTGCCGGATGGACAGTTCTTCCGGGATCCGTCGCCCTCGCTCGATCCGGTGCGGGGCCTGCAGTCCCCTGAGCGTCCGCCCAGCCCCGAGGGCAAGCCCGCACCATGAGCCTGCTCCTCGATGCGCTCAGACGCGCCGAGGAAGCGAAGCGCGCCAAGCAGGGATCGGGTGACGAGGCCGCCGCGGGTGCGCCCCTCCCGCCCGAATCCGTCCCGTCGCCCGTGCGTCGGGCGGAACCGCCGCAGGGCGGGCTCTCCCTGGCCTTGGAGCCTGCCTCCGCACCTTCGTCCGTCCAGCCTCCCGCACGCACGATAGCGGCGCCGGCATTGGCCGATCGCGCGCCGGCCAACGCCCCGGCGACGGAATTTGCACTCGCCGACCTCGACAGCGCGGCCCCATTGCCGTCCGCGAGTGCGCCGCCGCCCTCTGCATTGCAGATCGCACCTGCGGCGAGCAGGACGGGGCCCGTTCCGGGTGACGATCATGCCCAGCGCGAACAGGTGCGCAATGCCTTTGCCGCCAAGGCATCGCCGTCGGCGGGCCGTCCACGCAAGTGGCTGGCGCCCGTCTTGGCGGTCGGCCTCGTTGCCGTCGGCGGTGGCGGATGGTATGTCTGGACCGAGATTCAACGCCTGTCCAAGCCGATGGTCGCGCAGGCACCAAGGCCAGCGCCGGCCCCACCCCCGGCAGCGGTCGTCACGCCTCCGGCCACTGCCGGCGCCGAACCCGCTTCCGCACCGACCGCAAGCCCGACCGGAGAGGTCAAGGCAGAGCCCGGCTTGCCACCCCTGCTGCCGCCGCCACCCCCCGAGGCCCCCAAGGCAGCGGCCGTACAGGCGGCGGCCGCGGCGAGCCGGCATTTGTCGGAGGCCGAAAAGGTGGCCAAGGCAATTCTCGGCGCGGCACCCAAGGCGGAACCTCCGCTGGCCCTGAAGCCCTCGACCGTTGCCGAAGTACGCGTCAACCCGCACGTCGCGGCGGCGTACGCCGCGCTGCAATCGGGCGACTTGCGCCGCGCGGCATCCGAGTACGACCGCGCCGTGGCCGAGGCGCCATTGAACGTGGACGCCCATCTCGGGCGTGCCACCGTTGCCGCCCGATCGGGCGATCGATCCACGGCGGTTCGGCACTATCAGGAAGTACTGACCATTGACCCGCGCAACACGTATGCATTGAGCGGCTTGCTCGCCCTGCGCCCGGACCGCGGCGCGGACCGGCAAGAGGAGGAACTGCGCAGCCTGCTGGCCCAGAATCCCGAGGCGTCCGCATTGCATTTCGCGCTCGGCAACCTGCTCGCCGGACAACGCCGCTGGCAGGAGGCGCAACAGGCGTTCTTTGATGCATGGCGGGCAGAGCCGGAGCGCGCCGACTACGCCTACAACCTTGCCATCAGCCTCGATCAATTGAAGCAACCGTCGTTGGCCCGCGACTACTACGCGAAAGCCTTGTCGCTGGCCCGGACCGGCGGCGCACAATTCGACCCTGCGCCCGTGATCCGGCGCCTGGCGGAATTGGGCGGGTCCGCGCCGTAGGGCCTTGCGGCGAGGGCGTCGTTTGCGCGCTTGCTACAATCCAATCCCGTACGCGCGTTCCGACTGGCAAGTTCGACTGTCCCGTCCCTACCCATGAACCAAATGAACTCACCCGTCGCGCAGTTGCCCCTGGGGCAGACGCTGCTCACCCGCGGAGTGATTTCCCAGGACCAGCTCAACATCGCGCTGACCGAGCAGCGCAAGCTGAAGACCCCGCTCGGAAAGATCCTGGTCCATCTGGGCTTCGTGACCGAGGCCACGATCCGCGACACGCTGTCCGAAAGCCTCGGCCAGGTCGCCATCGACCTGTCCAACACGATCATCGACCACAACGCGCTGGCGATGGTGCCCAAGGAGATTGCGCGCCGCTACCAGGTGTTGCCGGTCGACTATGACCGCCAGTCGAGGAAGCTGCTGCTGGCGGTGGCCGACCCGGCCAACGTCGTGGCGCTGGACCAGATTCGCGCGCTCATCAAGGACGATGTGCGCATCGAGCAGGTGCTGGCGCGCGAATCCGACATCTCGATCGGCATCGAGCAGCACTACGGCTTCGAGCTGTCGATCGACGGCATCCTCAACGAAATCGAAACCGGCGAAATCGACTACCAGTCGCTGGCGGTCGATTCCGACGAATACAGCCAGCCGGTGGTGCGGCTGGTCGATGCCCTGCTCAACGATGCGGTGAAGCGCGGCGCCTCGGACATCCACTTCGAGCCGGAGCAGGGCTTCCTGCGTATCCGCTACCGCATCGACGGCGTGCTGCGCCAGATCCGCTCGCTGCACAAGAACTACTGGTCGGCCATGGTGGTGCGCCTGAAGGTGATCAGCGGCATGAACATCGCCGAGACGCGCGCGCCGCAGGACGGCCGCATCTCGCTGAGCCTGTCCGGCCGCTCGATCGATTTTCGCGTCTCCGCGCAACCGACCACGCATGGCGAGAACCTGGTGCTGCGCATCCTGGATCGCCAGAAGGGCATCGTGGCCCTGGATGACCTCGGGCTGCAGGACGACGAACTGAAGACCCTGCGGCTGATGATGGCGCGGCCCGAGGGCATCATCCTGGTGACCGGGCCGACCGGCTCCGGCAAGACCACCACGCTGTACTCGATCCTCAATCACGTCAACACCGAGGGCGTCAACATCATGACGCTTGAGGACCCGGTCGAGTACCCGATGGCGATGATCCGGCAGACCTCGGTCAACGAAGTCGCCAAGCTCGATTTCGCCAGCGGTATCCGCTCGATGATGCGCCAGGACCCGGACGTGATCCTGGTGGGCGAAATCCGCGACCAGGAAACCGCCGAAATGGCGTTTCGTGCCGCGATGACCGGCCACCAGGTGTATTCGACGCTGCACACCAATTCCGCCATCGGGGCGATTCCGCGCCTGCAGGACCTCGGCGTGCTGCCGGACATCATGGCAGGCAACATCATCGGCGTGGTGGCGCAGCGCCTGATCCGGCGCCTGTGCAGCCATTGCCGCCAGCCGTACCGCCCGGAAGACGACCTCACGCGCCGCGTGCTCGGCGTCACCGCGGACTGGACGGGCGAAGTGCATCGCGCGGCCGGCTGCGAACATTGCGACGGGACCGGCTACAAGGGGCGCGTCGCCATCATGGAGCTGTTCAAGATGGACGGCGAGATCGACGAGCTGATCGCGCGCCGCGCCACCGGGCGCGAGATCCGCGAAGCCGCGCGACGCACGGGGTTCCGCACGCTGGCGGAGGACGCCGTGGCGCGGGTGCTGGCCGGCCAGACCAGCCTCGACGAGATTTCGCGCGTCGTGGACCTCACCGACCGGGTGACCTGAGCATGGCGTCCTTTTCATATCGCGCCATCGACGCCACCGGCCGCATGCTGAACGGCAGCACGGACGCGGCCAATCCGACCGACCTCGAGATGCGCCTGAAGCGCCTCGGGCTCGACCTCATCACGTTTGAATCGATCAAGAAATCCACCCTGATGCGCGGCCGCAAGGTGACGCGCAAGGAATTGATCACTTTCTGCTTCCACCTCGACCAGCTGATGCGCGCCGGCGTGCCGATCATCGACGCGCTCACCGACCTGCGCGACACGGTGGAGAACGACGGCTTCAAGGCCATTGTGGCCAGCGTGCTCGAGGATGTGGAGGGGGGCATGAAGCTCTCCGACGCCATGGCCGAGCATCCGCAGGCGTTCGACGATGTCTTCGTGGCGCTGATCCGCACCGGCGAGCAATCCGGCCAGTTGCCGGAAGTCCTGACCAAGCTGACCGAGAACCTCAAGTGGCAGGACGAACTCTCCGCGCAGGTCAAGAAGGCGATGATGTACCCGCTGGTGGCCGGAACCATCATCATGGCGGCCCTGTTCATGCTGATGATCTTCCTGGTGCCGCAACTGGGCGAGACGATGAAGCAGCTCACGCCCAACCCGCCGCCGGCGACGCTGGCGCTGGTCGCGGCGGGCAAGGCAATGCGCGCCTACTGGTACCTGTTCGTCGGCGTGCCAGTTGCCACGATCATCACGCTGTTGATTGTCGCGCGCACCAACGACGGCGTGAAGTACTGGCTCGACGGCGCCATGCTGCGCATGCCCATCATCGGCCCGCTCAACACCAAGATCGTGCTGGCGCGCTTCTCGACCTACTTTGCGCTGATGTACCAGTCCGGGCTCGGCGTGCTCGACTGCATCCGCATCTCGGAAAAGATCGTCGGCAACCGCCTCATCGAGGAGGGGCTGCAGCGCGTCGGCCGCGAGATCAACGACGGCACCGGCATTTCGCAGGCCTTCATGAACGTCCGGCTGTTTCCGCCGCTGGTGCTGCGCATGCTCAAGGTCGGCGAGTCGACCGGCGGCCTCGACAACGCACTGCTCAACGTGAGCTATTTTTACAATCGCGACGTGCGCGAGCAGATGGGCCGCATGCAGGAGATGATCCAGCCGCTGCTGACCCTCGTGCTCGGCGGCATCCTGATCGGCATCCTGGTCACGATCTTCAGCCCGATCTACGACGTGATCAGCAAGATCAAATACTGAGCGCAGCGTGTCCAAGCACTTTCTCTACCTCACCAACGACAAGATCATCGCCCTGGTCTGGAAGGGCGGTGCCATCGTCGAGCGCGAGGTGTTCACGAGCCTGGATGCGGAGTCGCCCGAGTTCGACCACTGGCTGCGGCGGCACCAGCAGACGCCGGCCTGGCTGATCACCGACCTGATCGAAGAGGACTTCCGCGTCGATACGCTGCCGCACGTGCGCGGCGGCGACCGCGCGGCGGTGATCGAGCGCAAGCTTCAGCAGCTGTACCGTGCCAGCCCCTATCGTCACGCGATCGTGCAGGGGCGTGAGGAAGAGGGCCGGCGCGACGACCGCGTGCTGTTCCATGCGGTGACCAACCCGGAACTGATCCATCCGATCGTCAACGCGCTGGCGCGCGCCGAGATTCCGCTGCAGGGCATCTCCTCGTCCGCGGTCTTGTCGGCCGGGCTGCCGGACGCGATGGACGTGTTCTTCACCCATACGCTGCTGGTCACCATCGTTCCGGAATTTGGCCTGCGCCAGACCTATTTTCGCGACAAGCAGATCAAGTTCAGCCGCCTGACGCCGATCACCTATGACGAGGGGCAGTCGGTGGGCGACCTGATCGCCGCAGAAGCCAGCCGCACCTGGCAGTACCTGGACAGCCTGCGGTACTTCGCCGGCCGCGAGGAATCGCTGGAAGTCTGCATCGTGGTGCACGAAAGGGATCGCGACACGATTGCCGCCGCGATCCGCGCCTATCCCCTGTTCAAGTACCGGTTCCTCGACATCGGGGACGTCGCCACGCGCATCAAGCTCAAGCCGGCGCCGGTGTCGTCGCATGCCGAGGAAGTGCTCGTGCACCTGTACGCACAGCGCGGCGTGGAGAACCACTTTGCCGCCGCGGACCTGCTGCAGTTCGCCAAGTTCCGCCGCCAACGATTCGTGCTGCACGGCGCGACGGCGGTCATCCTCGCGGCGGGGCTGGGGGTCACGGCCTACAACCTGCAGCAGGCGGCGCGCATCTCGGTCGAAACGGACCGCTTCGACGTCCAGGCGCGCGGTGCACAGTCGGAGTACCAGAACATCTCGAACCTGATCCGCGGGCAGATTTCGGCCACCGCCGCCATGCGCGACACCAGCCTGTTCTTCCGCGCCAACGCCTTGCCGTCCACCGTGGCGCCGGGGGACTTCATGCGCCGGATCGCCCGCGCCTGGACGGACTTCCCGCGCCTCCGGATCAATCAAATCGTGTGGGCGCCAAACCAGGACGCCGCGGTCAGCCCGCGCCTGCAGGCCAACGCGCTGCCGCGCCCGCTCAATGTGCGAGGTGAACTCAAGGATGCGGCAAAGCCCGCGGCCGTCGCACCGCCACCGCCCGGCGCGCCGGCGGCCTCGGATGCCGACCCGCTGTTGCCGGGCAACCAGTTCGAGATTGCGCTTATCGAGGGCAACATCACCGGATTCCGCGGCGATTACCGGGAGGCCAACCGCCTCATGGAACAATGGCTGGCCCGCATGAATGCCGAGCCGGGCCTGAAGGCGGAAGTGCTCGACTGGCCGGTAGAAGTGCGCTCCGGTGCCGTGCTGCGCGGCCGCGTCGAGGATGTGGACGGCAGCGAGGCGCGCTTTGCCGTGCGCCTGGTCCGCGATCGGAGCGCCAAGTGACCGACCTGCGGGAATCGGCCTCCTTTCGCGCGCGGCGCTTTGCCGGCATCATCGCGCTGGTCGCGTTGCTGGTTGCGGGCGCAATCGGTGGCGGCAGCTGGTGGCTGTGGGAACGCGAGAAGAAACTGGCTGCCTTGTCCAAGCGCGATTTCTCGAATGCGGCGGCGCGGCTCGAGACCATCAAGCGCGAACGCGACGACCTGCTCGGGTCCGAGGATACCTACCGCATGCTGGTCGCGCGCGGCGTATTCGCGCCCGAACAACGCCTCGACCTCATCGAGAGCCTGAAGGAACTGCGCGCGCGATACCGGTTGCAGGCCCTTGAGTACGAGGTGGCCCCGCAGCGCGCGCTCCGGTTCGCGACCGGGGTGAGTTATGGCGCAGCGGACATCCGCGCCAGCCGGTTGACCCTGAAGGTCCGCGCGGCCAGCGATGCGGACCTGATCGGGTTCCTCGACGAGTTCCCGCGCATCCGCCGCGGCTTTTTTCCGCTCGACCAGTGTGCCTTCAAGCGCGAGAACCTGCGCGCCGGAGCGACCGCCGCGCCCGGCAATCCGCCTCCTGCAGGCGCAGCACCCGCGCCGGCCCCGGGTTCCCGGCAGCCTGTGCCTGCGGAAGCCGACGGCGGCGCCATCGAGGCTGAGTGCTCCGGAGAGTGGATCACCCTGGTCGAGAAGAACCCGGCCGGCGTGCCCGCGGCGCCGACAGGGCAGGCTGCGCGATGATGCGCCCGGCCATGTTCCGGCGCCTGGTGCTTTGCATCGGCCTTCTGCCGGGCGCCATCGCGATGGCGGCCGAACCAGCCAAAGCAGCCGCCGCGCGACCGGCGGAGCCGGTCGCGACGAGTGGATTGACGGGCACGTTGTTCCTGTCCGAGGCCGAACGGGTGCGACTGGTGCGCCAGCGCCAGACCGGGTCCAGCGACCCGGATGCGCCGGCTGCGGACAGCGCCAGTGTGATCACCGGGTTCGTCCGGCGCGAGGGCGCCGGTACCACGGTCTGGGTGGACGGCCGCTTGGTCGGGGACGTCGACGCCGTGCTCGCCCAACGGATCGATGGATCGATGGTCGGCAATCCAAGCGGCACGCGCTTGTTGTCGAGCGGGACCGTGGCGGTGCGCGAAAAGGCTGGCAGCAAGGCGGCCGAGAAGGCGCCCCCCAGGAAGCCGGCGCGCAAAAAGCGGGGTTCGTAGCATGCGGCGCGGACCCGGTCCCGCGCGCGCAAGGCAGGCGGGCGTCATTCTGCTGATCATGGCGCTGGCGATCCTGATCGGCGGCGCGCTGGTCGTGATCAACGGCATCGACGGCAATGCCTCCCGCGTCGCACGCGACGCGCGCACCGAAAACGTGCTCAACCAGGCCAAGCAGGCCTTGATTGCGTACGCCTCGGGGCGCGATATTTCACCAACCCAGACGGCGGTGGGAACATTGCCCTGCCCTGACCTCGACGACGATGGGGCAGCCGAGACCAGCTGCGGCAATGCCTCAGGCAGTACGTCGCAGTCGAATCGCCTCGGCCGCCTGCCCTGGCGCACGTTGGGCATCGCGGACTTGCGCGATGCCTCCGGCGAGCGGCTGTGGTATGCGGTGTCGAGCATGTACAAGACCAGTACCGTCAACGGGTTCAATCCCACCACGGGGCTGGGGACCATCACCGTGCGCGATGCTGCCGGAACGGTGTTCCAGGACGGCACCTTGTCCAATCCGTACACGGCGGGTACCGGCGGTGCCGTCGCCGTGATTTTCGCGCCTGGCGATGCGCTGGTACGTCAAGGGGGCAGCACGCTTCAGGACCGTTCGTGCAGCGGCGGCAGCTGCGGCAGCCAGGGAGAATGCACCTCGTCTCCGGCGTCGCTGACCGCCAAGTGCAATCCGGTGAACTACCTCGACGTGGCGATGGGCGAGGACAATTCGAACTTTGTCGACAATAACGTCACGCGCACGGCGAATGGCAACGGCTTCATCAGCGGACCCGTCTTCAGCGGCAATTCCGTCATCCTTAATGATCGTATCGCGGTGGTTGGCTACGAGGACATCATGCCCGCCCTCCAACGGCGCGTGGCGCGCGAAGTCCTGAAGTGCCTGACGAGCTACGCGGCGACCTATCGCAATCGCTACCCGTGGCCCGCGCCGACTTGCCGGCAGGCTTCATCGATCAACAGTTGGTCGGATCACGATTCGGTCCTGTTCGGGCGCGTCCCGGACACTGGGTCCGGCACATTCGACACCACGGTCTCGACCAGCGGCTCCACCATGGGGGACACGTTCACCGGCGACTGCATGTTTGAGTCGCTGACCGGTTGGTGGCCCAACTGGAAGCGCCACGTGTTCTACGCCGTGGCGGATGCGCACAAGCCGGCCGCGTCGGCCGCCGGCAACGGCGGGCCGTGCAGCGGCGACTCGAATTGCCTGCGCATCGCGGATTCCTCCGGCAACATCCTCGCCAGCAACAAGCAGGTGGCCGTCATCGTGACGGGCCGCGCGCTGAATGGCGTGAGCCCAGCCCAGGTGCGCAGCGGCAACAACGACGGATATGCGTCAAACTACATCGAAGGCAACAACGTGACGCTGGAGCAAATGATTGTGGGCACGATCCCGGCCGCCTGCAACGCGCTGTCGCCGGCGGTGGTCACCACCGGCTGTTCCCCGTTGTCCAACTGCAACCGCGTGACCACCGGCAACCGCTCGCCCTCATTCAACGACGTCGTGGTCTATTCACCCTGAGCCCCTGATGCCCCGCCGCCCCCCCAACCGCCGCGAACCATCGAGCACCGGCTTCACCATCCTCGAGATTGCCGTGGTGCTGGTCATCATCACGGTGATGTTCACGTTGGTGAGCGTGCCGCTGTCGACCCAGGTGCAGTTGCGGCGCATCGAGGACAGCCGCCGCCAGCTTGAAACGGCCAAGGCCGCAATCCTTGGTTTCGCCGTCGCCAACGGCAGGTTGCCGTGCCCGGCACAGATCAACTCCGGGGGCCAGGAGAGTTTTTGCGCCGCCGCCACCGGCACCTGCAGCGGCAGCGAAACCACCACCGTGCAAGCCCATGGCAACTGCTCCAATTTTTACGATGGGTTGCTGCCGGCCGTGACCCTGGGCCTGTCGCCGATCGATTCGGCGGGTTTTTCGCGCGACGCCTGGGACACGATGTCCAATCGTATCCGCTATGCGGTGTACGACGGAACGGTGGGTACCGCGACGAAGGCGCTCACCGCGCAGAACGGCATGCAGACGGCCACCATTCCGAGCCTTGGCACGGCCAACTACATCTACGTGTGCAAGAGCGGCACCGGCGTCACGGCGACCCAGTGCGCCGCCGCCGGCACGGCCAACGACCTCTCGACCCGGGTGGCTTTCCTGCTGTTCTCGCTGGGCCAGAATGCGTCGAGCGCCACCAGCGGCACCGGAACGGACGAGGCGGAAAACCTCGATGGCGACCGGGTGTTCGTGTCCCACGACCCGACCGTGGGCACCAATGAATTCGACGACCAGTTGAGCTGGGTGCCGATCACGATCCTGATCAACCGCATGGTGGATGCCCAGCGCTTGCCGTAAGCGTACCGTCAGTCCGGCTGCCGGGCGGACAGCACGAAGCACACCGCCCCCGAGCGGTTTTCGCGCAGCCGCAACTCGAACCCGGCGCGTTCCGCCTGGCGCGCCACCTGGTACAGGCCGATGCCCAGCCCGCCGCGCCGCGAACTGGCGATCGGTGCGCTGAACAGACTGTCCAGTGCACCGGACGGAATCGCGCTGCCGGTGTCGCGCACCGTCAAGGGCACGCTGCCCCCGGCGTCGAGCACCACCTCGATCGCGATGTCCGGCTCGGTGGCGCGCTTTTTCTTCGCGTTCTCGACGCAGTTCTCCACCATGGCGTCGAACAGGTTGGCGGGCACCGCGACCGAGAGATCACCGCCGGCAAACAGCGTGATGCCGTCCGCCTGGTGCCGTTGCACCACTTCCTGCCACCAATCCCCGGCCGGCAGCATGGCGGTGGCGATGCCGACCTCCGGGTTCTGCAGCTTGTCCAGCGTCGTCTCCAGGCGCTTGGCCAGCGTTGGCAATTGGCGCTCGAGCAGCTGTTGGTAGGCGGATTTCTCGCGCCGCTCGTGTTCGACCCGCGCCATGCCCGCGGAGGTCAATGCGTACAGCGATTGCAGCAGGTTCTTCACGTCGTGGGTAAGGCGCGCGCCGGTCTCGTGCACCGCCTGCATGTAGGCGTTCTCCTTCAGTGCCTGCTCGCGGCGCTTGCCCTCATAGAATTCCCCGATCACCTGGGCCAGCAGGCGCAAGTGCAGGAACATCGCCGGTGACAGGTGGATCTGCGTATAGAACGTGATCTCGAGCTGGTGGTACTTGAACGCCGTGACGTGGTCGCTGGACTTGCCGAAGCGGCCGGTACCGTCGGGCGTCTTCCATTCGCCGCCGGTAATCCATGGGAACTTGGCGACTTCTTCGATGGTGCTTTCCAGGAAACGCGCCGAGCTGATTTCCGTTTCCGACAACTCCGCCACGCGGCGCATCCAGAGTTCGAACGGCATGCCGACGCTGAGCAGGTAGCGCGAAAGATAGGTGCGCAGGCCGCCATACCCGGTGCGCGGCGCCCACAACACCGCCAGCACGAACAGCGCCACGGCGAAGGACAGCACGGTCAGCAGCACCGCCTGGAAGTACTGGTTGCCGGTGACGCGCATGGCCGCGATGCTGCCCAGCACCATCACGATGACCAGCTGGAACACGATCAGGCTGTAGACGAAATCGAACACCTGGGTGGTCGATTCGTCCTCGGCGCGAAACGGCAGGAACACCAGTGTCAGCAAGGTCAGCGGCAGGAACAGTTCGGCCAGCACCGTGAGCCCCGGCGGCAGGATCTCGATGTCCAGCAATGAGCGCGGCACCGTCCACACCAGCAGGATCGTGAACAGGTAGAACACCGCCACCAGGTAGAAGCGCGTGCGCCGCGCGGCCTGCGCCGTGAACACCTTGCCGCCCATGATGCCGATCAGGATCGCCAGCCACATCGCGAGCATCCAGCCCGCGAGCGAGAACATCACCACCGCCGTGATGCCCACCAGCAACAGCATCGCCGCCACCTTGACCTCGCGCTCGGTGCTGTAGATCGGCTGCCAGATGAGAAACAGGCCGAAATGCACCAGCAGCCAGACGCGCTGGAAATCGGCCGATTGGCTCACCAGCGCGGCGTGCAAGGACAACAGCATGGCCAGGATCACCCACCGGCGGGCACGCACCAGCAGGGCGGGCTGGGAGCCCAAGGCGGAGGGCGAGCTCGACGTCATGCGCCTGTCGAGTATCCGGACAACTGTCCGGCGATCCCACAATCCGGGTGTGCCCAAACTGAAGAAAATCGGGCGCAAAACATCCAATTAACCATTTTTGTGAATGAAATCAATAAATTGAAAATCTGGCACATGGATTGCAGTGTCTGTACCAGCAGCACACGAATTGCCACAGGAGCCCACCATGAAAGCCACCGCCGTTCGCACCACCCTCAATGAGTTGGCCATCGCCTTCATTGTAGTCGGCATGGCCTTCGGAACCTACGTCAAATAATCGGCAAGCCAGTTTTCGCACTCTATCAATCGTCAAAACGGGGACATCATCATGAAAAGCATGAAATCGCAGCAATCGGGCTTCACGCTCGTTGAAATCGCCATCGTCCTGGTCATCATCGGTCTGCTGCTCGGCGGCATCCTGAAGGGCCAGGAGCTCATCAACAGCGCCAAGGTCAAGGGCCTGGCCCAGGACTTCCGCAATATCCAGACCGCCCTTTACGGCTACCAGGACCGTTACAAGGCCATCCCGGGCGACCACGCCACCGCGGCCACCGCAGTCAACGGAGCCACCACGGCGACCACGCCGGCCGGCACCATCGGCAATGGCCAGATCAACGGCACGTGGGACACGGCGACCAACACCGATGAATCGCGCCTGTTCTGGCAGCACATTCGCCTCGCCGGTTTCATGGCCGGCCCGACGGCCGTGACCGACCCAGAGTACACGCCGAAGAACGCGGTGGGCCTCAACATGGGCATCAGCAGCACCATGCAGATGACCCTGCCAGCCCCGGGCATGACCGGCACCTACAACATCTGCTCGACCGGCATCCTCGGCAAGTTCGCCAAGCAGCTCGACACCCAACTCGATGACGGCAATACGCTGACCGGTTCGTTCCGCGTCGCCGCGCTCGCCACGCCGACCACGGCGATCGCCACCAACACCGTGGACGATGCCACCTCGTACCTGGTGTGCATGTCGTTCTGATCGAACGCCGCGTCCCCGGAAATGGCCCGCCCGTGCGGGCTATTTTTTTTGCCCGGCACCGGGGGTCGCGCATCAAAGTCAAGGCGGGACGCGGCGTTCCAGCCCTTTTTGCCCTGCCTGCCGCGTCCCGCCTGGACTTTGCCTGCTCAACCCTGTAGCAAACGCATTTCCGCCGTGCCCAGGGCCTCGGGCGTGCCGGCCAACACCAGTACGTCGCCCGCTTCAAGGCGCAGGCTGTCCGGGGTCTCGGTGTGGCGCCGTCCCTGGCGCCGCAGGGCCGTGAGCCGCACGCCGAGGTCTTCCAGGCCGAGGGCGCCCAGGGTCTTGCCGATCGAGGCCGCGCTGTCCTCCAGCGCGATCGACATCAGGCGCGGCATGTTCACGTCCGCTTCATCCAGGTCGGTGGCCCCGGAAAAATACGCCGGCATGAAGGTGTACTGCTCGCTGCGCACTTGGCGCAGGCGAATGAGCGCCTGCTTCAACGGCACGCCGATCCTCAGCATCGTTTGCGTTCCCAGCATCAGCGATCCTTCGACCACCTCGGCAACGATTTCCGCCGCGCCCGCCGACTTGAGTTTTTCGACGTCCGAATCGTCGAACGTGCGCACGATCACCGGAACCTCCGGATTGACCGCCTTCACGTGCGCGAGGATCGCCAGCGCGGCGCGCGTGTCGGCAAAGCTCACCACCACGGCCGAGGCGCGCGGCAACCCTGCGGCGATCAGCACCTCGCGCTTGGCGGCGTCGCCGTAAAGCACCGAATCGCCCGCTGCGGCTGCCTGCTTGACGCGCATCGGGTCGCCGTCGAGCGCGATGAGCGAGATCTTTTCCTTCTCCAGGAAGCGCGCCAGGCTCTGGCCGGAACGGCCATAACCGCAGATGATGACGTGGCGGCGCTTGGTCATGGCGTTGATGGACAGTTGCTGCAACTGCACCGCGCGCGATTCCCACTCGGTCGCGATCAGGCGCAGCACGATCCTCTCGCTGTGCATCAAGATCAGCGGCGCCACCAGCATGGACAGCAGCATGGCGGCCAGCACCGCCTGGATCGCCGGCGCCGGGGCCGCGCCGTGTACGCCGGCCAGCGACAGCAGCACGAACCCGAACTCGCCGGCTGGCGCCAGCGCCAGCGCACAGCGCAGTGCCACCGCGCGCTCGTTTTTCAGGGCCAGGCCGATGAGCAAGATCAACAGGAACTTCAGCGCGATCAGTGCAAAGAACACCAGCAGCACGATGGGCCAGCGCTCGGCCAGCGTGCGCCAGTCGAGCAGCATGCCGATGGTGACGAAGAACAGACCGAGCAGCACGTCGCGAAATGGCTTGATGTCGTCCTCGACCTGGTAGCGGTACTCGGTCTCGGAGATCAACAGGCCGGCCAGGAACGCGCCGAGGGCGAGCGACAGGCCCGCCGCCTCGGTGGCCCACGCGAGGCCCAGCGTCACCAACAGCACGGTGAGCACGAACAATTCCGAAGACTTCTGCGCCGCGACCAGGTGAAACAGCGGGCGCATGATGCGCTGGCCCAGCATCAGGATCACCACCAATGCCGCTGTGGCCTTGATGAGCGCTGCGCCGATGGCCCCGGCGATGGCGTCCGCCGGCAGGGCCAGCGCCGGCACCAGCACCAGCAGCGGAATCACCGCCATGTCCTGGAACAGCAACACGCCCATGATCTGCTTGCCATGTGGGGAATGCAGCTGCGTCTGCTCGGCAAGGAACTTCGACACGATGGCCGTGGAGGACATCGCCAGCACGCCGCCCAGGACCAAGCCGGTCTGCCAGGTCAGCCCCGCGGACCAGGCCACCAGCATCACCGCCGCGATCGCGGTCAACACCTGCAGGCCGCCGAAGCCGATCACGATGCGGCGCATCGCCACCAGCTGCGGCAGCGAGAACTCGAGGCCGATGGAAAACATCAGGAACACCACGCCGAATTCGGCCAGGTAACGCGTGCCAGGCGTGTCGGGCACGAAGCCGAGCGCATGCGGACCGATGAGCACGCCGACGATGAGGTAGCCCAGGATCGGCGGCAGTTTGAGGCGGCGGAACAGCACCACCGTAACCACCGCCGTGGCCAGCAGGATGACGACGAGCTTGAGGGTGGCGTGTTCGGTCAATTCAGGGGCTCGGGACGGGAATGGGGGCTCGGGACAACCTGAATGCAGCGACTTTGCATGCCCTGCAAGGCTAGAATGCCGCCATGCCAAGTGTATTACAGCCGCGCGCCCTCACCGATACCGTTCGCACGCTCGATCTGGCGCGCGAGACGCTGGCCATCGAAGCCGACGCCGTGCGCGCGCTGATGGACAAGCTCGGCGATGCGTTCCTTGCGGCGCACCGCCTGATGTTCGAAGTGACCGAAAAGAAGGGCCGCGTGGTGGTGACGGGCATGGGCAAGAGCGGCCACATCGGCGGCAAGATTGCCTCGACCCTCGCTTCGACCGGCACGCCGGCGTTCTTCATGCACCCGGGCGAAGCCAGCCACGGCGACCTGGGCATGATCACCGCGGACGACGTGGTGATCGCGATCTCCAACTCCGGCGAATCCGACGAGATCGTCAAGATCCTGCCGCAGCTGAAACGGCGCGGCACACCCATCATCGCCATGACCGGGCGCGCCGAATCTACGCTCGCGAAGGCGGCCACGGTGTTCCTCGACGTGGCGGTGGAAAAAGAGGCCTGCCCGCTGAATCTCGCACCGACCGCCAGCACCACGGCCACGCTGGCGCTGGGCGACGCGCTGGCGGTGGCGCTGCTCGACGCGCGCGGCTTCGGCGAGGAAGACTACGCGATGCACCACCCGGGCGGGTCGTTGGGCCGGCGCCTGCTCATGCACGTGTCCGATGTGATGGTGTCGGGAGACCGCCTGCCGCGCGTGACCGACGACGCGCCGCTCGCGGCGGCGATCATGGAAATGTCGAAAAAGGGCCTGGGCATGACGGCGGTGGTGGACGCCCGCGGAAAGCTGGCCGGCGTGTTCACCGACGGGGATTTGCGCCGCACCCTCGAAACCCACGACAACCTGCGCGATGTGCGCGTGGCCGACGTCATGAACCGCACGCCCAAGTCCATCGCGCCCGGCAAGCTCGCCGTGGAGGCCGCCGAAATGATCGAGCGTCACAAGATCGGCGGCAGCGGACTCCTGGTGGTCGACGCGCAGGGTGAGCTGGTCGGCGCCGTGCACGTGCTCGAGCTGATGCGCGCGGGGGTCCTTTGACCATCGACCCACCCACGCTGGACCCGGCCACCCTGCTGCCCGCCGGCGTGACCGGCAACATCCTTGCGCGCGCGGCGGACACCGAGCTCGCGGTGTTCGATGTCGATGGCGTGCTGACCGACGGATCGCTGCACTATGGACCGGGCGGCGAGGAGACCAAGGTGTTCAACACGCTCGACGGCCACGGCATCAAGATGCTGCAGGCCGCGGGTGTCATCGTGGCGATCATTTCCGGGCGTGAATCGAAGGCGCTGGGCAAGCGCGCCGGCGACCTGGGCATCCACCACGTGTTCATGGGCGTGGCGGACAAGGGGGTGAAGTTCCAGACCCTGCTCGACGACGTCGGCCTTGCGGCGGAGCGTTGCGCCGGTATCGGCGACGACGTGGTGGATCTGCCGTTCCTGTCGCGCTGCGGATTCGCGGTGGCGGTGCCGGAGGCGCCGGCCTACCTCAAGGCACAGGTGCATTACGTGACGCAGGCGCGCGCCGGGCGCGGCGCCGCGCGCGAGTTCTGCGACATCCTCCTGCACGCCAAGGGCAAGCTCGCGCAGTTGGTGGCAGGCTATTCGGCGTGACCTACCTCGTCCTCAAGTCGCTGCACATCGTGTTCATGGTGGCCTGGTACGCGGGACTGTTTTACTTGCCGCGCCTGTTCGTGTACCACGCGATGGAAACCAACGCCGACACCATCGCGCGTTTCAAGACCATGGAGCGAAAGCTCTACTTCGGCATCATGATGCCGTCCATGGTGTTGACCGTGGTGCTGGGAAGCATCCTGTGGCTGGGTTATGGCGTGGGCCGCGGGCAAGCCTGGATGGGAGCCAAGCTCGCCTTGGTGGCCGTGCTGATCGGCCTGCATTTCTACCTGGGAAAGCTTCTCAAGGATTTCGCCGCCGACCGCAACACGCACGGGCACGTCTTTTATCGCTGGCTGAACGAAATCCCGGCCTTGCCCGTCTTGATCGGCGTGGTGCTGCTGGTGGTCATCAAGCCGTGGGGTTGAAGGGGCGATGAGCGAATCGTTCTTCGCCATGTGCCCGCTGGGCCTGTCGGAAGTGCTGGCCACCGAACTGGGCGCGCCCGCGATCGGCGCGACCGTCACCGCGAAAAGCCCGACCGGCGTGGCGTTCACCGGCTCGATGGAAACCGCGCTGCGCGCCAACCTGCATTCGCGCGTCGCCTCGCGCATCCTGTGGCGGGTTGCCGCGTTTCCCTACGCCAGCGAACACGACGTGTATGACGCCGCGCGCCTGCTTGCCTGGACGTCGTGGTTCGCGGTGTCGCGCACCATCAAGGTGGAGGTGAGCGCGAATCGCTCGCCGGTGAAGAGCCTCGATTTCACGGCGCTGAAGGTCAAGGATGCGGTGTGCGACACGTTCCGGGAGATCGTCGGCAGCCGTCCCAACGTGGCGCGCCAGGAACCGGACGTGCGCATCCACCTGCACCTGGAGCCGAAGGAGGCCGCGCTCTACATCGACCTCACCGGCGAGCCGCTGTTCAAGCGCGGCCGGCGCGACCACACCGGTGCGGCCCCCTTGAAGAAGAATCTCGCGGCCGGCATCCTGATGCTCACCGGCTGGGACAAACAGGAGGCACTGCTGGACCCGATGTGCGGCAGCGGCACCTTCCTGGTCGAGGCGGCGGAATTGGCGCTCGGCATCGCGCCGGGGCTGTCCGGGGGCAAGCCGCGATCCTTCAATGCCGAGAAGCTCGGCACCTTTGATGCCGCGCTGTGGAACCGGCTGCTCGACGAGGCGCGCGCCGCTGCGTCGCCTGCGCGCAATTTGCCGATCTACGGCTCGGACCTGTTCGGCGATGCGTTGAAGAATGCGCGCGACAACCTCGCTGCCAACGGCCTGGCCGATTGCGTGTTCCTGAAGCAGGCCAACGTCCTCGAGATTTCCGCGCCGGCGCCGTCCGGCGTGTGGGTCACCAATCCGCCGTACGGCGACCGGCTGGGCGACGCCGAGGCGCTCAAGGCGCTGTACCCGAAGCTGGGCGACGTGCTGAAGCAGAAGTTCGCCGGCTGGCGCGCCTACTTCTTCACCGGCGACCTGGCGCTGGCCAAGACCATGCGCCTGGCGCCGAGCCGGAAGACGCCGCTGTTCAACGGCAAGATCGAGTGCCGGCTGCTCGAATACAAGATGGTGGCGGGGAGCAACCGCAAGGATTGACGCGCCGGCAGTGAGCGCTATTGGTGGATCACCAACCGCCCACGGTTCTTGAACAGGAACTCCGGCGCGATGCCCATCATCGAGCGCACCGTGCGCGACAGGTGCGCGGAATCGGCGAACCCGGCGGACAGGGCCGCCGTGGTCAGCGAATGGCCCGCGATCGCCTCGTCGAGCGCTTTGCGCATCTTCCGCCACAACAGGTATCGCCGCACCGGCACGCCGATGGCGTCCTTGAACACGTGGGCGAAGCGCGAGGGCGAGAGGTGGACCGATTCAGCCAGGGCGTCGAGGCTGTCGTACTTCTCCGGCGCTTCACGCAGCTGGTGCACGGCTTGTGCGATGCGTGCATCGATCGCCGGAAGGGCCAGCCGTGCGCGAATGCTCACGCCGAACATCTCGGCCAGCAGGCGGTCGGCCTCGTCGAGCGTGGTGGCCGGGTCGCGCAGGCGGCCCGCAATCTCGACCTTCGACAGCGGACAGGCGAAGGTGCGCGGCGTGGCATCGAGCCGCGCCATCGCCGCCTGGTAGCTCGCGCTTTCGGGTTCCCAGAACAGCGCCGCAATGGCGTGGGCGGCAACCGCGGTGGCGTATTCGGTGCCGGAGGGAATGAACACGCCCGGCCCCTGCAGTCGCGTGCCGTCGCCCAGCGAGACTTGCATCTCGCCCTCGCAGGTGGACAGCCACACCGCGGCATGGTTGCGATGGAAGGTGGTGTCGATGCCCGGCCCGGCGTATAGGAACCGCTCGTCCCAGACGTACAAATGCAGGCTTTCGCCGTTGGAATTCATCGCGCAGCCGGTTTGTTCAACAGGTCAGCCAGTTTATTCAAGAACTCGGCAGGTTTCTTCAATTGAACCCGCGGCGGCGCGCCAATACTGGAGCCGTGCCCCTCCTCAATCGGCACCGAAAGGAAACACCATGAACAAGATCACCGAAACCCTCCGCAACGCCCTGACGTTCGAGCGCGCGCTTGGCATGGCCGCCGCGTTTGTGGTCACCGCCAGCGCTTTGGCCCTGGTCCACGCCTTCGTCGGCGCGGAATTCGCCGGGCAAGTCACCGTGCTGGTCGGGGCCTGAGCCGGCCGAAGATCAGGCCATCCATGGCCAAAGTCCAGCAGCGGTGCGGCGATTGGGCCTGAATTGGCCTGAACGCCGCGCCAGGCAATGACTTTGGTTTGCGCCGCCCGGGCGCGGAAGGGCGCGGGCCCTACTTGACGATTTCGAGGTGGTCCAGCCCGGCCGCGAGGTCCTTCTCTTTCGCGCCACGCCCTTCGAGCTTGATCTTGAGCCGCAGGTCGTTGAGCGAATCGGCGTTGCGCAACGCATCCTCGTAGGAGATGTGGTCGTTTTCGAACAGGTCGAACAGCGCCATGTCGAAGGTCTGCATGCCCAGTTCCTTGGAGCGCTTCATCACTTCCTTGATCTCGTGCACCTCGCCCTTGAAGATCAGGTCCTGGATCAGCGGCGTGTTGAGCAGGATCTCGATGGCCGCCACGCGCCCCTTGCCCTCCTTCTTCGGGATCAGCCGCTGCGAGACGAACGCCTTCAGGTTGAGCGACAGGTCCATCAGCAGCTGCTGGCGCCGCTCCTCGGGGAAGAAGTTGATGATGCGGTCCAGCGCCTGGTTGGTGGAGTTGGCGTGCAGCGTGGACATGCACAGGTGGCCGGTTTCGGCGAAGGCGATGGCGAAGTCCATGGTCTCGCGGTCGCGGATTTCGCCGATCAGGATCACGTCCGGCGCCTGGCGCAGCGTGTTCTTCAGTGCGGCGAACCAGTTGTCGGTGTCGACCCCCACCTCGCGCTGCGTGATCACGCAGTTCTTGTGGTCGTGCACGTACTCGACCGGGTCCTCGATGGTGATGATGTGGCCGTAGCTGTTCTCGTTGCGGTAACCGATCATCGCCGCCAGCGTGGTCGACTTGCCGGAACCGGTGCCGCCGACCAGGATCACCAGCCCGCGCTTGGTCATCGCCACGTCCTTCAACACCTCGGGCAGGTTCAGGTCCTCCATGCGCGGGATCTGCGTGGTGATGGTGCGCAGCACCAGGCCGATGCGGCCCTGCTGCACGAACGCATTGACGCGAAAGCGGCCGATGCCCGAGGGCGCGATGGCGAAGTTGCATTCCTTGGTCGCCTCGAACTCGGCGGCCTGCTTGTCGGTCATGATCGAGCGGGCGATTTCACCGGTGTGGATCGGCGAGAGGCTGGTCTGCGACACCGGCGTCATCTTGCCGTCGACCTTCATGGCCGGCGGGAAGCCCGCGGTCAGGAACAGGTCCGAGGCCCGCTTGGCGAGCATCGCGCGCAGTAATTCGTGGACAAACTTGAGTGCCTGTTCGCGTTCCATGAGGGACTTTCCTGCGCGCCGACCGAACGGCGCGCAATGTGCAATTAGTTGAACGAATCCTTGTTGGCCGCCTTGCCGCGCGCCTCGGCCACGGTGATCACGCTCCTGCGCACCAGGTCGGCCAGGTTCTGGTCGAGCGTCTGCATGCCGATCGCCTGCCCGGTCTGGATCGCCGAGTACATCTGCGCGATCTTGGCTTCGCGGATCAGGTTGCGGATCGCCGGCGTGCCGATCATGATTTCGTGCGCCGCCACGCGCCCGCTGCCGTCCTTGGTCTTGCACAAGGTCTGCGAGATCACCGCGCGCAGCGATTCGGACAGCATCGCGCGGATCATCTCCTTTTCCGCCGCCGGGAACACGTCGATGATGCGGTCCACGGTTTTCGCCGCCGACGAGGTGTGCAGGGTGCCGAATACCAGGTGCCCGGTTTCGGCGGCGGTCATCGCCAGGCGGATCGTCTCCAGGTCGCGCATTTCGCCCACCAGGATGATGTCCGGGTCCTCGCGCAGCGCGGACTTCAGGGCGTTGGCGAACGACAGCGTGTGCGGCCCCACCTCGCGCTGGTTGATCAGGCACTTCTTCGACTCGTGCACGAATTCGATCGGGTCTTCCACCGTGAGGATGTGGCCGTACTCGTTCTCGTTGACGTGGTTGATCATCCCCGCCAGCGTGGTGGACTTGCCCGAGCCGGTCGGGCCCGTCACCAGCACCAGGCCGCGCGGCTGGTTGGAGATTTCGGCGAAGATCTTCGGCGCATTCAGGTCTTCGAGCGAGAGGATCTTCGACGGGATGGTGCGCATCACCGCGCCGGCGCCGCGCTGGTGGTTGAACGCATTGACGCGGAAGCGCGCCAGGTTGGGAATCTCGAACGAGAAGTCGCATTCGAGGTTTTCCTCGTAATGCTTGCGCTGCCCGTCGTTCATGATGTCGTACACCATGCCGTGCACGTCGTCGTGGGACAGCGAGGGCACGTTGATGCGGCGCACGTCGCCGTGCACGCGGATCATCGGGGGCAGGCCGGCGGAGAGGTGCAGGTCGGAGGCCTTGTTCTTGACACCAAAGGCCAGGAGTTCGGCGATTTCCATTTATACTTTTCCTCGCGGTTTGGGGCTCGGGTCTGAGGCCAGATTGCGGCGGGCGAATCTGGCAGATTCCCCTCTGAAAACCTGCGTTCCCGACCAGGGGCTGCGCCCATGACAGGCCGATCGATTATGTCCCCAATCAGAGCGAACTTGCAACAAGCGCGCCATGCCATCGATGCCGCCATTGCGGGATGCGCAGCGCCGCACCGGCACGGCGTGACGCTGGTCGCGGTGTCGAAGTCGCAGCCGCCCGCCGCGGTGCGCGCCGCGTTCGACGCCGGGCAGCGGCGCTTCGCGGAGAACTATGCGCAGGAAGGCGTGGCCAAGATCGCAGCGCTGGCGGACCTCGCGCAACAGGGCCTCGAATGGCACTTCATCGGTCCCCTGCAGAGCAACAAGGCCGGGCTGGTGGCAACCCATTTCGATTGGGTGCAAAGCGTGGACCGGCTGAAGATCGCGCAAGCACTGTCGGCGCGGCGCCGCGGCGCGCCGCTCAACGTGCTTATCGAAGTGAACATCAGCGGCGAGGCGTCCAAGGCCGGCGTGGCGCCCGGCGAGGCGCTGGCGCTCGCCGCGCAGGTCGCGCGGCTGCCCCAGCTGCGGGTGCGGGGGCTGATGGCGATCATCGAGAACGTGGCCGATGAGGCCGGGCAACGCCGGCAGTTCGCCGCCCTGCGCCAATTGTACGAACAAGGATGCGCACAGGGGATGGCCTTCGATACCCTGTCGATGGGCATGTCCGGCGATTTTCGCGTCGCCATTGAGGAAGGGGCGACCCTGGTGCGCCTGGGCACCGCGATCTTCGGTGCGCGCGCGCCCAAACCAACGCGCACCGCGGAGGCGGCATGAGAACCGGTTTCGTCGGCGGCGGCAACATGGCGCAGGCCATCGCCGGCGGCCTGCTGGCGCAAGGCGCACAGCCGCAGGGCCTCATGGCCATCGAACCCGCCGACGCCGCGCAGGCCTTTTGGCGGCGGCGCGGCCTGCAGGTGTTTGCGTCCTTCGATGCGGCGATGCTGGACGTCGATGTCCTGGTGTTGGCCGTGAAGCCGCAGGTCATGGCCGGTGCACTGGCGCCCTTCCGCGGCCGCCTGCGCGGCCAGCTGGTGCTGAGCATCGCGGCCGGCGTGCGCGTGGCGGACCTGGCGCGCTGGCTGGGTGCGCCCGGCCAGCCGTATCCGCACGTCGTGCGCAGCATGCCCAACACGCCGGCCCTGGCCGGTGCCGGCATGACCGGCCTGCACGCGCCCGCCGCGCTCGGCGCGGATCATCGCACGATGGCTGCGTCCCTGCTGCAGTCGGTGGGCCAGGTGGCGTGGTTTGACGACGAGGCGATGCTCGACGCCGTGACCGCGGTGTCCGGCAGCGGCCCGGCCTACGTGTTCTATTTCATCGAGGCCCTGGAACAGGCCGCCCTGGAGATGGGCATGGCCGAAGACACCGCGCGCTTGTTGGCCCGGCAGACGTTCCTCGGCGGCGCCCGCCTGGCCGCCGAAAGCGCCGAGTCCGCGGCGGCCCTGCGCGCCAAGGTCACCTCCCCGCGTGGGACCACCGAGCGCGCGATCGCATCGTTCGAATCCGCCGGCCTGAAGGCGCGCTTCATCGAGGGCGTGCTGGCCGCGCGCACGCGTGCCACCGAACTCGGGAACGAGATGTCCGCCGTGCAGGAGGATCCGCCGCCATGCTGACGCAGACCCTGGTGTTCGTGCTGGAAACGGTGTTCGGCCTGTTCACGCTGGCCGCACTCGCGCGGTTTTATGCGCAGGCGTTCCGCGCGCCGTTCCGCAATCCACTCACCGATTTCGTGGTGGCCTTGACCGATTTCATGGTCAAACCCCTGCGCAAGCTGATCCCGGGCGCGTTCGGGCTCGATTTGGCGTCCCTGGTCACCGCCGGCCTGTCGCAGATGGTGCTGCTCATCCTCAAGGTGGCCTTGCTTTGGCCGGATGCCTTCCTGATGCCGACCTTCTGGCCCGGGCTGATCCTGTGGACGCTGGTGTGCCTGTTCCGCCTGTCGCTGTACCTGCTGATCGGCGTGGTCCTGATCCAGGCCCTGCTGTCGTGGGTCTCCCCCTACCATCCGATCGCGCCGTTCTTCGCCGCCTTGACCCGGCCGTTCCTGCGTCCGTTGCAGCGCATCATCCCGCTGGTGGGCGGCGTGGACCTGTCGCCCCTGGTGCTGCTGATCCTGGTGCAGGTCACGCTCATGCTGCCGGTGGCCTGGCTGGAAGCCGCCGTCAGCCGCCTGCCGCGGCTGGTGGCCGGCTGAGCGCGGTTTCGCGTCTTTTTTGCCGTTGCGCTACACTCTCATCCGTCAAGCGGCGCAAGACCGCGTTCAGGCCTGCCGGCCCAGCCGCCGGCCACAACCGGGGGGATTGCCGCGATGGACGTGACCACGAACTGCCGGAAGTCGCCGCGGCGACACCGCTAGCGCGCGGCCCGTTGCCAGCCAGCAAGGAAGGTATTTCCGTGGATTTCGACCCGGCCATCAATTCCCGCTTCGAAAGCGAAATCGCCCGCTACAACGAGTGGCGCGAAGGCCTGACCCGTGCGGTGCACGATTACCACGACTGGCTGGAGCGCACCAACCAGCTCGATGTCCAGCAGTCGATCCGCTTTTACGACCTGCTGGAGACGCTCAATCGCGGACGCCTGCAACTGGCGTTCCTGGCCGAGTTCTCGCGCGGCAAGTCGGAACTGATCAACGCGCTGTTCTTTTCCTCGTTCAAGGAGCGGCTGCTGCCCTCCGACGTCGGCCGCACCACGATGTGCCCGACCGAGCTGTTCCACGACCCCAACGAGGAGCCCTACCTGAAGCTCCTCTCGGTGGAAACGCGCTACCGCGACGAGTCGATCTCGCAGTTGAAGAACATGCCGGTCGAGTGGTCGAAGATCCGCCTCAATGTCGACAGCGTGAAGGAAATGAAACAGGCGCTCTCGGCGCTCGCCGACACCAAGCGCGTGTATGCGCTCGACGCCCGCATGATGGGCCTGTTGCCGATGTTCGACGAATCCGGCGAGGGGCCCAAGGAGGACGACATCGTCGAGGTGCCGGCGTGGCGCTACGCGATGATCAACTACCCCCACCCGCTGCTGTCCAACGGCCTGTCGGTGCTCGACACCCCGGGCCTCAACGCGCTCGGCCTGGAACCCGAGCTCACGCTGTCCACGGTGCCCAACGCGCACGCGGTGCTGTTCCTGCTGTCCATCGACACCGGCGTGACCAAGTCCGACCTCGAGATCTGGGAGCGCTACGTGAAGTCCGGCCTGCCCGCCAAGATGGCGGTGTTGAACAAGGTCGACCTCATGTGGGACGAGCTGAAAACCCAGGACGAGATCAATGCCGGCATCAAGCGCATGGTCGAGACCACCGCCGGCCAGCTCGGCCTGCCGGTCGAGAAGGTATTCCCGATTTCGGCGCAAAAGGCGCTGCTGGGCCGCATCAAGGGAGACAGCGCGCTGGTGGTGAAATCGGGCATCGAGCCGCTCGAGACCTTCCTGGCCAACGAGATCGTGCCGATCAAGCGCCAATTGCTGGCCAAGGCGGTGACCAACGAAATCGGCGCGATGATGGTGTCCTCGCACAGGAGTTGCGCGCAGAAGCTGGAGGCCAACCAGGCGCAGTTGAACGAACTGGCGGAACTGGCGGGCAAGAGCCGCGAGATCACCCTCAAGCTGTGGCAGAAGGTGAGCGAGGAAAAGGAGGCGTACAACAACGCGCTTTCCGAGTACAAGGTCATCCGCACCACGTTCAACCAGAAGCGCAATGCGCTCATGGACGTGTTCAATCCCACGCGCCTCGACGTGCTGTGCTCGAAGAGCCTGCAGGCGATCAACGATTCCTGGACCACCCCGGGGCTCACGCGCGGCATGCGCGAGCTCATCAAGCTGGTCAGCGCGGAGTTCCAGGCCGTGTCATTGGCCGGCGGCGACATCCTGCGCCTGATGGAGGGCGCCTACAACACCTTCCACGAGCGCTTCAAGTTCGCCAAGATGGATTTCCCGCCGCTCGACTTCGCCGAGCCGCAGCGCCGCCTGGGACTGCTGGTCACCAAGACCGAGAACTTCTGCAAGGACCCGGTCAACATCATGATGACCGAGAAGCGCTTCATGGTGCGCAAGTTCTGGCGCATGCTGATCGACGAGGCGCGCAAGATCTTCAACGACGCGCGCAGCGAGACCGAACGCTGGATCGCGGCCGTGCCGCTGCCGCTGGAGACGCAGATCAAGGATCACAAGGCGCAGTTGCAGCAGCGCCTGGACGCGCTGGCCAAGGTCAATGAACGCGGCGGCGCGATCAAGGAAGAGGTCGGCAAGCTGCAGGCGCAGCGCGCCGAGATCCAGAGCCGGGTGGCGATGATCACGTCGCTGATCCTCAAGGTGCGCGAAGCCGGGCCCTCGTCCGGCACCGCGCCGCAGGCGCCGCGCCCGGCCGCGCCGGCCGCACCCGCGCCCGCGCCCGTGGCGGACACCGCGCCGGAGTTTCTCAAGACCACGCGCACCGTCGCCACCGCGGCGCCGGCCAAGGAATTCACCACCACGCAAAAGCTCGACCTCAACACCGTGCGCGGCAGTTGACGGCGGGGCCCGGTCGTCGACCGGTGGCCCGCCTCACACCAGGATCACGTCGAACTGCTCCTGCGTGTAGGACGACTCCACGGACAGCGAGATCGGCTTGGCGATGAAGTCCTCCAGCATGGTCATGCTGGAAGACTCCTCGTCGAGGAAGCGGTCGATCACCGATTGCGAGGCCAGGATGCGGAACTCCTTGGCGTCGAACTGGCGCGCCGAGCGCAGCACCTCGCGCAGCACCTCGTAGCACACCGTCTGGGCCGAGCGGATCTCGCCGCGGCCGTTGCACGTCGGGCAGGGCTCGCACAGCACGTGCGCCAGCGACTCGCGGGTGCGCTTCCGCGTCATCTCGACCAGGCCGAGCTGCGAAAACCCGTTGACCGACACGCGCGTGCGGTCGCGCGCCAGCGCCTTGTTGAACTCCGCCAGCACGGCATTGCGGTGCTCGGCCGAGTCCATGTCGATGAAGTCGACGATGATGATGCCGCCGAGGTTTCGCAGGCGCAGCTGCCGCGCGATGGCCAGCGTGGCCTCGAGGTTGGTCTTGAAGATGGTGTCGTCGAAGCTCCGGCCGGAGACGAACGCGCCGGTGTTGACGTCCACCGTGGTCAGCGCCTCGGTCTGGTCGAAGATCACGTAGCCGCCGGATTTCAGGTCGACGCGGCGCTCCAGCGCGCGGCCGACCTCGTCTTCCACGGCAAACAGGTCGAACAGCGGGCGCTCGCCATGGTAGTGCTCGAGCACGCCGGCGCTGGCCTTCATGTAGCGGCCGGCGAAGGCCTCCATGCGCTGGTGGGTCTCGCGCGAATCGACGATCAGGCGCTCGGTGTCGCGCGTGGCGAGGTCGCGCAGCACGCGCAGCGCCAGGTCGAGGTCCTGGTAGAGCAGCGACTGCGGCGCCGCCGTGCGCGAGGCCTCGACGATGCTCTTCCACAGCGCGACCAGGTAGGCGATGTCGGCGGTGAGTTCCTCGTCGGTGGCCGACTCGGCGACGGTGCGCACGATGAAGCCGCCCGTCTCGCCCTCCGGCATCAGCTGGTGGACCTTCTCGCGCAGGTGTTCGCGCTCCGCCTCGTCCTCGATGCGCTGCGAGATGCCGATGTGCTGCTCGCCCGGCAGGTACACCAGCAGGCGGCCGGCGATGGAGATCTGCGTCGACAGGCGCGCCCCCTTGCTGCCGATCGGGTCCTTGATCACCTGCACCACCAGGGTCTGTCCCTCGTGGAGGATGCGCTCGATCGGTTTTTGCTCGCCGTTCTTGTTGGCGGCCCAGATGTCGGCCACGTGCAGGAACGCGGCGCGCGCCAGGCCGATTTCGATGAAGGCCGACTGCATGCCGGGCAGCACGCGCCCGACGCGGCCCAGGTAGATGTTGCCGACCAGGCCGCGGTTCGAGGAGCGTTCGACGTGCAGCTCCTGCACCGCGCCCTGCTCCAATACCGCCACGCGTGTCTCCTGCGGAGTCACGTTGATGAGAATCTGCTCGTTCACGGCCACACCCCGAAGTTTGGTTGGAGAGCACCGCGCGCGGCACTCTCCAACTCCGCCTCAGAGGGGGAACCCGGATTGTCGCAAGAGCTTGGCGGTTTCGCAAAGTGGCAGGCCCATGACGCCCGAGTAACTGCCGGAGAGCTTGCTGATGAACTTGGCGGCCAGGCCCTGCACCGCGTAGCCTCCGGCCTTGTCCATCGGTTCGCCGGTGTCCACGTAGCGCTTGATGTCGTCCGCACCGAGCTTGTCGAAGGTGACGAAGCTGGTGGACAACACCTCGCGCACGCCCTGGGCGTCGGCCACCGCGACGGCGGTGAGCACCTGGTGGGTGTGGCCGGACAAGCGTTCGAGCATGCGCGCGGCCTCGGCGGCATCGGCGGGCTTGCCGAGGATGGCCGCATCCAGCGTGACGGTGGTGTCGGCGGTGAGCACCAGGCGCTCGGGGAGCTTCCTGTCCAGCATCGCGCTGCGCGCGGCCTCGGCCTTCAGGCGCACCACGCGCATCACATAGTCGCGCGGCAGCTCATCCGGCAGGGGCGACTCGTCGACGTCGAGGCGCTCGTTCTTTTCCCGCAGCAGCAGCAACTCGAAATGCACGCCGATCTGCCGCAGCAGCTCGCGGCGGCGCGGACTTTTCGAGGCCAGGTAAATGACCTTGGAGGGGGCGATCATGCGGGCATTGTACTGGGCGGTCCCGCGCGGCAACCGCGAGGTTATTCGCGGTGATACGGATGCCCCGCGTTCACCGACCACGCGCGGTACAGCTGCTCGGCCAGCAGCACGCGCACCAGTGCGTGCGGCAGCGTCGCGCCGGAGAGCGCCACGGTGTGATGCGCGCCGGCCTTGATCGACGCGGCCAGGCCGTCCGCGCTGCCGATGATGAACGCCGGCGCGGCGCCCGCCTGCATCCAGTCGCGCAGCAGTCCGGCCAACTGCCGGGTGCTGATCATCGTGCCGCGCTCATCGAGGACGATGCGCAGCGCGCCCTTGGGCAACGCGGCCTCGATGCGCTCGGCTTCCTTGGCCAGCACCTGCTCGACGGTGCGCGCGGCACGGTCCTCGGGCTTGAGTTCGACGAGCGCGATGCGCGCTTCCGGCGGCATGCGTTTGGCGTACGCCTGGAAACCGGTCTCGGCCCACGCCGGCATCTTGTGGCCGAGGGCGATCAGCGTGAGCTTCATGGGGCGAGGGTCAGGCTTCGCAGGAAAAACTCAAGCACTGGCGCGGCCGCCAGGCCATTTCCGCCCTGAACACGCCGCCCGTGCTGGGGTTTGGTGCCAGGGCGCCATCAGCGCGCAGTCTTGCGCGCGGCGGGCTTCTTTTTCGCAGCCGGTTTCTTCCTGGCCGTGGCCGGCTTGGCTTTCGCGGTCGCTGGCTTCTTCTTCGCGACCGGTTTCTTCGCGGCGGGCTTCTTGGCCGCCGGCTTTTTCGCTGCCGGCGTCTTGCCGGTTGCAGCCTTCTTCAGCGGGGCCTTGGCCGGCGGCGGATGCACGCGCTTGCCTTCGGCCCACAGTTGTTCGAGTTGGTAGTGCATGCGCACCGCCGGTTGCATGACGTGCACCACCACGTCGCCGCAATCGACCAGCACCCATTCGCCGGAATCCTCGCCTTCACTGCCGAAAATCTGGCCGCCGTGTTCCTTGACCTTGTCCACCACGTGGCGCGCCAGCGCCCGGGTCTGGCGCGTGGAATCGGCCGAGGCGATGGCGATGTAGTCGAACACCGAGGTCAGCTTGCGCACGTCGAGCACGACGATGTCTTTTGCCTTGATGTCCTCGAGCGCGTCAACGACGAGGGCGGTCAGTTTGGTCTTGGCCAAGTGAGGGGTTCTCCTGGTAGAGGCGATGGGTTTCAATATAGTCGCAAACCGGTTCGGGGGTCAGGCCGCGAATCGGCTCGCCGCGGGCGATTCGCGCGCGAATCTGCGTCGAGGAGACGTCCGGCGCGTCGATCGGCACGGCGACCGTCATGCCATGCGCGGTCTGCCGCGCGCGACGGATTTCGGCGAAGCCGGCGAATGGCCCGGGCGAATCCTTGCGCGCCACCACGGCGAAATGCGCGAGCCCCGGCAACTCGGCCGCGCGATGCCACGTGGACAAGCGCGCAAACGCATCGCTGCCAATGAGCCAGAACAGCGCGCAGTCCGCGCCGCGCTCGGCGCGCACTTCGGCCAAGGTGTCGAACGTGTAGGTCGGACCGTGCCGGTCGAGTTCGCGGCGGTCGATGTGCACCTGGTCGAGGTGCGCCACCGCCCGCTCGAGCATCGCCACGCGATGTGCGGCCGGCGCCAGCACGCGCTGCGATTTCTGCCACGGATCCGACGCCGGCAGGACGTGGAATTCGTCGAGGCCAAGCACCTGGCGCGCCTCGCGCATCACCGCCAGGTGGCCGTTGTGGACCGGGTCGAAGGTCCCGCCGAAGAGTCCGATGGTCTTCAACGCGACCGGTCAGCCACGCACTTCGCCATGTCCGCGCACGATCCACTTTTCCGACGTGAGGCCCATGAGGCCCACCGGGCCGCGCGCGTGCAGCTTGTCGGTGGAAATGCCGATCTCCGCGCCCAAGCCAAATTCGAAACCATCCGCGAAGCGCGTCGACGCGTTGACCATCACCGACGCCGAATCGACCTCGCGCAGGAAACGCTCGGCGTGCGCGTCGTCGCGCGTCACGATCGCGTCGGTGTGCCGGGATCCATACCGGTCGATGTGCGCCAGCGCGGCATCGAGCCCGTCGACCACGCGGATCGAGACGATCGGCGCCAGGTATTCAGTGTGGAAATCGGCGTCGGTCGCCGCCACCACGCCGGGCAACGCCGCGCGATCCAGCACCGCCTTCGATTCGGCACAGGCGCGCATTTCCACGCCCTTGGCGGCGTAGATCGCGCCGATGCGCGGCAGGAACGCCGCGGCCTCCGCGCGCGCCACCAGCAGCGTCTCCATCGTGTTGCACGTGGAATAGCGCTGCGTCTTCGCGTTGTCGGCGATGCGCACCGCCATGTCCAGGTCGGCGCCGCTGTCCACGTACACATGGCAGATGCCGTCCAGGTGCTTGAGCACCGGAATGCGCGACGCTTCCGCCACGCGTGCGATCAGCTGCTTGCCGCCGCGCGGGATCAGGATGTCGATGAATTCGGTCATCGCCAGCATCGCGCCGACCGCCGCGCGATCCGCGGTCGGCACCAGTTGCACGGTGCGCTCGGGCAGCCCCGCGCCGGTCAGGCCCGCCACCATCGCCGCGTGGATGGCGCGGTTGCTGTCCAGCGCCTCGGACCCCCCGCGCAGGATGCAGGCGTTGCCGGACATGGTGCACAGCGCCGCGGCATCGGCCGTCACGTTGGGGCGCGACTCGTAGATCATGCCGATCACGCCCAGCGGCACGCGCATGCGCGCGAGCTCGATGCCCGAGGGCCGCACCTGGCAGTCCGCGAGCATGCCCACCGGGTCGGGCAGGTCCGCCACTTGCGCCACGCCATCGGCCATGCCGGCCACCGATTGTTCCGTGAGCCGCAGGCGGTCGATGAACGCCTCGTCGTTGCCCGCCGCACGCGCGCGCGCCACGTCGACCGCATTGGCCTCGAGGATGGAAGCGGCTGCCGCGCGCAAGGCCCCGGCCGCCGCGTGCAGCGCGCGGCGCTTTTCGGCCGCTGTTGCCGCCGCCAGCCGTCGCGCCGCCGCGCGCGCCGCCACCCCCATTTCGCGCATGGCGTCGACCGGCGCCATTCCCGGCGCCAGGGGCAACAGGTCGTTCATGCGATTCATGCGCCGAGATTACCGCAATTCCGGCGCGGCCGGCATCAGCGGCGTTCCCGCCATGGCGCCCCCCAGGTCGGCCAGCGCTTCCCACGGGTCGCGCAGGCCGATGCCCTTGACCAGGCGATCCACGGCCGCGGCTTGGGCCAACAAGCCCAATACGGCGCGCGGCGAATGGCGCCTGGCCAGGCGCTCCAGCGCGCGTGCCTTTTGCGGATGCGGGAAACGGCCCACGCTGGTGGCGTTCACCATGCGCGCCAGCAACCGCAGCTCGTTGGCCACCAGCCATAGCAGGAAGGGCAAGGCTTCGCCCTCGGCCTTCAGACCGGCAAGCACGCGTTGCACGCGACTGGCATCCGCGGCATGGATCGCGTCGAGCACGTCCTGCGCATCGAATCGCGCCACGTCGGCCACGCCATGCTCGATGGCCTCGAGGGATAGTTCACCCGGCGGACACAGCAGGCCGAGCTTGTCGATTTCCTGCTTGGCCGCCAGCAGGTTGCCTTCCACGCGATCGGCCAGCGCCTCGAGCGCTTCCGGCGTGGCGGATTGCCCCTGGCGGGCCAGGCGCGCGGCCAGCCATGCCGGCAGGCGCGCTCGCTCGATGGGCCGCGCCTCGATCAGGGTGCCGGCCGCCCCGAGTGCTGCGAACCACTTCGACTTCTGGCCCTGCCAGTCGATCTCGGGCAGGGTCACCAGGGTCACCGTGTCTGCGGGCGGGTGGGTGCAAAACGCTTCCAGCACGGCGCTGCCTTCGCGGCCGGGCTTGCCGCTGGGGATGCGGATTTCCAGCAGGCGTTGCGTGGCGAACAGCGACAGCGCGCTGGAAGCCGCGGTGAGATCGCCCCAGTCGCACCCGGGCTCGGCGGTGAAGACCTCGCGCTCCGCGAAACCGGCTGCGCGTGCCGCCGCGCGGATGGCGTCCGCCACTTCCAGTGCGCCAAGCGATTCCGCGCCGTGCACGCCGTATAAGGGCGCCAACCGGTCGGGCGGCTTGGCAAGGAACTGTTCGGCGGTGAGGGCCATGGATCAATACGTGATGGTCAGCGTGCGGGTCTGGCTGCCGCTGCAGGAACCCAGGCTGCCGCAGGTGCCGGCCTGGCTGGCGGCGATGGTGCCGCTGATCGAGTAATTCTGCACCACGCCGGTGCCGGTGGCGCTGGCGGCGGAGAGCGCCAGCGAGTAGTTCAGTCCCAGCAGCGTGCCGGAAGTCGCATCGAGCGCCAGCGTGTAGGGCAGGCCGGTGGTGCAGCGCACGCTGAAATTGGTGGAGGCCGCGGCGGCTGCCGCTTGGAACGAGGTGTACGCGAAACTCATCGCCCCCGGCGAGGTTTCGATTTCGCAACTGTTGGTGGTGATCACCGACACCGACAACGTGGTGGTGGCCAGGATGGTCCCGGTTCCGGTATCGCGCAGGGTGGCCGTCACGGTGTCGGTATAGGTGCCGGCCGGCCGCACCGCCTGGCTGCCGGCGAGCCGCAGGTCAAACGTGCGCGTGTCGGTGGCCGACAATGCGGCGCCGAAATTGAGCGTGCCGGCGATCTGCGTGGCGGCATTGTTCTGCCAGCGGTTGGGATTGGTATACGGCGTCTGGCGATACAACTCGTACTGGTAGCGGTCCGTGGAAGCGCCCAATTGCACGCGGTTGATGGCCCCGGTCGGCTGCAGGCCGTTGTTGGCGCGCACGCTGTAATTCAGCGTGGCCGGATCGCCCATCAAGCGGGTGCAGGACACGGTGACGGTACCGGTGGAAATGTTCTCGGTCGCCACGGTCGGTGAATACACCACCGAGATCGACGACACCGTGACCGAGCAGGTGTATGCCGCCCACGCGGAACTGCCTGCCAAGAGCAGGGCCGCCAGGAAGGCGATGCGCATCGACTTGTGGATCCAGTGAATCATGTCACTCCCTCGGCACGCCGCGACAGGTGACCGGCCCGATGCGGGCAATCTCGTCGGTCTTGCCGGGCGGCAGGTTGATGGTCATCTCGCAGCTCTTGCCGTTCCAGTTCAGGGTCAGGCGATTGCGGTCCTTCAATCCGGTGACGAACGCCTCGCCGCGCCGGGCGACGAAGAAATCCTGTTTGTCGCCCTGCAGCCTCAGCTCCGCCCCGGCCGGCGCCACGTCGCCGTCGTCGAACAGGATGCGGATCAGCGCGCCGCGGCCATCGCGCACCGGGAACGAGACCTTGACGGCGGTGCGGAAGCCGGGCACGGCAATCTGCTCGATGGTATCGAGTTCTGCATTGATGGGGAGTTCCGACGGGTCGAGCCGGATCGCGTTGCGGCGATACGGCAGCAGCCGCGTGATCAGGGCACTGCCGTCGGCGCCGGTGCGCGCAAACGTGCTGCTCTGGAATCCGACGCCGACATCGGCGTAGCCGGGCACCTCGACCAGCGCGAAACTCTCCTGCACGCGACGCGAGGCAAACACGCGCTTGTCGATCAGCACCAATCCGCCCTGCACGCCGAGCCGCACGGCCTTCTGCGGGCGCGACGCGGAGGCATCGACCGTGGCCTGCCCGTAGCTGCCTTGCACATAGGCGCCCCCCTCGACCAGTGCACTGCCGGCACGGCTGCCTGCCAGTGCGCGCCAGCCGGTGCCGCTTTCGCTGCCCAGCGGCTGGCTGGCCGACACATAGGCGTCGGTCTGCCCGGCGCGCGAGGTCATGTTGCCGGTCAGCGCGCGCGTGTTCTCCAGCGGCACGGTGACGCTGACGCCGACCGATTCCGAGCGGCTGTTGCCGGACACCTTGGTGGCCGATACCGACACGGAGGCACCCCGGGCAAACTGCACCGAATAGTTGGCCGAGTACGTGGTCAGGATGCCCTGGTCGAAACTGTCGATGCGCGCGTATCCAACCCCCAAGTAGCCGAGGCCGGCGGCGGTGTACGTATAGCTCGCGGCGAGTTGCTTGCTGTAGCCCAGCGTATTGCTGGATTGGCCAAGCAGCCGGTATCCGCGGGTGCTGCCCTCGGCGCGCAACGTGAAGCCGTGGCGCAGGCTCGAATGCTCGACGCCCAGCGTCCACTGGTGGCCGCGGCCGGCCACGCGGTCATCGCTGACCGCGATCCCGGCCTGGCCGAGCAACTGGCCGGGCAGCGCGAGATTGGCCAGAGCGCCGGCCCCCCGGTTCTCGCGCCCGCCTTCGAGGTGGGCATCGAAAGTGAAATCGTCGGTGACGCCATGGCGCACCACCATCGACCCGAAGCGTTGGCCGTAAGCCGCGTTGTCGGTGCCCAGATTCCTGCGCACCGCGCCGGCATCCAGACTCCAGTCGGTGAGCCCCTTGGCCAGCAGGTCCCCATGGCTGAAAAAACTCTGCACCAGCACGGTTTCGCGGCCGAGCACGTCACGCACCACCACCCGCGCCTGGCCGCTGCCGGTGAGCAATGGGAAGTTGTCGAGCACGAACGGCCCGGTGGGCACGCGCGAGGTCTGCCGCAGGGCATCGTTGACGTAGAGCTCCACCGTCGAGGGCGCGCTGGCCTGGCCGGCGATGGTGGGAATCGGCTGGGCGATGAAGCCGGGTGCGAATCCGAAGTTGCGCGCCAACTGAATGCCGCCGAAATACGTCGCGCGGCCGAGCGCGCCGGCGCGTGTGGTGGTGTCGCCCAGCTTGAAGGTCATGTCGCGCGAGGGAAAGTCGCGCACGAACGTCGTCTCCAGCCGCCGCCAGCTTGCGCTCGACGCATTGCTGAACAGGCCGCGCCCGGTATGCGCGCTGGTCAGCACGCCCCATTCGCTGCTGATCCCGAGTTCGACCAATGCGCCGAGGTCGCGCGTCGTCGCAAGGCCCTGCGGGCGGTTGAAATTCTGCGACAGGTCGTAATTGAGCCATGCCGCGGTGACCGCAGGCGTGAGCTCCGGCCGCTGCTCGCGCTCAGTCTGCAGGCGCGTGGCAGCGAAGGCCGCGGCCTGGAACTTGAGGTCGAGTGCCTGGTTGGCCACGTCCAGTTGCGACTGGAAGCCGGGCACCGCGGACAGCGGAAACCAGGTTTGCCCACGCTCCTGCAACGGCACGCTGTCCGGCCGGCGGTTCAGGCGCCATTCCTCGAAGGCCTCTGCCGGGGCGTAGAGGATGCCCGCGCGTTCCATCAACAGCCAGTTGCCGGTCTTTGCGCCATTGATGGTCACATCGAGCGGCAGGAAACGCGGCCTGGCGTCCCCAGGGGGGGCCGCCGGGCGGGGCACTGCGCTGGATGTGGCAACCAGCGGCACCACCGTTTGCGCGATCGGCGCCGGTGCGACCGGCGTGCGTGCGGCAGCTGCAGTCGAGGGCGGCCCGGAGGGCGGGACCGCCAAGGCACCAGACCGCCGCAGGTCGAGTACCTGCTCGCGGAAATAGTGCACGGCCTCAAGCCCCGGCACGGCCACCACCGAGTACCAGGTGGTCCCCGATGCGCTGACCGGCCTGGCATCGCTGCGGCGGGCGAGCTTCAGTTCGGAGAACAGACGATCCGGCGCGAACAGGACGCCATTGCGTTCGAGCAGTGTCCACGCACCGGCAGGGCGGCCATCCAGGCGCACCTCGACGTTCACCGATTTCAACGGCGCGGAATCGCCGTTGCGCTTCGCCGCCTGCGCGGCGGCGTCAGGAACCAGGCAGACCCAACCCCCGACCACCAGCGCGGCGGCGAATTGGCGTGCCGGGAACGGCACTGGGAGCCTTGAAAATCGCATGGCGCATGGAAGCGGCCGTCAGGGCAGCATCACGTCGAAGGACTGCGACTTGCCGTCGTCGAAGGTCACCGCCAGTTGGGCGGCACCCTTTGCAAACGGCTTGTCGGACTTCAATGCCAGCGTCCTTGCGGCACCGGGCAGGATGTACGCGCCGCCTTCGAAGCGCGCTTCCGCGCCGTCGCGTTTGAGGACCGCTTCGCGCACTTGTGCGTAGGCGGTGCCGTCGTTCTTGCACACGGCGAGTACCTCACTCCCCTTCGCGGTGGCCGTGCAACCGACTTTGCGCGCGGCGGGCGGCGGGGTGATGAAAACCGGCATCGACAGCGCCAGCGCCACGGGTACTTGGATGCTTTTTCCCGGTGTCGCGGCTTCGGGAATCTCGCGCACGATCAACCGGTAGGTCAGCTGCCGGGAGGCGTCTGCGGGCTTGAGCGACGCCAGCCGGACCACCTGCCGCGCCTTCGGGGCGAGCTTGATGATGGGGGGCGACAGCACCAGGTCGTCGGTGGGGGTCAACACGTCTGCGCCATCGGCGCCTTGCGACCACACGTTGAGTTCGGCCTGCAGGGCTACCGGCTGGTCGCCTTCGTTGCTCAGGGTCACCGCGATCGCGCGGTCCTTGGGGGTCATGAAGATTCGCACCGGCGTGACCGAAAACACGCCCGCCACCGCGGGCACGGCGATCGAGCCGGCCAGCGCGCCAAGCAGCGCGAGGGCGGACGGGCGAAACCTCGAATGGCGGGGGGCGTAGGTATTCATCCTGCAAGAATACCAGCAAGGCTTCGCCGGGTCACGGTGGGGCGCGGTCAGAAACTGACCAGCATCTCCAGCGGGCCGTCATCATCGTCGAGGCGATAGATGCGCAGGGCCGTGATGGTGCCCAGGCCGGCCAGCTCGCCGCTGCCGGTGAGCCCGGTCAGGCCATCGATGCCGGAAAAGAAAAAACGAAACGCGCCGCCGTGCACACCCGCAAACGGCCGGCCGGGCTGCGGGGCGATATCGACGAACTGGCCGTTCTGGCACACCACGCGCACCAGCGCATTGGTGCTCGCCGACAAGGCCTGGCTCACGCAGATCCCGCCGGAGCGCTTCAAGTCGATGTTGACCTTGAACGTCCCGCTGGTGGACCCGGCAAGACAAACGCCGCTGGTCAGTGCGAATGCGAGGGCACTGATCCAGCGGCGCATGATGTGAGTTCCGGTCTCGTCGCGCGGCGTCAGATCAGAACGTGACGGTCAGCGTGCGCTGGCGGTTGGTCGCCGCCGCGTTGGTACAGGAACCGAGCGAAGCGCAGGTGCCACCTTGGCTGGCCGCAATCGAACCGCCGATGGTGTAGGCCTGGGCGGCGCCGGTGCCCGCGGCCGGGGTCGGCAGGCTGAGTGTGTAGGTCAGGTTGACCGCATCGTCGGTGGTCGTCAGGGCGTCAAGACCGAAGGTGTAGGGAACGCCATTGGTACAGGTCACGGAAAATCCGCCGCCGGAGGTCGGTGTGGCGGCAGCAGCCTGGAACGAGGTGTAGGCGAAATTGAGGTCGTTGATGGTGGTCAGCGTGCACGCAGTGGTCAGCGTGATGTTGACGTTGAACGTGCCAGTCGTGGTGCCGGCGTGGGCCACACCGCCGATCAACGAGGAAAAACCAAGGGCGGCCACGAGAAGAAGTTTTTTCATGTCAATCTCCGAAGGAAAGGAAACCCGCAAGTCCGGCACTCGAACGGCGGGTGGCTTGCTTGAGACGAATGCTAGGGGGTGGTCCGGGACCGGTCAATGCCGTTCGTCGGTCGTTTGCCCACATTTAGCAATGTTTTACGATAGGCGCGCGCTCAGTGTGCGGAAACGCACACTGCGAACCCGAACCAGCTGCTGCGTGTGTTGTGCGCTTGACCGCCATGGCCAAGGACTGCCGTCCCGCCGCGCGCAGCCCACGCGACCCACGGGGACGATTGAACGACCCGGCTTTTCGGCGCGCGGATGGCCAGGCGAAGTGGGGCCATTGGTGCGTCATGCCCGGCAGCCGCATGCCTAGTCGCCGCGTTGGGCCGGTGCTGCAGCGGTGTGGTCATTCAACTGGCTGCTGAAGAAATCCAGGATCGGCCGGTTGTAGGCGTCCAGCCAGAGATGGTTCGCCAGGCTGCGGCGGCCCCCCTGCAGTTCGAAATCCGGGGCGCCACGGTAGCCTTGTTCGCGAAGCCGCTGGCTGACCTTGCGGTTGCAGGACGCGTCGTTGATCCCGTCCTCGGCATGCCGAAAGACCCTGAACGCCGGTTTGATCGCGGGTTTTGCGCTGTCCCAAGGTTTTTCGTTCGGGTACGCCGCCGCGACGCAGGCGTCGCGTTCGGTGATCTGCTTCATCGTTTCGTTGTCGAATCCGGCACCGTGCACGGCTTTGCGCGCGGTCGTGCCGGCCTCGCAGCGGCGGTGCCAACCATATGGGTCGCCGCTCGACACCGGCGCGAACGCCGTGACCAGGTGGTCGAAGTGGGTGGCGGCGCGCACGGTCATGTAGCCGCCCGAGGACAGGCCGGTCATGAACATCTCGCGCCGGCTGTTGGCCGGCCGAACCATGGGAACGAACTCGCGCAGGACGGTCCCGATGAACGGCAGGTCGAGATTTGGACGGCGGCGCACTTCGTCATCCCAGACCTTTCCGCAGCGTCGATCCGCGTTGTCGGTGATCAAGTCGGATGAATTGAGCAGGAACACCGCGAAGCCCTCGGCCACCGCACCCTCGCTGAACGAAACCTGGGGCTCAAGGATGGGTGCATTGGCCACGCACCATTGAAAATGTTCTCCGCCGCCGCCGTGCAGGACGATCAGCGCCCCTTTGGGCCAGGCGCCTCCACCGGCCTTCCACAACAGCTTGCGCGGCACGCCCTCGACGGTGATCGCGACGCGTTTCCAGCCGCGCGCCATGCATTGCCGCTCCTGGGGCGTCACCTCATCGGCGCCGCTCCCAGGTTTCGCACCGGCGAGTTCACCGCTGATTCCCAGGACCACGCCGGACAATAGCGGCGCAAGCATCGTCATCCACGCACTTTCCTGCCGGATGACGGCCTGGGTCTCGGAACTTGCCGATTGCCGGGGATTGCTACGCCAAGGGGTTGCCAAGCCGGGTTCAGTGTCTTCGTTCATGGGCGATCAAACGTGAATGTCCAACGTGACCCCATTCCAACGGGCCGGGCGAGCAGGTCTTGCAATCGCCTGCAGGACGAAACCCGAGCGCTGGCGCGGTGTTCCAGCTATTTTCAGCCCAGCAGGCGCGCCAGCTCTGGGGTTGGATGTGCCTATCGCTTGATCGCGGTCATCCGCCGCAGGATTTGCGAGGCAGCGTCGCGTTCCATGTCCTGGTAGAGCTGCGCCTCTTCGAGTTGCTTGGCGATGATTTGCGAATCGTCGTAGGTGAGGATGCGCTGGAGCTGGATTTCGCTGGTCGGGATGTTGACCTTGCCCTTGCTGTCGCTCACCTGGTATTGCACCGTGAGCTTGAGTTGATACTCGCGCACCTTGCCCGCGCCGGACAGCGACAGGATCAGGCGCTCGCGGCGTTCCTGCGCGATGTTCAACTGCGCGTCCGCGTCCTTCGGCTGATCCGAGAGCCGGGTGGCGCTGTTGGTGATGTCGCGCTTCAGGCGTGTGGCCACTTGCGACGCCCCGGCCGACGACACGCTCACGCTGGCGAACGGCAGTGGGACGTCGCCCTTCAACTGGAAGCCGCAGGCGACCAGCATGCCCGATGCCGCAAGTGCTGCAAGCGCGCCGCGGAATCGGAAAGCAGGCCGGTCGTCCCCGCGAAGGCGGGGACCCAATTTGACTTTGCTGTTACACCACCACATTGATCAGTTTCCCCGGCACGACGATCACCTTCTTGACCGGCTTGCCCTCGGTGAAGCGCGCGACGTTGGGGTCGGCCAGCGCGAGGGCCTCGATGGCCGCCTTGTCCGCCGCCTTCGGCACGGTGATGTGGCCGCGCAGCTTGCCGTTGACCTGCACCACCATGTCGATTTCGTCCTGTTCGAGCGCGGCCGGGTCGGGTTCGGGCCAGGGGGCGTCGATGATCGGCCCGTGAATGGCCGCGAAGCCCAGGTCTTCCCACAGCGCGTGGGCGAGGTGCGGGCAGGCGGGATAGAGCACGCGCAGCAGGATCGACACGCCTTCGCGCAGCACCGCGGCATTTGCGTGGCGCTGGTCCTCCAGCGTGTTGAGCAACTTCATGCACGCCGAGACCACAGTGTTGTACTGCAGGCGCCCATAATCGTAACTGGCCTGTTTCAAGGTGGCGTGCACCTCGTGGCGCAGTTTCTTGGCCGCAGCATCCAGCGCGGCGTGCTGCACCGCCCCGGCCGCCGCAATCGTCTCCTGCGCTCCGTTGGAAAAACTCCACACCCGGCGCAAGAAGCGCTGCGCCCCTTCCACGCCGGCGCTGGACCACTCGATGGTTTGTTCCGGCGGTGAAGCAAACATGACAAACAAGCGCGCCGCATCCGCGCCGTAAGTGTCGATCATGTCCTGCGGATCGACGCCGTTGAGCTTGGACTTGGACATCGTGCCCACGCCGCCGTACTCGACCGCGCTGCCGTCCGACTTCAACCGGTAGCCTTGTTCCGTGTGCTGCACGTCATCCGGCGGAAAGTACTCGATGCCGCCCTTGTCGGTGCGCCGCGAGTAGATGTGGTTCAACACCATGCCCTGGCACAACAGGTTGGTGAACGGCTCGTCGACCTTCACCATGCCCAGGTCGCGCATCACCTTGGTCCAGAAGCGCGCGTACAACAGGTGCAACACTGCATGCGTGATGCCGCCAATGTACTGGTCCATCGGCATCCAGTAGTCGTTGCACGCTGCCACCATCTTGTCGTGGTAGTCCGGCGCAGTGTTCGGCGAGGTATAGCGCATGTAGTACCAGGACGAATCGACGAACGTGTCCATGGTGTCGGTCTCGCGCGTCGCCGGCTTGCCGCACTTCGGGCACTGGCATCTCAGAAAACGCTCGTCGGTCTTGAGCGGACTGCCGGAGCCATCCGGCACCAGGTCCGTTGGCAGCCTGACCGGCAAGTCCGCATCCGGCACCGGCACGTCACCGCAATCCGTGCAGTGGATGATCGGGATCGGGGTGCCCCAGTAGCGCTGGCGGGAGATGCCCCAGTCGCGCAGGCGGTACTGGGTTTTCTTTTCGCCGCCCTGCGCCCTCGTTTGGGCCGCGACATGGTCGATGGCCTGATCGTAGGTCAGGCCATCCATCGCGCCGGAATCGATGCACCTGCCGTAGTCGGCATAGTGCGCTTGCCAGGCGTTGGTCGAATACGGCTTGCCGGTGTCGATCACCTGCTTGATCGGAATCGAGTACTTCTTTGCGAACGCAAAGTCGCGCTCATCGTGCCCCGGCACGCCCATCACGGCGCCGTCCCCGTAGCTCATCAACACGTAATTGCCGACCCAGACTTCCACTTTGTCGCCGGTGAGCGGATGCGTGACGAACAAGCCGGTCGCCACGCCTTTCTTTTCCATCGTCGCCAAGTCGGCTTCCATCACGGTGCCGCGCTTGGTGTCCTCGATGAAGGCCGCGACTTTCGCGTCGCGTGCCGCCGCCACCGTCGCCAGCGGATGTTCGGCCGCGACGGCGCAGAACGTCACACCCATGATGGTGTCGGCGCGGGTGGTGAAGACAAACAGCTTGCCGCCCTGCACCAATGCTCCCGCCGCGTCCCGGATGTCGTGCGGGAACGCGAAACGCACGCCGACCGACTTGCCGATCCAGTTTTCCTGCATGGCGCGCACACTGGCCGGCCAGCCGGTCAATTTGTGGGCCACGCAATCGAGCAACTCCTCGGCGTACTTCGTGATCGCCATGTAGTAGCCGGGGATTTCGCGCTTTTCGACCGGCGCGCCGGAGCGCCAGCCGCGGCCGTCGATGACCTGCTCGTTGGCCAGCACGGTCTGGTCCACCGGGTCCCAGTTCACCACCTGGGTCTTCTTGTAAACGATGCCCTTTTCCAACATGCGCAGGAAGAACCACTGGTTCCACTTGTAGTACTCGGGGTCGCAGGTGGCGAATTCGCGCGACCAGTCGATCGCCCAGCCCATCGCCTGGCACTGCTGCTTCATGTAGGCGATGTTCTCGTAGGTCCATTTGGCTGGCGCCACGCCGTTCTTCATGGCGGCGTTCTCGGCCGGCAGGCCGAAGGCGTCCCAGCCCATCGGCTGCAGCACGTTGTAGCCCTTCATCCGGAGCTGGCGCGCCATCATGTCGTTGATCGTGTAGTTGCGCACGTGCCCCATGTGCAGCTTGCCGGACGGGTACGGCAGCATGGAGCAGGCATAGAACTTCGGTTTCGGCTGGCCGTGTTTGTCGGTGGCGTGTTCGCTGACGCGGAAGGCATCGGCGGCATTCCACGCGGCTTGCGCGCGCGCTTCGATTTCTTTGGGCTGGTAGGAGGCGGTCGGCGGCATGGAGAAACGCAAACGCCCCGCGGGAATGCCCGCGAGGCGTTGGGGTGACACGGGATGCGCGGATTATACCGGGCGCGGTTTTGCCTCGGTGCGGCCCGGCGGATTCCAGGGCAGGTGCGCGGCCAGGAACCCGCTCACTGGCGTCGGGTCGCGCCGCATCCAGCGCAGGAAGTGTTGCGGGTGGCCGGTGTGCCGGTGCTCCAGGAGGTCAAGCAACGCCGGATGGAGGTGCGGGATGCGCAGCGCACCGGTGAGCGCAAGCCCGGCGCGCAACCAGGGATTGGGAACCTGCACCACGCGCGCCGGCGCGCGGCCAAGGCCGCGGCGCAAGGCTTGCAGGTATTCCTCCAGCGTCATCGCGGCCGAGCCCACGGCATCGACATCGACCCCTTGCGCGCGCACCGTGCCGATGAGGGTGGCGCACAGCGCGGCCAGGTCGTCGACGTGGATCGGCACGATAAGCCCGGTGCGCACCGGCAAGACGAGGACCGGCATGCGGGCCTGCCACAGCGCCATGCGCGCAGCGGGGCCGTCCGCCCCGAATACCACCGACGGCCGCACGATGATGGTGCCCGGGTGCGCGTGGCGGATCTCGTCTTCCCCGGCGCGCTTGGTGGAAAAGTACGGCGTGTCGGGGGCCAGATCGAGGTTCAACGCGGACAGGTGGAGCAGCGGCTTGTGCGCCTGCGCGCAGACGGCGGCGATGGCGGCCGGCGCGGCCCGGTGGACGGCGTCCAGTTCATCGCGCGGCCCGCTGAGCACGCCGGCACAGTGGATGACCGCGTCGAAGGGCGCGATGCGTGCGCGCCACGCGTCCGGCGTGGTGTCGCGGCGCAGGTCGCAGGCGATGTCCCCATCGTGCGGCCGGCGCGCCGCGCCGCGGACGGCATGGCCTTCCGCGACGAGGGCCGCGCGGACGTGCCGCGCGATGAAACCGTTGGAACCGATGATCAGGATGCGCACGGGGCCTCCTTGTGGATCGCTGGCAGTGTGGTGGCTGAAAGTGGCGAAATGGTGGATGTCCGGATTGGCGCAACCGCGGCTATGCCCCGCAGCGGCCGGACGCGCAGGTGCGCGCCGCAGGTGCGCGCGCGGCACGATGCGCCAGGAATCGCAGGACGCGGTGTGCGCCGAGCATGGACAGGTGCTGCCGGTGACGCACGACCCAGGGGTAGCAGCGGTCCCAGAGCGGCTTGAGCCGTGGGTGCGCGAGGATGCGCGCGACCCACGCCATGCCGGCTGCGCGGTACGCGGCGACGAACACATCGACCCCGGAGAGCCAGCGACCGTGCGTGTCGCGCGCATGGATGAAGCCCATCAACTGCCTGCGCGACAGCGGAAGCGCCTCGTCGTCGAAATCCGCCGCGCTGCAATCGACGAGCAAGATCTGGCCCTTGGGCGCGCGTGCGGCCAGGTTGGCCACTTCCGAGGCGCACAACCGGCATGAGCCGTCGTAGAAGATCGTCAGCGGCAAGCCGACGGATGACGCCGAGATGTTTGGGCTCATTTGGTCCTCGCGTTTTTAATTTTCAGAAAATTCTGAAATGTTGAGGCAAAAAAAATCCCGTTCAACTTTCGCCCTTGCGCACGAATTGCTGCACCTTGGCGCCCATCTTGATCAACTTCATGAGCGTGGGGGCGTCAAGACGGATCATTTCCCCGGCCCAGGTGGACAACGACTCCATCAGGGCCAGCGTCTCCTTGATGCGCACCTGCGAAACGCCGTCCTCGGCGGCGAACTCCGGGCTGGCAAGGCATTCGCGCAGCACTGCGATGGTGGGGTCGAACTCGCGCGCCTTGCGTTCGCGCACGATGGTGCGGAACAACTCCCACACGTCGGCGATGGTTTCGAAATGCTCGCGCCGGTCGCCCAGCAGGTGCACCGTCTTCACCAGATTCCAATTGGCCAACTCGCGCAGGCTCATGCTCACGTTCGAGCGCGCCACGCCGAGGGTTTCAGTGATGTCGTCGGCGTTGAGCGGCCGCCCGGCGATGAACAGCAGCGCGTGAATCTGGGCCACGGTGCGATTGACGCCCCAGGTCGAGCCCATTTCCCCCCAGTGCAGCACGAAGCGTTTGGCAACCGGTTTCAATTCCATGGGTTCAATCTATGCTTTCCATAAATTTCTGTCAAGACTGAAACAAATCTCTTTGCGCGGGAAGGAGAAAGGAGGCGGCTCCCGATAAAATGCGCGCTCCCCCACCGGCCGACACCATGCTGTTCCACGCCCCGCACCTGCTCGATTCCCTCAACGAAGCACAAAAGGCCGCCGTCACCCTGGGCCATGAGAATGCGCTGATCCTGGCCGGCGCCGGCTCCGGCAAGACGCGCGTGCTGACCACCCGCATCGCCTTCCTCATCCAGACCGGGCAGGTGAGCCCGGGTGGCGTGCTGGCGGTGACCTTCACCAACAAGGCGGCCAAGGAAATGCTGGCGCGCCTGTCGGCGATGCTGCCGATCAACACGCGCGGCATGTGGATCGGCACCTTTCACGGCCTGTGCAACCGGCTGTTGCGCACGCACTACCGCGAGGCGCACCTGCCGCAGTCGTTCCAGATCCTCGACTCGGCCGACCAGCAGTCGGCGATCAAGCGCCTGCTGAAGTCGCTCAATGTCGACGAGGAAAAATTCAAGCCGCGCGAGCTGGCCTGGTTCATCAACAGCGCCAAGGAACAGGGCCTGCGGGCCAACCAGGTCGAGGCCAACGACGAGTTCAGCATCCGCCAGGTGGAGCTCTACCGCGCCTACGATGAGCAATGCCAGAAGGAAGGCGTGGTCGACTTCGCCGAGCTGCTGCTGCGCTGCTACGAACTGCTGGGCCGCGAAGAAATGTTGCGGCAGCATTACGGTGAGCGGTTCCGCCACATCCTGGTCGACGAGATGCAGGACACCAACCGCCTGCAGTTCCAGTGGATCCGCCTGCTGGCGCAAGGGGGCGCTGCGGTGTTTGGCGTGGGCGACGACGACCAGAGCATCTACGCGTTCCGCGGGGCCGAGGCCGCCAACATGCGCGACTTCCAGCGCGACTTCGCCGGGCAGAACGTCATCAAGCTGGAACAGAACTACCGCTCGCACGGCGCCATCCTCGATGCGGCCAACGCGGTGATCCAGCACAACAAGAACCGCCTGGGCAAGAACCTGTGGACCGACGCGGGCAAGGGCGAGCCGATCCGCGTCTATGCAGCCAGCTCGGACAACGACGAGGCCGACTTCGTGCTCGACGAGGTGAAGGCGCTGAATCGTGCCGGTACGGCGCTGACCGACATGGCCTTGCTCTATCGCTCTAACGCGCAGTCGCGCGTGCTGGAACACGCCCTGTTCCGCGCCGGGATTTCGTACCGCGTGTATGGCGGTTTGCGGTTCTTCGAACGCCAGGAGATCAAGCACGCATTGGCCTACCTGCGGCTGGCCTCCAATCCGGATGACGATGGCGCGTTCTCGCGCGTGGTGAATTTCCCGCCGCGCGGCATCGGCGCGCGATCGATCGAGCAGGTGCAGGAGCTTGCCCAGCGCTACAACTTCTCGCTCTACGCCGCCGCCGCGGCCGGCATCGCCAAGGGCGACCTCACCGGCCGTGCAGCGGCCTCGATCGGGGCGTTCCTCCGGATCGTCGAGGGGCTGAAGGCCTCGAGCAGCCACATCACGCTGCACGAACTGACCGAGGAGTGCCTGGACAAGAGCGGCCTCAAGGCGCACTACGCGACCGAACGCGAAGGCGCGGACCGGCTGGAGAACCTGGCCGAACTGGTCACCGCCACGCAGCAGTTCGAGGACGAGTACGAGGCTGACAAGCCGCCGGTGGATGAAACCAACCCGGTCGAGCCGATGGACCCGCTCACCGCGTTCTTGACCCACGCGAGCCTGGAGTCGGGAGAGCACGAGGCCGGCGCCAGCGACGATGCGTTGCAATTGATGACGGTGCACGCCGCCAAGGGCCTGGAATTTCGCGCCGTGTTTCTGAGCGGCCTCGAGGAAGGCCTGTTTCCGCACGACAACTCGCTCAACGACCTCGACGGCATCGAGGAGGAACGCCGCCTCATGTACGTGGCCATCACGCGCGCCCGCGAGCGGCTGTACCTGTCGTATGCCGGCCAGCGCATGCTGCACGGGCAGATCCGCTACGGCATCGTTTCACGCTTTGTCGACGAGATCCCGGCGGCGTTGTGCAAGTGGATCGTGGTGCCGGAAAAACAGGCCGCGTACCTCGCCGGCCAGACGTTCCGTTCCGCGCGGCCCGGCTACGGCCCTTCGCGCGGCGACGCCTGGGGCGATGGGCGGCGCGCCAAGGGCCAGGGCGCCGAAGACGCCGGCCCCGCCTATGGCAGGGAAGGCAAGCCCGACTACACGCCGGCGAACTTCGAGACCCAGAAGCCGAAGGAGTTTCCCTTCGGCATCGGGCAAACCGTCCTGCACGCCAAGTTCGGCGAGGGCGTGGTGCTGCGCTTCGAGGGCCGCGGGCTGGATGCGCGCATCGAGGTCAAGTTCCGCAACGAGGGGACCAAGCTGCTGGCGCTGCAATACGCAAAGCTGACAACTGCGTAGACACCCAACCCGCCAAACCCGCCAACGACAAACTCATTGACTGGGGCGGCGTTCGAGGCAAAACCGCCCCGGACACCGCACCAGAGATTGACGATGGGATTGGGTTCGGGGCTTCAGTCCTTTGAGGTGCGCCCGCCCTGGTCGCCGATCAACACCCACCGGTCGCCCTGCCTCTTGAGGATGTCGGTCCAGCGGCCGGAAGTTTCCTTTTCCTTGCCGGTGGAATCCTTGGCGATCTGCGTCCAGTGGTAGTGCACGAACGCCACCTCCCCATGAATCTTGATGGCGGCCGGCGTGATGTCATAGACGAGCGTCTTGCTCGACTTGTGCTGGTGCGCAATGAACTTGCCGGCTGAGGCCTTGTTGCCCGGCACGTTGTTGTTCAAGGCCCAGCCCATGTAATCGGCGTGGAAATACGCCATGAATGCCTCGGTGCTGCCGGCTGCGTCGAGCGCCCAATAGGCTTCGACGTTTTTCCATACGTCCTTCTGCGCGGCAGACCACTCCTGCGCAACCGCGTGGACCGAACCGAACATGCAGACGATGGCGGCGAATGCCGCAATGATGCCCTTTGAAATGTGTTTCATGGATCCTCCCGGGTGATTCGTTTGGTTGCCACGCCGAACCGGCGCGGGCCCCACCATACACCCGGCGCAGGAAGTCCGCTGCCGGTCGTCTCGCAGGGTGGCGGGGGCTCCGGCCGAGTGTGCGATGGTCGATGCGAAAGGAATCGCGCGTGCACGCGACCCATGTACCGTCATCCGAATGCGCCGCCTCGACGTATTTGCACGTGACCGGCTATCATCGGCCCACCGCATTGGAAAGCCCTCATGCACCAAACCCTCCATCTCATGCGCTCGCGCGGCTTTCCGCATTTGCGCCGCAAGGCCCTCGACACCCTGCAGGTGAACCTGGGCTACAAGTGCAACCAGGCGTGCTTCCACTGCCACGTCAACGCCAGCCCGGACCGCAAGGAAATGATGGCTGGCGAGACGATCGACCAGGTGATCGCGTTCCTCGATGCGGCGCGCATTACGACCCTGGACCTCACGGGCGGGGCACCGGAGTTGAATGCGCATTTCCGCCGCCTGGTCGTTGCGGCGCGCAAACGCGGCGTGCGCGTCATCGACCGTTGCAACCTGACCATCCTGTCCGAGCCGGGGCAGGAAACGCTGGCCGGATTCCTCGCGCAACAGGGCGTGGAGATCACCGCCTCGCTGCCGTGTTACTCCCAGGACAATGTCGACAAGCAGCGCGGCGAAGGCGTGTTCGAAAAGTCCATCGCCGGCTTGAAACAGCTCAATGCGCAGGGGTACGGACAAGCGGGTAGCGGCCTCACGCTGAACCTCGTGTTCAATCCGCAAGGTGCGAAGCTGCCGCCGCCGCAGGAGGCGTTGGAGGCCGATTACCACCGCCTGCTCGAGGCGAACTTCGGCATCGTGTTCAACCACCTGTACACGATCACCAACATGCCGATCCAGCGCTTCGGCTCGACATTGGTATCCAAGGGCGAGTTCGAGGGCTACATGGATTTGCTGGTGTCCAGCTTCCAGGCCGCAAATCTGGAATCGGTCATGTGCCGCACGCTGCTGTCGGTCGATCACCTGGGCTTCGTGTACGACTGCGATTTCAACCAGATGCTCGGCCTGCCGCTGAACCACGGGGGCCGGATGAAAACGCACCTCACCGACCTGATGGACGTCGACCTCACCGGCAACCCCATCGTGGTGCGTGACCACTGCTACGGCTGCACCGCGGGCCAGGGGTCCTCGTGCGGTGGCGCGCTCGACAGCGAAGGCCGCGCCACGCCCGCACTGGCCGCCGCGGAGTAGGAAGTGCAATAGGGACGGCCGTTTCCAGCCCTTTTCGCCCCGAACGCCTCGCCAGTGCTGGTGCTTTGAAATCGAGAAGTTAACTTCTTGAACCACAGAGGACACAGAGAACACAGAGAAAGACACGAGGTACTCTCTGTGTTCTCTGTGTCCTCTGTGGTTCAAGATTTTGCCCTTTCCGTCTTGCAAATTCGACCATGACCCCCGGCCGATCCTGCCCGCTGGACTACCGCTATTCGCCGAAGTCCTTCTCGCGCGCAGCGGACCTGCACGCCGAGACGATCTACGTCATCGGCGGCCTGTACGGCAACCTTCCGGCGCAGGAGGAGATCGAGCGCATGGCCGCGCGGGAAGCGGTGCCGCCGATGCTGGTGTTCAACGGCGACTTCCATTGGTTCGATGTCGATCCCGCCGTCTTCAACGCCGTCAAT
>JAEUMZ010000181.1 GCA_016790765.1 Betaproteobacteria bacterium
GGTTATCGCCAGTCCATGTCCGGCTTGCCGAGGGTGCGATGCACCCTGCGCACCAGCCAAACGGAGGCGACGATGAACAGCAGCGCAATGAGCACGCCCAGCGCTCCACTGCGCGCCACCTTGAGCGCCACGAACATCGCCACCCCCCAGCCCACCGCGCCGGCGAGCAATGCACTGGCCCGCACGCGGCGATTGCCCAGCAATTCAAAGGCGCCCGCGCCACCCAGGTACAGGAACGTCAGCCAGCCGACGACTTCGCCCAGCGACAGGAGGATGTTCACGGTGCACACCTTCGCACGGCCTCGGCAAACCGCGCGAGCTTGTCCGCATCGAGCGCGCCGTCGCTGCGCACGCCGCTGCACACATCGAGGCCGAACGGGCGCACCGCGTCGATCGCCTCGGCCACGTTGCCCCCATGAAGACCGCCCGCCAGGTACACCGGCACCGGCGATCCCTCACGAATGCGGCGCGAGAGCGACCAGTCGTGCACGCGGCCGGTGCCACCCAGTTCCTTCACCGCGCCTCCTAGCCGGCCGGAATCTAGCAGGAGCGCCTCCACGTGCGGCGCGATACCCAGCGCATAGTCCACCGACCCTTCATCGACCACGTGCACCACCTGCACGCGCTTGACCCCCGGCATCCGCGCGCGCAGGGCAACATGCGTGCCGGCGTCGAGGTGATCGCAACACTGGATCACCGTGGTGAGGCAGCGCGCATGCTGCGCCGCGATGCGCTCAGGATCGGTCTCCGAGGTGAGCAGGAAGGTGGCCACGCCCGGCGGCACGCGGCGCGCGATGTCGGCGATGCGCGCTTCGTCGATCACGCCCGGCCCGCTGGGCATGGCCGCGACCAGGCCCAGGGCGGATGCGCCCGCGCGCAGGGCCAACGCGGCCTCTTCGTGCGACTGGATGCAGCAGATCTTGAAGCGCGGGGTCATGGCCGGAGGGAAGGGATGGCGCGCATCATGGCATGGCAGGTTGGGGAGTGTGGAAGCGCGATGGCGACGAGGCTTGTGTGCGTCGTGATTGGGGGTGGGATGTATTGGAGGAGGGATGCGCTGATTCACGCACCCAAAATCCCCCTCAATCCCCCTTTTTCAAAGGGGGAAGTATTGGCTGGTGCATGGCACTTACGGCTGGCTTCGGTGCAAACGCAACTGCACCACTTCCCCCTTTCCTAAAGGGGGATGGAGGGGGATTTTGGGTATGCGTTCACGTGCACCACCAAACCCCAGTACTGGCGCGCCGACCAGGGCATAACCGGCTGAAACGCCGCGCCCCGCCTGGAGTTTGACAAGAGAACCCCGCATGAACCGCATTGCCCGCCGACCGAGAAGCGCACGCTACTCACTACAAACCCGCACCTGGTTGCGGCCTGCGCGCTTGGCCTCGTAGAGGGCGCGATCGGCGCGCGCCAGCAGTGCATCGGGCGGGCTGGCATCCGGCACCATGGTGCAGATGCCGATCGATACCGTGATGCCGAGCGGCGATTCGGCGATGCTCTTGCGCATCGATTCGGCCATCGATGCGGCGACGCCTGAATCCGCGCCCGGCAGGATGACGACGAACTCCTCGCCGCCATAGCGCGCCAGGAAATCCTCCGCGCGCCGCAATTGGTTCATCAAGTGGCGCGTCAGGCTCCTGAGCAGGTCGTCGCCGGCGATGTGGCCATGCTCGTCGTTGTAGCGCTTGAAGTGGTCGGCGTCGATCACCATCACCGACAGTGGCCGCCCCTGCTCGCGGCACTGCGCCCAGATGGCCGGCAGATAGGTGTCCAGGCTGCGGCGATTGGCGATGCCGGTCAGGCCATCCATGTGCGCCATCATGTCCAGGCGGCGATTGGCCTCGGCCAATTCGCGCGTGCGCGCCGCGATGCCCTCCTCCAGCGCCGCATTGGCGCGCCGGAAGCGCTCGGTGCGGGCGCGGATGTAGGCCAGTACCAGGATGCCCGCCAGCAGCATTGCCCCCAGCAGGTAGATCACTTTCGCCCACGGCCGCGCGTACCAGGGCGGCACCACGACAAAGCGGTACGGCGCCATTTCGCTGATGCGGCCATCCGAGTCCATGGCACGGATGCGCAGGGCGAACTCGCCGGGCCGCATGTTGTAGTAGGTGTAGCGGCTGGGCAGGCCCCAGTCCGACATCTTGGCCTCCTCGCCGGTCATGTGGCCCTGGTAGCGCTTGATGCCCTCGCGCGTCAGTTCCGGCAGGGCGAAGTCGAATCGCAGTGCAAACTCGCCCTCGTCGATTTGCGGAGGGGTTTCCGGGGCAAGCGGCAGCTCGACGGTCTTGCCGTTGCGCAGCAGCGTCACCGAGGTCATGCCCAGCGTGTACGGCGATTGCGTGCTGCCGTTGGTCTCCGGCGTCCGCGGCGCGGCGGGTGGCGGGTGGTGGATGAGGACGCCGTTGGACGTCACGAACGCCAACTGGCCGTCCGACAGCGTGGCGTGGTGCACCAGCGCGCCGCGCAGCAGCGGCCGGATCTCCTGCTGGCGCCACGCCGTGCGCCCGGCTTCGCGCGCGAAGATCCGCGTGTTGCCGTAGGCCCACAATGCGCCATCCGGTCGCGCCACAAACACCAGTGCCTCGTCGTCACGCAACATGGTGGCCAGGTTGTCCAAGGGTTCGCGCTCGAAGCGGCTGCCGTTCCAGCGGAACACGCCCTTCTTGGTGCTGGCCACCCATTGCGGCTTGCCGTTCGCATCGCGCGGCCCGGTTTCGCTGAGGTAGCACTCGCTCACCTGGCCGTATTCCACGCCCTCCGCAGGCGTCAGGGGCACCGCCTCCAGCAACTCACCCTTGCTGCCCAGGGTGTAGCGCAGGATGCCGTGGCGGCCGGTGCCGGCCCAGACCTCGGTGGCGCTGACTTCCACCAGGGTGCTGATCAACACGCCATCCTTGTCCGGCAACGGCCGCGAGATCTTCATGCCGTTGCCGAGGTCGATGGTGCGCAAACCATGCTCGGTATGCATGAACACCAGGTTCTTGTGGAAGCGCGAGCGCGTGAACTCGCGCGGGTACATCGTCTCCGGACTGAGTTCGCGGATGCGATCGCCCTCGATGAGGGCCACGTGGCGCGATTCGGCCAGCAGCGCGCGCCGCGCATCGAGCGGCGCCAGGTGGTTCGGGGTGTCCGCGCGCCCGGGCATGCGCCGGAAACGGATCGTCGGCTCGCCGCGCGCGGCACGATAGATGCCGCCGCTGGCGAGCACATGCAGCGACCCGTTCCACTCGACCAGCGACGAGAAGTTGCCGCTGATGCCATGTTCCTGGCCCAGCACCGTCCAGGTGGCCGGCCAGCCGACGCGATAGATCGAACCCTGCACGGCCGCGAGCAGACCGCCGTTGCGCTGCCAGGCCACGCCGGTGACAAAACCCGACTCGAGGGACACGCGATGGGCGGCCGCGAAGTGCGCATCGGTGAACAGGACTTCCCCCGAGGCCGTGCCCAGCACCACGCCGCCGTCGGGCAGTACGGCGGCACAGGTGATGCTGGCAGACTCGGGGACGCCGGACGGCCGTTTCATCGCCTGCGCCTGCCCGCCCTTGTCCACCATCCACCATTGGCCCTCGGCATCGACGACCAGCGTGCGGCCGTCGTCGAGCGGCAGCCAGGCCTGCATCAGGACCTTGAACTGCGCCCCGCCGGCGAGCAGCTTCCAGGCGTTGCCGTCGAGCGCCTTGACGCCCTCGCCACGGAACTGCACGGTGGTGCGGCCGGCCTTGTGTGCGATCCAGCCCAGCCGGCCCGGGTGGTGCCAATGCGCGACCTGCCCGGAGTCCGGATTCCAGCGGAACAAGTCATACAGCGCGCGGAAGTACACGCCGTCGGGCGTCTCGACGACCTCCCAGATGTCGGCGAACTCGCGATCCTTGAGCATCGCGGCGAACTTCGGCGTCAAGTCCTCGAACTGCAACCGGCCGGCGGCATTGCGCCGCATCACGCCAAACTGGTTGTAGCCGCCCACATAGACCGTGTCCTGCCGCCCCACCGCCAATGAACGCACGATTTCGCCATTGGGCATGCGGTTGAGCCGCCAGCGTTCGCTGTCGAACTCCACCAGCCCGTCGGTACTGCAAATCAGCACGCGGCCGGTGCTGTCCTGTTGCACGCAGAAGTGCTGCGGGTAGATGTCGATGGTGGGTGAAAAGCGTTCGATGGGCGGCGTGCCGGCCATGACGGCCGCGCCATTGCCGTCGTGCATTCCGCTGGCCGTTGGCGATACGCAGGCCAGGGCCGCGGCCCAGGCCGCCAAGACGCCCCAGCAGCGCGCGTGCGGGTGCCGGTCCCGGGACGGGGTGACCTTCGGCGGTGCGGAGGATTGCGGCACAGGGTCGATGGGCATCGGTGCGTCGGGCAAGGCGGGCGGCCACCAAAAGCGCATTGTCGTCGCGCGCAGGACACGACTTGTAAAGAACTGTCAAAAAGTTACCACAAGCCGTGCAGACGGTCATTGTGGGGTGGCAGGCGGCAGGTGGCAATGTTCGCCGTGGGCAGTGGGTCGATGGCCCGGCGCCCGTCCGCTGCCGAATGGGCCGGCAAACCGCTCAGAACGCGAACGCAGCCGTCAAGTCGCCCATGTTCTCGCGCAAGCCCGGCAGCGGCGCCAACCCGAAGCGACGGTTCAAGAATTTCTGGATCGAAGTGGTGTCGTACACCGTCTTGTCCACGAATCCGCGCTTGGCGTAGGGGGAAATGATCACCGCGGGAATGCGCGAGCCCGGGCCGAACGCGTCGCCCCAGCCCGGACCCATCGGCGGGGGCACGTGGTCCCAGTAACCGCCGTACTCGTCGTAGGTGACGATGATGGCCATGTGCGGCCACTGCGGGCTGGCGACCAGACGGGACACGATGTCGTGGATTTCCACGTCGCCGGCAGTCACGCTGCTGTCCCAGCTGTGCTGCGCCCAGCTGCCGGCGGGCTTGTAGAACACCACTTGCGGCAAGGTGCCGGATTCGATGTCGCGCAAGAAATCGTCGCGGTCCTTCAAATGCGTCTCGCGATCCGCGGAGCCGGGTGCAAAGCGTTGGTAATAGTTGAAGGGCGAATGATGCGGGGCGAAATTGATCGGCTTGGCCTTGATCACCGTGCGCTTTTCCTTCGGGTCACGCATGCCGTCCGCGTTGGCTGCTTTCCAACCCTGCGAATACCAGGCCCAGCGAACGCCTTTTTCAGTGAGCGTGTCGCCGATGGTCCTTGTGGCCAGCGGCGGCAGGGGCGAACGGGCCGGGTCCGCGCGCGTGAAGTCGTCGGCCGGCGGCAGGATGCCGCTCGGCTGGTAGGACGATTCCACCGTGTTGATGGCATAGCTGCCCTTGTCCTTCGGCATCACGGTGCCGCTGCGCACCCAGCGCGGCGGCCCGTCCAGCGCGCTTTTCGGTGAATTCTCGGCGTGCTTCAGTTCCCCGTTCTCATCCAGCACCGATCGCAGGTTGTCGGCCGCGTCCGGATGGGCGTGCAGGCAGGCGCACACCAGCCACTGGTGGTTGACGTAGGACCCGCCATAGGTGCCCTGGAAGAAATGGTCCGCCAGCGTGTACTGCTTCGCCCAATTCCACAGGTGCGTCCTTGAACCATCGTAGTAGCCCATCGCCAGCGCGCCGACATTGGTGATGCGCACGAAGGCGTTGTTGCGCCCGCCGTTGATCTGGGCAATGTGCTGGTACCAGCTGTGCGTGGGGTCCGGCGTGACGAAGTCCTGCGACAGGTTCACCGGCGGCGCGTCGAGGGCAAACGGCCCGTTGGGCATGCTGGCCGGAAACTCCGGCTGCACCTTGAAGTTCCAGTACGCCGCGGGCAGCCGCGGCAAGGGTGTGCCGTCGCGGTCGATCTGGGTTTTCTGCTCCGCGGTTGCCGCATCGATTCCCTCAGCACCCGGAAAGCGGCCGAACAGGTGATCGAAGCTGCGGTTCTCGGCATAGAACACGACGACCGTTTGGATCTTCTCGATCCCGGCCGGCGGGACCACCACGCGTGACGCACAGGACGCCAACAACAGCGACGCGGCAATTGCACCCAGCAAGGAAAAGGCGGATCGAGTCATCGGGAGGGCAGCCTGGGAACCATTGAAGCGCACCATGTTGCCATGCGCGGATGACCTGCGGATGACCGAATGCTGCGATGCGCCGCCGTCCGTCCGGCGCGCTAGTGTGCTACGAACGCCTGCGCGCCCCCATAGCTCGACAATGGCGCCGGCTCCCCACCCTTGGTCACGCGCACCGCGCAGTACTTCAATTCCGCAATCTTGCCGAACGGGTCCAGCGCCGGATTGGTGAGCAGGTTTGCGGCCGCCTCGTAGTAGGCGAACGGCATGAAAATGCTGCCCACCGGCACACCCTCGTCGGCGCGCACCATGATGCCGACCTCGCCGCGCCGCGATTGCACGGTAACGTTTTCGCCTGCGTGCACGTGCAAGGCGCGCATGTCCAGCGGGTTCATGCTCACGCACGCGGCAGGCTCGATCGCGTCCAGCACGGAGGCGCGGCGTGTCATGGAGCCGGTGTGCCAGTGTTCCAGCTGCCGGCCGGTGATGAGCACGAAGGGATACTCGGTGTCCGGACGCTCATTGGCGGGAATGATGTCGGCCGGCACGAACTTGGCGCGCCCGTCGGCGGTGGGGAACTTGTCGATGAACACCACCGGCTGGCCGGGATCGTCGTCGTCCTTGCAGGGATACGTCACCACGGACTCGCGATTGAGCCGCGACCAGCTGATGCCGGAGATCGAATCTTGCGCGACGTGCATTTCCTCGTACACGGCCGCGACGCCGCTCTCTTCGCCGGGATAGTCCCAGTCGAGACCCAGGCGCTTTGCCATCTGCTGGATGATCCACAGGTCCTGGCGCGCATCGCCCGGCATCTCCAGCGCGCGGCGGCCCAGCTGCACCATGCGGTCGGTGTTGGTGACGGTGCCGGTCTTCTCCGGCCACGCAGAGGCCGGCAGCACCACGTCGGCCAGGTACGCAGTCTCGGTGAGGAAGATGTCCTGCACCACCAGCATGTCCAGTTTGGCCAAGCCCGCGCGCGCGTGGTTGGCATCCGGGTCGGACATGGCCGGGTTCTCGCCCATCACGTACATGCCCTTGATGATGCCGTCGTAGGCCGCGTCCATGATTTCGACCACGGTGAGGCCCGGCTGGCTGTCCAGTTTCGTGTCCCACAGTTTTTCGAAGCGCGCGTGGTTGTCCGGGTTGTCCACGCGGCGGTAATTGGGGAACATCATCGGGATCAGGCCGGCGTCGGAAGCGCCCTGCACGTTGTTTTGCCCGCGCAGCGGATGCAGGCCCGAGCCCGGCTTGCCCACCTGCCCGGTCATGAGGCAGAGCGCGATCAGGCAGCGCGCGTTGTCGGTCCCATGCACGTGCTGCGAGATGCCCATGCCCCACAGGATCATCGAGCCTTTGCTGGTCGCGAAGGCGCGCGCCACTTCACGAAGGGTCTCGGCCGGGATGCCGCACAGCGGCGCCATTTTCTCGGGCGCGAAGTCCTTGGCGTTTTCCTTCAGCGCCGTGTAGTTGTGGGTGCGATCCCGGATGAAGTCCCCGTCGACGAGGCCCTCGTCGATGATGGTGTGGATCATGGCGTTCAACATCGCCACGTCCATGTCCGGCTTGAATTGCAGGTAGCGCCAGGCGTGGCGATAAAGGTCGTTGCGCCGCGGGTCGAGCACCACCAGCTTGGCACCGCGCTTGGCGGCATTCTTGATCCATGTCGCCGCCACCGGGTGATTGGAGGTGGGATTGGCGCCGATGAGGAAGATCACCTCGGCCTTGGCGACGTCGGAGACCTGGTTGGACACCGCGCCCGAGCCGACGCCCTCGAGCAGCGCCGCCACCGAGGAGGCATGGCAGAGGCGCGTGCAGTGGTCCACGTTGTTGGTCCGGAAACCGGTGCGCACCAGCTTCTGGAACAGGTAGGCCTCCTCGTTGGATCCCTTGGCGGAACCGAAGCCGGCGAGCGCCCTGGGGCCGTGCTGGTCGCGGATTTTTTTCAGCGTGCCACCGGCCAGGTCCAGCGCCTCTTCCCAGGTCGCCTCGCGGAACACTTCGCGCCAGTTTTCCGGGTCGACGGTGAAGCCTGCCGTTTTCGGCACGCCGGGTTTGCGGATCAGGGGCCTGGTCAGACGCTGCTTGTGGTGCGCATAGTCGAAACCGTAGCGGCCCTTCACGCACAGGCGGCTCATGTTGGCCGGACCGTCGCGGCCTTCGACGCGGATGATGGTGTTGTCCTTCACGTGGTAGGTGAGCTGGCAACCCACGCCGCAGTACGGGCACACCGAATCCACCGTCTTGTCCGCCACCACCTCGTAGGCCGCCTTGGCAGGCGCCAGTGCGCCCGTCGGGCAGGCCTGCACGCACTCGCCGCAGGCCACGCAGGTGCTGATGCCCATCGGGTCATCGAAATCGAACACGATCCGCGAATGCGATCCGCGGCCAGCGTAGCCGATGACGTCGTTGTTCTGCTCTTCGCGGCAGGCACGCACGCAGCGCGTGCACTGGATGCACGCGTCGAGGTTCACGCTCATGGCCGGGTGCGAGAAGTCGGGGTCGGGTTGCGCGCGGGCGTGGAATCGCGAGCCGTTCACACCGAGCTTCGCCTTCCACAGGGCCAACTCGTTCCCGGCCGGCTTGAAGTCCTTTTCCGGCGCGTCGGCAGACAGGAGTTCGAGCACCAGCTTCTGCGAATGCACCGCGCGCGGCGACGCGGTGGTGACGTCCATGTTGTTGGACGGATGCCGGCAACACGACGGCGCCAGCGTACGCTCGCCCTTGATCTCCACCACGCAGGCCCGGCAATTGCCGTCCGGGCGGTAACCCGGCTTGTAGCAGAGGTGCGGGATTTCCTTGCCGTGCTCCTTGGCGATCTCGATCAGCGTCTGGTCCTCGAAGGCCGTGACCTTCTGGCCGTCGAGGGTGAATTCGACGGTTTTGCGCTCGAGGAGGGGTTCGGAAAGCATGTTCATTGAGCTGCACCCCACCTTATTGTTGTCTCCCCGGCGAAGGCCGGGGTCCAAGTTTCTTTGCCACAGCGAAATGACAACTTGGGCCCCGGACTAAATCCGGGGCGACAGGAATGAGCGGCGGCGCGGATCACCATCATGCGATCTCATGCGGGAAATGCTTGATCACGCACCGAATCGGATTCGGCGCCGCCTGCCCCAGCCCGCAGATGGACGCATCCACCATCACCTGCGACAGTTCCTCCAGCAACCCCGTCTTCCACTTCGATTCCTCCAGCAACCTCACAGCTTTCTCCGTCCCCACGCGGCACGGTGTGCACTGCCCGCAGCTTTCATCCGCGAAGAACTTCATCAGGTTCAGCGCCGCATCACGCGCCTTGTCCTGGTCGGAGAGGATCACCACCGCCGCCGAGCCGATGAAGCAGCCGTGCGGTTGCAGGGTGTCGAAGTCGAGCGGGATGTCGCCCATGCTGGCGGGCAGGATGCCGCCCGAGGCGCCGCCGGGAAGGTAGGCGTAGAACGCGTGGCCGTCCTGCATGCCGCCGCAGAATTCCTCGATCAGCTCCCTGACGGTGATGCCTGCAGGGGCCAGGTGCACGCCGGGCTTTTTCACGCGGCCGGAAACGGAAAATGAACGCAGTCCCTTCCGGCCATTGCGCCCATGGCCGGCGAACCAGTCGGCGCCCTTCTCCAGGATGTCGCGCACCCAGTAGAGCGTCTCCATGTTGTGTTCCAGCGTGGGGCGGCCAAACAAGCCGACCTGGGCCACGTACGGCGGGCGCAAGCGCGGCATGCCGCGGTGGCCCTCGATGGATTCGATCATCGCGGATTCTTCGCCGCAGATGTAGGCACCGGCGCCCCGCCGCAACTCGATGTGCGGGAGGGCGACACCCCCGGGAGGCCCGGCCTGGAGCGCCGCCAATTCAGCCTCAAGCAGCGCGCGGCACTGGTGGTACTCGTCGCGCAGGTAGATGTAGCAGGCGTCGATGCCCACCACCTTGGCGGCGATCAGCAGGCCTTCCAGGAACCGGTGCGGATCGCGCTCCAAGTAATGGCGATCCTTGAACGTGCCGGGCTCGCCCTCGTCGATGTTGACCGCCATGAGCCGCGGCGCGGGCTCGGCGCGCACGATGCGCCACTTGCGCCCCGCCGGAAACCCCGCGCCGCCGAGGCCGCGCAGGTTGGAGTTTTCGAGTGCCTTGAGGATGGATTCGGCATCGCGTTTTCCGCTCGCCACTTCGAGCCAGGTTTGGTAGCCGGCTTGGGCTTGGTAGGTCGCAAAGTCGATGTGCGGAGCCCCCTCTCTCCCACCTTTCTCCCGCAATGGGAGAGAGGCCTTGTCCGGAGAAGCGGAACCGCTCTCGCGAGAGGCTTCCCTCCCCCCTCGCGGGGGAGGGACCGGGGGGGAGGGGGTGGCGGAGGTCGCACCCTGATGTACCGCCGCAACCACCAGATCCACGCTCGCAAACCCAAACGCGTTCTGCCCCACGCACACCGCCGGCGCTTCGGCGCAGCGGCCGATGCAGGGGGCGGCGATCACGCGCACGTCCTTGCCGAGCAGCGCGGGCAGCTTCTCCAACAGCTCGCCTGCCCCGGCCATCGTGCACGACAACGTCTCGCACACGCGCACCGTGAGCGCGGGGGGCGCGGACTCGCCTTCCTTGACCACGTCGAAGTGGTGATAGAACGTCGCGACCTCGTACACCTCGGCTTGCGAAAGCTTCATCGCCTCCGCCAGCGCGGCCAGGTGCGCGGCCGACAACTGGTTGAAGCGGTCCTGGACCAGGTGCAGGAACTCGATGAGCAGGTCGCGGCGGCTTTCGCGGCCGGCGAGCAGGGCCGCGACGTCGGCGCGCGCAGCGGGATCGACCTGCCGGCCCTTGGGGGTGTTGCGCGCTTTCATCTTGCGGCGCACGTCGGCCAGCGGGATGGAAGCAGTGGCGCGGTCGTTCATCGGGTCGGCATTCCTTGATTGACTTGCATCAAGCCTGGATTTGGCCCGGAAAGCCGGGCGTTTACCCATGGAGTTTGGCAGATTCGGGCAAAAGGATACGGCGCACCCCGCCCACGCCACATGATGCGTGTCAAGACGCTATCCGTCCTGGATAGAAACACCAAACTCAAGCACTGGCAAGGAGATCAGGCCATTTGTCGCCGGAAAAGCGCGCCAGTCCTTGGGTTTGGCGGGCGACCGCTCTGTACCGGCAAAAAAAAGCCCCGGAGATCCGGGGCCAGGAGAAACGTTGTGGTGCGCAGTGGTCAGAACTTCGCGCGCACGCCCAGCATGAATTCGCGGCCGGTCTTGTGATACACGACCGAACTGTTGCGCGCGCGGCTGATGAACTGGTCATTGGCCTCGTTGGTCAGGTTGACCCCTTCCAGCATGAACTGGATGTTCTTGCTCCATTGGTACGAGAGCGAGGCGTCGACGTTGGTCGAGCTGTTCTTGCCCTCGACGTCGTTGTTGTTCTGGCCCGGCACGCGGGTGATGAACGACTTGCGGAAGGCCCCGGACACGCGCCCGCTCCAGGTGCCGTCGTCGTAATAGAGCGTGGCATTCCAGGACTTCGGCGACAGGTTCAGGAGGTCGTCGGTGATGGTGGTGCCGCTGGTGGGCGAGACGGCGTACTCGATGCGCGACTTCACATACGTGTAATTGAGCAGCGTGCCGAAATTGCGTGCCCAGCCGTCCAGGAACGTGAACGGCTGCTGGTAGTTCAGTTCGTAGCCCTTCAACGGCCCGCCCTTGGTGTTGATCGGCGCGGTCACCTGGAACACCTCGGTGCCGTTGAAGTTGGACGGCAGGAACGACAGCGGGAAGCCGGTTTCGTTGTAGGGGATGTTGGTGCGCAGGTTCTGGATGTAGGTGCCGATGTCCTTGTAGAACAGGCCCAGTCCCAGGAAGCCGTTCTTGGCGAAGTACCACTCGAAGCTGGTGTCGTAGGCCTTGGCGCGGAACGGCTGCAGCAGCGGGTTGCCGGCGGTGATCGACAGCGTGCCGGTGGTGCTGATGGTGCCGCCGGGATTGAGGTTGCCCAGTTGCGGGCGCGCCATCACCTTGGCGGCCGCCAGGCGCACGATGAAGTCGCGCGTGACCTGCAGTGAGACGTTGAACGAAGGCAGCGTGTCCGTGTATTCGTTGGTCACGGTGATTTCGGTGCCGCCGCCGGTGGCCTGGTAGCCGGTCGCCACCTGCTCGGTGCGCACCTGGCGCACACCGACGTTGCCGCGCACCGGCATGCCGTTCCACTCGGTGTTGAACTCGGCCATCAGCCAGATGCCCTTGTCGCGTTCCACCACTGAGCGGTTGTTGCCGCGCGCGTTGCCGTTGGTGGTGGAGGAAAGCGTGAAGTCGCCCGGTCCGCCCGCCGGCCCGGATTTCAGGCAGTTGCAATAGATGTCGTACGCCGCCGCGATGGCCTGCAAGTTGGGGATCAGCCAGGCGGTTGGCGTCCCGGCCGGCAGGCCGAGCCCCTGGCCGAAGCCGGTCAGCATGGTGGTGAGGCTGCCGACGCTGGTGCCGGACGGCGGCGCGAAGATCGTGTCGTTCTGGTTGACGCGGCGGAACTCGAAGGTGTCGAAGGTGTACTTTTTGTCGTCGTAGCCGCCCTTCACGGTGAGCAGGTCGGGCATCGCCTCCCAAGCCAGGTCAAAGCGCGCCAGCTGGTTCTTGTTGGTCGAACCCTGCGGACGGATGCGAATTTCGCTCGAGGTGGTGTTGGGGATGGTGGTCGGTTGCGTGCCGGAGGTCACCTGCGGGACCGACACCAGCGTCAGCGCTCCGCCGGACTGGGTCACGTCGAACGGATAGCGGATGATCGGCAGGCGGTCGCTGCCGCGAAAGTCGATGGTGTAGCCATTGACGTTGAGCGCGTCCAGCGTGGTGGTGGTCTGGAACGGGTTGCGGAACTTCGATTCCGCCACGCCGGCCTGTACATTCAGGCGCAAGGTGTCGGTCAGCGTCTGCTCCAAGGTCAGCGTCGGCTGGGTGAAGGTCGTCTTGAGCAAGTCGAATCGCTGCTCGGAGCGGATGTCCACGCCGTTGTAGACGCCATACAGCAAGGCACCGTTGGAGGCGTACTGGGTTTCGACCACGCTGGTCTGCGGTTTGCCGCCCTGCGCGGCCGAGCGGCTGAAGGAGATCGCCTCGAGGAAGTCTTCCTGGCGCGTGGCTTCCATCTTCGAATACAGCATGTCGAGCGTCAGCAGCGTGCCTTGTTGCGGGCGGAACTGGATCGAGCCGGTCAGGCCGGTGCGTTCCTGGTCGTGCGTGAGGCGCCCGTAACGCGGCAGGCGCGGGTGGAAGTTGGCCGCGTTGCTCGCATCGTTGTAAGCGGCGATGGTGGCTGCGTTGCCGGTGATGCGCGCCACGCCCTGCGCGGACGGGCCGCAGGTGGTGGCCGTCGAGTTGGTCGGATTGTTGGTCACGCCGGTGGGGGCACACCAGCCACCCGAGGACGTGCCATTGTCCCAGCGCACGGTGCTGAAGCCTTCCTCGAACAGGTAGCGCTTGGAGTAGGCGCCGGACAGCAGCACGCCGACCTTGTTGTCGAGGAAAGTGTCGGAGACCAGGAAAGCGCCGCGCGGGTCGATGTCCTTGGACATGTCGTTGTAGCGGCCGCTGATCGAGGCGGAGGCCTTGAATCCCTTGAAATCGAAGGGCCGCGAGGTCTGCAGGTCCACGGTGGCGCCCAGCGAGCCTTCATCGACATCCGCGGAGGAGCTCTTGCGCACCTTGAGCTGGCTGAACAGCTCCGAGGCGAACACGTTGAAGTCGAAGGCGCGCGTACGGTTGTTGCCGCCGGAGCTGTCGGTGCCGCCCGTGGTGGCCAAGCCTTCCACGCCATTGATGCGCACGCGCGTGAAATCGCCGCCCAAACCGCGCACGGTGATCGTGCGGCCCTCGCCGGCGTCGCGGTCGATGACCACGCCGGGCACGCGCTGCAGAGACTCGGCCAGGTTGGTGTCGGGGAACTTGGCGATGTCCTCGGCCTTGATGACATCGACGATGCCGAGGTCTTCCTTCTTGAGATTGAGCGCGCTTTCGAGCGAGGCGCGGAACCCGGTGATCACGACCGTATCCACCGCTTGCGGAGCGGCGGCCTTGGCAGCCGGCGCCGGCTGGGCCTGGTCGGCCGGCTTGGGTTGGCCGGGCTGCACCGGCGGTTTGGACTCTTGCGCCACGGCCATGCCCGCGGACAGGACGCTCAAGGTCGCCAGGGTCAGCAACTTCATGCGCTGCATCGGTGCACCGGAAACTCGTTTCTGGGTCATGCGATTCTCCTCCGTGGCGGGGGCGGGCTTTGGAATGGCGCCGCTCGGGATCTCCGCCGGTTAGTCAAACGATTCAATCGGGTGTTTGGGTCCTGCCAAGCCTAAAAAGTAACCGGTGTCATTTTTGCTGCGCCGCAACAACTTTTTCGCTTTCGACCCCCCTGCCGCAAATTCCCCTCACTCTGGGAAATCGGCGGCTGGATATTCCGGCGGCGACCAACTTGAGAAACCGGTGTCATTGCGATATTATGGGGAACCGTTTTTGATGTCAACACCTATTCGGAAGGGCCCCGCATGCGCCTCGCTGCCACGCTACTCCTGTGTCCGTTCCTGCTCTGTGCCCTGCCCGGCCAGTCCCAATCCGCCCCTGATCCGAAAGCGTCAGCCCCCTCCACGGCCCGGGCCTTCCACGGCGCCCTGGGCTGGGGCGGGGTCACGCCCGGCGGGCGCGGCGGCAAGATCCTCAAGGTCACCAACCTCAACGCCGAGGGCCCCGGCTCGTTCAAGGCCGCGGTGGAAACCAAGGGCCCGCGCATCGTCGTCTTCGAGGTCGGCGGCGTGATCGACATGGCGCGCAAGGTGATCGACGTGCGCGAGCCCTTCCTCACCATCGCCGGCCAGACGGCGCCCTCGCCGGGCATCACGCTGATCAAGACGGGTCTGAACATCCGCACCCACGACGTGATCGTGCGCCACATCCGCATCCGCACCGGGGCGGACGGCGCCGCCAAGCGCAGCGGCTGGGATCCCGACGCGCTCAACATGGTCTCGGCCCATCGCGTCATCGTCGACCACTGCACAATGACCTGGGCCATCGACGAGAACATGTCGGCCTCCGGCCCGCGCTTCAAGGGAAAGAACATCGACGAGTGGCGCGCCAACACCTCGCACGACATCACGTTTTCCTACAACCTTGCGGCCGAGGGACTGGCCGATTCCAGCCACCCCAAGGGCGAGCACTCCAAGGGCTCGCTGGTGCACGACAACGTGACCAACATCCTGTTCTACGGCAACCTGTGGGCGCACAACGTGGAGCGCAACCCCCTGTTCAAGGGCGGCGTACGCGGCTCGGTGGTGAACAACCTGATCTACAACCCCGGCCGCCGGGCGTTGCATTACAACCTGATGCTGTTCGAGTGGGGCGACAACCCCGTCGTCAACGGTCAGATGAGCGCCGTGGGCAACGTGCTGCGCGGCGGGCCGTCCACCGTCGGCAAGCTGCCGTTCCTGATGCTGGGCGGCGATGGGGACCTGGAATACCACGGCAAGGACAACATCGCCGTGGACAAGTACGGCGAACCGCTGCCGATGTTCGGCCGCTACGGCGCGACGCACGCGAAGCTGATCGAGATGCCTGCCCCGGTGGCATGGCCCGAAGGCCTGAAGGCCCTGCCTGCCTCCGACGTCGAGCGGCACGTACTGGCCAACGCGGGCGCGCGCCCCTGGGACCGCGACGCCGACGACCTGCGCGTGCTGTTCTTCGTCGTGGAGGGCCGCGGACAGATCATCGATGATGAAAAGGAAGTCAGCGAGTACCCGAAGCAGAAGGAAACGCGCGCGCCCTTCGTCGAGGCGGACTGGGATCTCAACACGATGCTGCCGAAGTCTGGCCGCTACCCGGGGCAGAAGGGGCCGATCCAGGAGCACCTCTCGCCGACGGACCTCGATTCGCGAAAGTAGGGTTGCTTCGTCATTCCGGCGCCGGCCTCGTGGCCACTGCGCTTAGGTCTTTCGTGTTCGCGAAACGAAACGCCGAAAACCTGGAACACAGAGATCTCAGAGAAATGGGAGGACACGGAGAAACCTCGGTGTGCTCCCCCTTCTCCCTACCCTCTGTGTTTCAGGTGTTGAATCTTTTCGGGCGATGCCAGTTCCACGCCACACGGAAATGAGGGAGGCCACGGAGAATCCTCTGTGTGCTCCCCCTTCTCTGTACCCTCCGTGTTCCAGATTTTGGATCGCATCGGGCGGCACATGTTCCGGACCATGCGCCGCACCATTCACCGCGCTATGTCCCCGGCTGGATGTACGGCACCGTAGCGAACAGCTCGCGCTCGCGCCCACGCGGATCCTCGACCACGCGCGATTCGCGGTCGAACACCATGGTCTTGCGCGCCGGCAAATCGTAAGCCGGCCAGCCCGGGTCGCCGGTTTTCGCGAAACGCAGGAACACGTCCATCATCGTGTCGCTCAAGGCGCGTTTCGCGGATGACATGTCCGGCGCCGTGCCGAACGCCAGGCCGATGTCGTCGGTGTGCATGGCGTTGTCGAAATCGAGTTGATAGACGTAGGCCGGCACGCCGGCCCGGGCGCGCTCCTCGGCCTCGATGATCTGCCCACGCCAGCTGCGCCCCGCCGTCGTGGCGCGGATGAACACCTCGGCGGGACTCGCATTCGGAAACCACTCGCGATAGCGCTCGATGACGTGCTCCGGGGCGATGTCGACGCGCAGTTCGGGCCCCAGCCGCTCGGCGAGATTGGTCCAGTCGAGGCCCTGGAACACGCGGTGACTGGATGGAAAAAACGCGCGCGTTTCGGCCACCGTGTTGCCCAGCATCATCGGAATCGACCGGCCGAGCGGGTGCGCATCCGGATAAAACGGGTGGCGGGTCAGCGTCCGCCCGTCGAGGACCGGACCGAAGTAGACGCCCCCGCCGAGGATGGGATCCACGGCGTCCAGCGCCTCGACCAGTTTTTCAATGGGCGCAGCGACCGGGTCGCGCGACAGCTTCGCGAGGTACGCTTGCGCACGGCGCGTGGCGTTCAGCGGGCCGGACGCGGTGACCTGCTGCCCGCTCATGGTAATGGCGCGGTGGAACAGGCCCTGCGCCGCCGGCATGGCCATCAGCGTGGCAATCTTGGCGCCGCCACCCGACTGGCCGAACAGCGTGACCTGGCGCGGGTCTCCACCAAAGGCCGCGATGTTGTCGCGGATCCATTGCAGCGCCAGCACCAGGTCGAGCTGGCCCGCATTGCCGCTGTCCGGAAAACGCGCATCGAGGCGGCCGAGCGAGAGATAGCCGAAGGCATTGAGCCGGTGCGTGAGCGTCACCACCACCACGTCGCCGCGCGCGGCCAGCTTCGCGCCCTCCGACCAGGCCTCGTTGCCGCTGCCGGTGTGGTAGGCGCCGCCGTGGATGTAAACCATCACGGGCCGCCGCGCGCGCGGATCGATCGACGGCGTCCACAGGTTGAGGCGCAGGCAATCCTCGCCCTGCGTGCCGGGCAACTTGCCGCGCTGTGGGCTGACGGGGCCATGGGTCCAGGCGCGAACGGCGTCGGCTTCGCGTCTTGCCGCAACGGGCGGGCGAAAGCGCGTGGCGGCCGTGTCCTGGCCGTAGCGAATCCCAAGAAAACGACCAACGCCATCGATGTGCGCGCCGAGAAAGCGACCGGCCGGCGCATCGGCGAGCGGCCCGGCGCCTGACGCGTGGACAAGCGGGAAGCGCGACACCAGCGGCACCGCCAGCGCCGCACCCAGGAAAGTGCGGCGGCGCGCGCGCAGGTCAGCGGCGCACATCCAATCCGCCCTCGTGAAAGGCAGCGATATCGGCCTCGCGGAACACGCTCGCGTCGCCCGGCAGCGTGTGCTTGAGACAGGTCAGCGCCAGCCCCGTGCGCGCCAACTCGTCTGCAGTACCGCCCTTGAGCCACGCGTGCAACACACCGGCGGCGAACGCATCCCCGGCGCCGATGCGATCGACAATGCCGGTCACGCGAACGGCGGGCGTCTGTGCAAAGCCGTCGCGCAGATCCACGCGCGCGGCGATGCGATGGCAATCCGCGTCCTCGATGTCGCGTGCCGTGGAGGCCATCAGCTTCAGGCGCGGGAACGCGGCGAATGCGGCATCCGCGGCCTCGCGCCGGCGGGACTCGCCCTCGCCGCCAAACGACCGGCCCAGCACCAGCGACAAGTCGCGGTGATTGCCGAACAGCAGGTCGGCGTGATCGATCAAGTCGCGCAGGATCGGTGCCGGCGTGCTGTCCCAGGCGCTCCACAGCTGCGCGCGGTAGTTGCCGTCGAAGGACACCGGCACGCCCAGCGCGCGTGCAGCGCGCACGGCCTGGCGCGCAACCTCGACCGACGCGGGACCGAGCGCCGGGACGATGCCGGACAAGTGGAACAGGGCCGCGCCGTGCAGCAAAGCATCCCAATCGAAGTCGCCGGACTTGGCGCGCGCAAAGCTCGACGCAGTGCGGTCATAGACGATTTCCGATGCGCGCGACCCGGCGCCGGTGGTCATGAAGTACAGCCCCATGCGACCGGGCAGCGTGCGCACGCCGGCGCAATCGACGCCGCGCGCACGGAGGGCCGCGACCGCACCGCGGCCGAGCGCATTGTCGGGCACTGCACTGACCATCGCGCAATCACGGCCCAGCGAACTCAGGCCGATGGCGACGTTGGCCTCCGCACCGCCCACATGGACCTGCAGCACGCCCGACTGCAACAGCAGCTCACGCCCCGGCGCGTTCAAGCGCAGCAGCAGTTCACCAAAGCAGACGATTCGGCCGCTCATGGAGGCAATCCGCCTTACCGGCCCAACCAGCCGCCATCGACCGGCAGCACATGGCCATGCACGTAGTCGGACGCGCGCGAGGCCAGGAACACGGCTGCACCGCCGATATCGGACGGTGCGCCCCAACGCCCGGCCGGGATGCGCTCGAGAATTTGGCGACTTCTGACCGGGTCGGCGCGCAGCGCCTCGGTGTTGTTGGTTTCGATATAGCCGGGCGCGATGGCATTGACGTTGATGCCCTTGGCCGACCATTCGTTGGCCATCGCCTTGGTCAACCCGGCCACGCCGCTCTTGGCGGCCGTGTAGGCCGGCACGCGGATGCCGCCCTGGAACGACAGCAGCGAGGCGATGTGGATGATCTTGCCGCGGCCCTTGCCGATCATTCCCCTGGCCACCGCTTGCGAGAGGAAAAACAGGGTCTTGAGATTGGTGTCGACCACGGCGTCCCAGTCGGCTTCGCTGAATTCCACCGCGTCGGCGCGCCGGATGATGCCCGCGTTGTTGACCAGGATGTCGATGCCGCCGAGTTGCGACTCCGCTTGGGAGACCACCTGCGCGATCGGCGCGGTGCTCGACAAGTCCGCTGCGATGTTGATGGCGCGGCGGCCGAGGGCCTGCACCTGCCCGATCGTTTCCGTGGCCGGGGTACGGCCCACCGCGGCGATGTCGGCGCCTGCCTGCGCCAGCGCCAGCGCAATCGCCTGGCCGATGCCGGTGTTGGCGCCGGTGATGACCGCGACTTGGCCGGAAAGGTCGAACGGGTTCATTTGAGCTGGCAGATGTCGAGCACGTTCATGTCCGTGTAGTCGAGGTTCTCCCCGCCCATGGCCCAGATGAAGGCATACGACTTGGTGCCCGTCCCCATGTGGATCGACCACGGGGGCGAGATGATGCCCTCCTCGTTCGCGGTGACGATGTGGCGCATCGCTTCCGGCCGGCCCATGTAGTGGAACACGCGGTCATTCTCGCCCAGGCCAAAGTAGAAATACACCTCGCTGCGCCGGTCATGCAGATGCGGCGGCATGGTGTTCCACACGCTGCCCTTTTCCAGGATCGTGAGGCCCAGCAGCAACTGCGAACTCTCGCACACGCCGGGAATGACCAGCTGGTAGATGGTGCGCTTGTTCGACGTTTCCAGGTCGCCGCGCACCAGCGGGATCGCCTCGGCGATCGAGATCTTCTTCAGCGCGCAGACCTTGTGCGCCGGAAGCGACGTCAAATAGAAACGCGCGCCGTCGCCCTCGAAGCTGACCGCCTTCGACCCCATCGGAACATAGAGGCAGTCGCGCGATTCCAGCTCGAAGCGCGTGCCGTCCACCGTCACCGTGCCCTTGGTGCCGACGTTGACCACCGCCATTTCACGGCGCTCCAGGAAGGGCTTGCCCGCCGCGCTGGCCGGTTCCGTTTGATCCGGCAGCTTGAGCGCGGTGCCGGCGGGCACCGCGCCGCCCAGCACGAAGCGCTCGTTGTGCGAGTACTGCAGATTCACCTTGCCGGATTCGAACAGGCCGGCCAGCAGGTAGCGCTCGCGCAATTGGTCGTTGGACACCCCGGCCATCATGTCCGGGTGGGTGGCTTGAAAAGTCTTGGTGAACATGCCGGTCTCCGTCAATCCTGCGCCATCGAAAGCGAAATGGTAACCGGTGTCAGCCCTGCGCGCAAGCAGCGCGGATTCCGGCGGGCACACGGCCGGCGTGCATGGCGTGCTCAGTCCTTGCGCGGCGGCGCCACCGACCCGCGGCGGATCAGGGTCGAGATGAACAGCGAAGGTTCGGTGACGTCTTCCGCGTGCGCGATGGTGCCGCTGATCAGCTTCAGCGCGGCCGAACGGCCCATGGCGACGATCGGCCAACGCACCGTGGTCAGCGGCGGCCACACGCGCGCGGCGATGGGGGTGTCGTCGAACCCGACGATCGACAGGTCGTCCGGCACGGCGAGGCCGCGTTCCCGGGCCGCAAACAGCACGCCGGCCGCCATCTCGTCGTTGCAGGCAAAGATCGCCGTGGGGCGCGGCGAGAGGTCCAGCAAGCTGTCGGTGGCTGAAATGCCCGACTCGAACGTGTACTGGCCGTCCGCCACCAGGCTACGGGGCAGCTTGATCCCCGCCTCTGCCAGCGCGGCCTCGAACCCTTCGCGCCGCTCGCGCGCCGAGCGGAAGCCGTGCGGCCCGGCCACCAGGCCGATGCGCGTATGGCCTTGGCTGATGAGGTAGCGCGTGGCCTCGGCCACCGCGTCGCGGTCATTGGACGCCACCATGTGGTCGGCATCGTCGAGGATGGCCGACCCCATGCGCACATAGCGGCAGCCGATCTCGTTGCACAAGGCCGCAAGCTGGCTGTTCTCGGAAATCGGCGGCAGGATCACCACGCCATAGAGGCGCTGGCGGGTCAGGAAGCTCCGCACATCGTCGAGCATGGTCGCCGACCCGCGGTCCACCGGCCGCACCACGAGTTCGAAATCGGTGTCGCGCAGCGCCTCGAGGATCCCCTGTTGCATGTTGAGGATCATCTGCGCGTTCGGATTGTCATGGATCAGCCCGATGAGGAAGTTGCGGCCCAGCGCCAGGGCGCGCGCCTGCGGATTGGGCACATAGCCGGTCTCGCGGATGACCTGCTCGACGCGCTCGCGGGTCTCCTCGTTGAGCAGCGGCGAGTTGTTGATGACGCGGCTGACCGTCTTCTTGGAGACGCCCGACAGCCGCGCGATGTCGTTGATCGTCGGTTTGGCCTGGACCCCGGCGGGCTCGCGGCGCGGCGCGGACTTGGCGGCTGGCTTGGAGGATGGTTTGGCCATGGCGGCATCATAGCAGGATGCAAAATGATACCGCTTACCCTCAGCGCTCCCTGCGCAACGCGGCAATGAACATCCGGTACCCCTCGCCTGGCGCGCCCGGCGTCGCTCGGTGCGCTTGCAAATGACACCGGTTTCCTATAATCTACAAGAAAGCCGCATGACCCGACAAAGGCCCCCACTGTGTCGAACATCGACGTCGCGCCCAGCCTGACCCGCTTCCCGCCTTCGCCCGAGGCGCAGGGCATCGCCCGGCAATTCGTGGCAGCACGGCGCCGCGCCGAGGCGCTGCACGGCTTCCCGGGCGCGATCCCCGCCACGCTCGCAGATGCCTATCGCGTGCAGGATGCCGCCATTGCCGTGTTTGCCGACCCCATCGGGGGCTGGAAAGTCGGCCGCATCTTTCCGCCCCAGTCCGACCAGTACGGCGCCAATCGCCTGGCGGGCCCGATCTTCACGCCATCGATCAACCGCGCCAACACGGCGGGCGCGGCCGGCCGTATCTTTCCCGGCGGATTTGGCGCCGCAGAAGCCGAGTTGGTGCTGCACATCGGCCGACAGCCCCCGGCGGGCAAGCTGACCTACACGCTGGAAGAGGCCGCGGCGTTCATCGACCGCGTTCATGTCGGCATCGAGATCGCGAGTTCACCGCTGGCCACCATCAATGCGCTGGGACCGCCGGTGATCATTTCCGATTTCGGCAACAACAACGGCCTGATCATCGGCCCGGAAATCCCGGACTGGCGCCATGCAGCCATTGATCACATCCCGGTGCGCCTGACCATCGATGGCCAGCCCGCGGGACAAGGGACTGCGATGGCCTTTCCGGACGGCACGCTGGGCTCGGTGCGCTTCCTGTTGGAATTGATGGCGCGCCGCGGCATCGCGCTGGCACCGGGCACCTGGATCTCCAGCGGCGCGCTGACCGGCGTCCACGATGTAACCGCCGGGCAGCGCGTCGAGGCCTGGTACGGCCTCACGGGCACCGGGCAGGGGCCCCTGACCGTGGCCTGCAACATCGAGCATGCCCTGCCGGTTCCGGCCCCCGCATAATCGGCCACGCAAGGGGCATTCGACCCCGTTCACGGACAATATCCAGAGGAGCGCAACATGAACATGGATCGCAATCCGGCTGCCGGCCGCGGCCGCGCCAGCACCTTCACTCGTGCACCGGCCCTGGTACGCATGGCCGGCGCCCTGGCCATGGCGCTGGTGGCCGCCGCGGCGCTTCCCGCACTGGCGCGCGACTTCCGCTCCGCGGAAGTGCACCCGGCGGACTATCCGACCACGCTGGCCGTCAAGCAGATGGGCAAGGCCTTGGCGGAGCAGACCAAGGGGCGCCTGGGCGTCAAGGTGTACCCCTCGGGCGCGCTGGGCACCGAGAAGGACAACATCGAGCAGCTCAAGATCGGCGGGCTGGACATGATGCGCATCTACACCGGCGCGCTGAACAGCGTGGTGCCGGAGACGATGGTCATCGCGCTGCCGTACGTGTTCCGCGACGTGGCGCACATGCGCCGCGTGCTCGACGGGCCGATCGGCGACGAGGTGCTCGCCGCCATGGCCTCGCAGGGCCTGGTGGGCCTGGCGTTCTACGACGGCGGCACGCGCTCGGTGTACACCGCCAAGCGCCCGGTGAAGTCGCTGGCCGACATGAAGGGCCTCAAGGTGCGGGTGCCGCAGTCGGACCTGTTCGTGGCCATGATCCAGGCCATGGGCGCCAGCCCGACGCCGATGCCGCTGGGCGAGGTGTTCACGGCCATGAAGACCGGCATCGTCGACGGCGCGGAAAACAACGTGGTGTCGTTCGATGCCTCGCGCCACTTCGAGGCCGCGAAGTACTTCAACCTCACCGAGCATTCGATGGCGCCGGACGTGCTGGTGTTTTCCAAGAAGATCTGGGACGCGCTTTCGAAGGAAGACCAGGCCCTGATTCGCAAGGCGGCCAAGGACTCGGTCATCTACCAGCGCAAGCTGTGGGACGAGCGCGAAGGCAAGGCGCTCGCCAAGGTCAAGGCGGCCAAGGTCGAGATCGTGGCAACCGCCAATCGTGCCGAGTGGGTGGCCGCCATGAAGCCGGTGGTCGAGAAATTCGCGGCCACGCCGAAGCTCAAGGACCTGGTCCAGCGCATCAACGACAGCAAGTAGCCGGCCATGATGCTGACCCGCTGCAATGCCCTGCTCGCGCGCATGTGCCTGATGGCGGCGGTTGCCGGCCTCGTCCTCATCGTCATCGTCGTAGCCTGGCAGGTGTTCGGGCGTTACGTGCTGGGCGACAGCCCGACCTGGACCGAGAGCCTCGCCCTGGTGCTGATCCTGTACGTGACGCTGATCGGTGCAGCCGTCGGCGTGCGCGATGCGGGACACCTGGGCATGGAGTCCTTGCTGGTGCTGGCGCCCGAGCGCATCCGCAGCAAGGTTGAGATGGTGATCCATGTCCTGGTCGGCGGTTTCGGCGCGGCCATGCTGTACAGCGCCTGGGTGCTGGGCGCCTCGGTGGCCGGCTACAAGATCGCCAACCTCGATTTGTCGGAAGCCGCTCGCTACGTGCCGCTGGGACTTTCCGGCGCGCTGATCGTGTTGTTCTCGGTTGAGCACATCATCGCGCTGGCGCGCGGCCAGGACGTGGAGCCGGCATGGCACTGACCACCCTGTGCATCGCCTTTGTCATCCTGCTGCTGGCGGGCGTGCCGGTGGCGTTCGCCATCGGGCTGGCGTCGATCGCGGCGATCCTCGTCGAGGGCCTGCCGGTGGCGGTGTTGTTCCAGCAAATGATGTCCGGGATGAACATCTTCTCGTTCCTGGCCATCCCGTTCTTCATCTTGAGCGGTGAACTGATGCTGCACGGCGGCATCGCCGACCGCATCGTCAACCTGGCGAGGAGCCTCGTGGGCCATGTGCGCGGCGGCCTGGGCATGTCCAACGTGGTGGCGTGCACCCTGTTCGGCGGCGTGTCGGGTTCGCCGGTGGCGGATGTCTCGGCCATGGGCTCGGTGATGATCCCGATGATGAAGAAGGAGGGCTATCACACCGACTACGCGGTGAATGTGACCACGCACGCCTCGCTGGTCGGCGCATTGATGCCCACCAGCCACAACATGATCATCTATTCGCTTGCCGCGGGCGGCACGGTGTCGATCGGCTCGCTGATCGCCGCCGGCGTGGTGCCGGCGATCGTGCTGACCCTTTCCATGCTGGTCGCCGCGTACCTTGTCGCGATCCAGCGCGGTTATCCGGCCGGCACCTTTCCCGGCCGCGCCGCCATCGGCCGCGCCGCCGTCGCCGCGATGCCGGGCCTGCTCATCATCGTCATCATCCTGGCCGGCATCCTCACCGGCGTATTCACGGCCACCGAATCCGCGGCCGTGGCGGTGGTGTATTCGCTGCTGTTGACCATGCTGGTGTACAAGAGCCTGACGCGCGAGAAGTTCGCCAAGGCTGCCGCCAAGGCGGTCAAGACCACCGGCGTGGTGCTGCTGCTGATCGGCGTGTCGACCATGTTCCAGTACCTGATGGCGCTCTATTCGGTGGCAGACCTGGCGGGTGAGGCAATGTCCGCGATCTCGACCAACCCGTGGGTCATCTTTCTGATGATCAACCTCATCCTGTTCCTGCTCGGCACCTTCATGGACATGGCCAGCACGATCCTGATCTGCACGCCGATCTTCCTGCCGATCGCGGAAAAGTTCGGCATGGACCCTGTGCAGTTCGGCATGGTGATGCTGATCAACTGCGCGCTGGGCCTCAACACGCCGCCGGTTGGTACCACGCAGTTCGTCGGCTGCGCCATCGGCGGGATTTCAGTCGGTGAAGTCATGCGCACCATCTGGCCGTTCTACACTGCGCTGGTGGCGGCGCTGCTGCTGGTGACCTACGTGCCGGCGTTCTCGATGTGGTTGCCGCAGTTGCTGCTGAAGTAAGACTCAGGCACCCACCTCTAGCACTGGCGCGGCGTTTCAGCCGATTTCGTGCCACGCGGCGCGCCAGTGCTTGAGTTTGATCTCGCGTGCACCCTGCGACGGCTCAGATCCAGCCCTGTGACCTCGCCCATGCCAGGAACAAGTCCGGCCACGCTTCCACCGGAAGACCTGCCGCCTTGCGCAAGCCGAATCCATGACCGCCACGGGTAAACAGATGTGTTTCCGCAGTCACGCCGTGTTGGGCCAAAGCTGCGCGCAACAACAAGGTGTTCTCGACCGGCACGGACTTGTCGTCCTCCGTATGCAGCAGGAACACCGGGCAGTTGTCGCGCGCGACCTGGAGGTGCGGCGAGTGCTTTCGCTCGAGTTCGGGTGACGCGTCCTTGCCGACCAGCCGCTCGCGGCTGCCGGTGTGCGCGTGGGGCGCGCTCATGCTGACCACCGGGTAGAGGGGCGCGGCGAGGAACGGCCGTGCATCGAGCGCATCGATGCCGTCCACCGGCGCCTGCACGCGTTGCGCATGCCGCGTCATCAGGTCGGCGCACAAATGGCCCCCGGCCGAGAATCCCATCGCCGCGACGCGACCAGCCTCCAGTCCGAACGCCTTGGCATGGTGGCGAATGGTGCGCATGGCGCGTTGGGCATCGAGCAAGGCCACGTTCGGGCCCGCCGGCCAGCCGTCGCCGGGCAAGCGATAGAACAACACGAAGGCCGTCACGCCGCGCGCGGCGAACCAGCGCGCCATTTCGAAGCCTTCGCGATCGATCACCACCCAGCGGTATCCCCCGCCGGGCATGATCAGGATGGACGCGCCGTTGGGTTTCTCCGCTTTGAACACACACACGCGCGGTCGCGTGACCCCGGCAACGTGGCGGTCGCGGATCGACGCATCGGTGCTGCGCTCGACCACGGATTCCACCAGCGTGCTGGCCGGCTTGGCGATGGAACCCTCCGGCCACAAGTCGATGACTTGCTGCGGCCCCTCCGCATCGGCCGAAGCTTTGATGGCAACCGGCGCGCCTCTCGATGCAGGGGAAAGCAATCCCGCCATCGATCCCGCAAGACCTTGGATGAACGTCCTGCGCGCTGCATCCATGGGCATGCCCGGTCTAGAGGCGCACGGCCAATCGCGTGGCCTGGTCGATCGCGCGCTTGGCGTCCAATTCACCCGCCTCCAACGCCCCGCCAATCAAGTGCACCGTCTTGCCAATCGCCTGCAACGGCGCCTGCAATTCGCGCAGCGGCTCCTGCCCGGTGCAAAGCACGATCGTGTCGCATTCGATCAGGGTCGGATCGCGTCGTTGCTCGCCGAAGGTGATGTGCAGGCCCTTCGCGTCGATGCCTTCGTAATTGGCACCCGCGATCATCTCGACTTTCTTCATTTTGAGTTGCGCGCGGTGGATCCAGCCGGTGGTCTTGCCCAGGCCCTTGCCGGGTTGCGAGGCCTTGCGCTGCAAGAGTGTGACTTTGCGCGCAGGGGGCGAGACTTCGGGCTTCGACAAGCCGCCGCGCAGCACCGCCGGATCGGCCACGCCCCACTCTTTCCTCCACAACTCGAGGTCGAGTGTCGGCGAGTGGCCGTCGTGCACCAGGTATTCGCTGACATCGAATCCGATGCCGCCGGCGCCCACCACGGCCACGCGCGGGCCGACGGGCTTCTTGTGCAACAGGACATCGATGTAGCTCAATACGTTGGGACCGTCCTGACCGGGGATTTTCGGATCGCGTGGGGTCACGCCGGTGGCGAGCAGGATTTCGTCGTAATCCTTCAACTCCTCCGCGCTCACGCGGCGGTTCAGATTGAGGTTTACACCAGTCACCTCGATGCGCCGCTTGAAGTAGCGCAGCGTCTCGTAAAACTCTTCCTTGCCCGGAATCTGTTTGGCCATGTTGAACTGGCCGCCGATTTCGCTCGCGGCGTCGAACAGATCCACTGCATACCCGCGCGCGGCAAGTTCGGTCGATGCCGCCAAACCCGCCGGACCGGCGCCCACTACCGCGATGCGCTTCTTTGCGGTGGCTTTGGCAAAAACGATTTCGGTTTCGTGGCACGCACGCGGATTCACCAGGCAGGACGCAAACTTCCTTTGGAACACATGGTCGAGGCAGGCCTGGTTGCAACCGATGCAGGTATTGATCTCGTCCGCACGGCCCTGCGCGGCCTTGTTGACGAACTCGGCGTCGGCCAGCAGCGGGCGTGCCATCGACACCATGTCCGCATACCCTTCAGCGATCAATCTGTCGCCCACATCCGGCGCATTGATGCGGTTGGTGGTGACCAGCGGAATGCCAACCTCGCCCTTCATCTTCCTGGTGACCCACGCAAACCCCGCGCGCGGCACCGAGGTGGCGATGGTCGGAATGCGCGCCTCGTGCCAGCCGATGCCGGTGTTGATGATCGTGGCGCCGGCTTTCTCGATCGCCTTGGCCAGCGTGACGACCTCTTCCCACGTTTGCCCGTTGGGAATCAAGTCGAGCATCGACAAGCGGTAGACAATGATGAAATCGCGGCCCACCGCTTCGCGCATGCGGCGCACGATTTCCACCGGCAGGCGCATGCGGTTCTCGTACGATCCGCCCCACTCGTCGGTGCGCTGGTTGGTGTGGGTGACCAGGAACTCGTTGATGAAATAGCCCTCGGAGCCCATGACTTCCACGCCGTCGTACCCGGCCTCGCGCGCCAGCACGCCGGCGCGCACGAAGCACTTGATCTGGCGCTCGATGCCGCGCTTGCTCAATTCGCGCGGCGTGAACGGCGTGATCGGCGAGCGGATTTTCGATGGCGCCACCGACAGCGGCGTATACCCGTAGCGGCCGCCATGCAGGATCTGCAGCGCGATCTTGCCGCCCTCGGCATGCACAGCGTCGGTGATTGGGCGATGCTTCCGCGCGGCCCCGCTCGAGGCCAGGCGCGAGCCGAACGGCGACAGCCAGCCCTCGATGTTGGGCGCGAAGCCTCCTGTGACGATCAGCCCGACGCCGCCCCGCGCGCGTTCGGCGAAATAGGCGGCCAGGCGCGGAAAGTCGCGGTCGCGGTCCTCGAGGCCGGTGTGCATCGAGCCCATGAGCACGCGGTTCTTGAGCGTGGTGAAGCCCAGGTCGAGCGGGGCCAGCAGGTGCGGATACGGGGAAGTCACACGGCGCTCCAGGTTCGGTGGGACGCGAAACTATGCCATAGGCGGCGCGCCAGGACGCTCACTTGACGCCGAATGCCATGATCTCCTGGACCTCCTTGAAGAACAGGCGGCCATCATGCGTGGTGTTGGACCGTTCGAAGCGCACGGCTTGTTTGGCCGGGCCGTGGTACCAGAAGGTCCAGCGGCTGATGCCGGTCTTGCCATTCCGGGCGTTGCGCCACTCGCCGGTGCGCTCGAGCCGGATCGCGCGCAACTTGCCGAGCGCGGTGTCGATCTCCTCTTCGCCGATCACGCGCAGGGTCACGAGGTTCGAGCCGCTGTAGTCGTCGCCCCCCTCCGTGACGGTACCCGACCACGACAGGCCAGGTGTCATCGGGAAAAAGTAGAACATTGCAGAGGGACTGTAGGTGCGCACCTTGCCGCCGATTTTTTCCTTGAGCGTATTGCCGGCGTGGTCGCGCACGAGGCCGTTGTCCATGGTCACGCCCTCGCTATCAGTCTTCACGACGCTGCGTTTGTAGGTGCGCACCTCGCCGGAGAGTTCGTTGGTGACACGCCACTCCCACCAGTCGCCCACCGCAAATGCGGGCGCCGCGCCGATGGCGATCGAGCGTGGCTTGCCGGGCGCTGCCGGCGCGGGCTTGGGTGGATCGGCCCGCTTCGGTGGCGGCGGTGCCGGCTTGAACACCAACTCACCTTCGAGCGAGGTGCTTTCCCAGGGGGTCTGCCGGCCGCGCGATTCGGCGCGCACCGCGGCGCGCACCTGTTTGAACGCTTCCTCGATCTGCACGCCCGGCCGCGCGAGGTTGGCCAGCAGGTGCTTGGTATAGAGCCCGTTGCGCCCGCTGCCGTCCGCGGCGGTGGAACCCGGCGCGGTGGCGAAGGCCACCACCGTGCCCGGCGGTGCATCGATCTGCGCGAGTCCCGCGTTCGCGACCTTGAACCTGGTCGCAAACGGATTGTCGCGGCAGGCGTCGAGCAGGATGACATTGGTGTGGTTGCGGGCGGTGTCCAGCTTCTCCATCACCGCTTGAAGGTCGAGCGCGGAGAACGCGACCTCATCCTCGCGCCCGATGTCGGCATCGACCGGCACCAAGTAGTTGCGGCCGCGCACTTGCAGGCCGTGACCGGCAAAGAAGAACAGGCCCAGCGACTCACGCTTGAGCCGGTCGCCGAACTCGCGCAGCGCAAGGTGCATGTCCTTGAGGCTGGCGTTCTCGCGATACACCACCTCGAAGCCGGCCTCCTTCAGCAGCGCAGCCATGTCGGTGGCGTCGTGGACCGGATTGGGCAGGGGAACATGCCGATAAGCCGCGTTGCCGATGACCAGGGCCACGCGCGAGGGCTTCTTTGCCGGGTCCGGCGCCCCAGGTGGCTGTGCCCAAACGAAAACGGCGCTGCCCGCGAAGAGCAGCGCCGCGAGGCGCGACCTCCAGTTCCCAGCCGTCGATGCGGAGTTCATGGCCGCATCCGCATCGGGACCTAGCTCAAAGCACCGACTTCAACAGCCGGCCCATGTCCGCCGGGTTCTTGGTGACCTTGATGCCGCACTCCTCCATGACGGCCAATTTTTCCTGCGCCGTGCCCTTGCCGCCGGAGATGATCGCGCCGGCATGGCCCATGCGCTTGCCGGGCGGCGCGGTGACGCCGGCGATGAAGCCGACCACCGGCTTTTTCATGTTGGCTTTCACCCAGCGCGCGCAGGTCTCTTCCGCGTCGCCGCCGATTTCGCCGACCATGATGACGGCGTCGGTTTCCGGGTCATCGTTGAACAGTTTCATCACGTCGATGTGCTTCAAGCCGTTGACCGGGTCGCCGCCGATGCCCACGCAAGAGGACTGGCCAAGGCCCAGTTCCATCAACTGCCCGACCGCCTCGTAGGTCAGCGTGCCCGAGCGCGACACCACGCCGATGCGGCCCTTCTTGTGGATGTGTCCCGGCATGATGCCGATCTTGATTTCGTCTGGCGTGATCACGCCGGGACAGTTCGGCCCGACCAGGATCGTCTTCTTGCCTTCCATCTTCTTGCGCGTGCGGATCATGTCCTTGACCGGGATGCCCTCGGTGATGCAAATCACCAGGTCCAACTCGGCGTCCACGGCCTCGTCGATGGCAGCGGCCGCAAACGGCGGCGGCACATAGATCACCGAGACATTGGCGCCGGTTTTTTTCTTGGCTTCCTTGACGGTGTCGAAAATCGGGATGCCTTCATAGTGTTGCCCGCCCTTTTTCGGCGTCACGCCGGCCACGTAGCAGTTCGCGCCGTTGGCGTATTCCTTGCCCATCTTGGTGTGGAACATGCCGGTCTTGCCGGTGATGCCCTGGGTGAGGACGCGGGTGTTCTTGTTGATGAGAATGCTCATGGTGTCTACCTTTTCCGTCGTCCCCGCGAAGGCGGGGACCCAGTGTCTTTCAAGCCATCAGTGTTTCGTACAAGTCATTCCAATAGGGAATCGTCGTCTCAATCAACTTCAACTTCCAGTCTCGGTTCCATTTCTTGATTCGCTTCTCGCGAGTGATTGCTGATTCGGCGTTCTCGTGGACTTCGTACCAAACCAACTTCTGGATTCCATAGACCTTGCTGAATCCTGGGACGATTCCTTCTTTGTGTTCCCAAATCCGTTTCCCAAAATTTGATGTCACACCGACGTAAATTGTGCCGTTGCGGACGCTTGCTACGATTTAGACGCAGAAATGCTTTTCCACGAGTGTTTACGACACTGGGTCCCCGCCTTCGCGGGGACGACGGTCACTTTGCTGCGACCACGACTTTCTCTGCAGCCTCCGCCATGTTGTCCGCCGAAATGATCGGCAGCCCGGAGTCCTTGAGGATCTGCTTTCCGAGGTCCTCGTTGGTACCCTTCATGCGCACCACCAGCGGCACCGAAAGTTTCACCTCGCGCGCCGCCGCGATGACGCCATTGGCGATCACGTCGCACTTCATGATGCCGCCGAAGATGTTGACCAGGATGGCCTTGAGGTTCGGGTTTTTCAGCATGATCTTGAACGCCTCGGTCACCTTCTCGGTGGTGGCGCCGCCGCCCACGTCGAGGAAGTTGGCCGGGCTGCCGCCGTAGAGCTTGATCACGTCCATCGTCGCCATCGCCAGCCCGGCGCCGTTGACCAGGCAGCCGATGTTGCCGTCGAGCGAGATGTAGGTGAGGTCGAACTTGGAGGCCTCGATCTCGGCCGGGTCCTCCTCGTCGAGGTCGCGCAGCGCGACGATCTCGGGATGGCGGTACAACGCGTTGGAATCGAAATTGAGCTTGGCATCCAGCGCCAGGACCTTGTTGTCGCCGGTGTAGATCAGCGGGTTGATCTCGGCCAGCGAACAATCGCAGTCGTCAAAGGCCTTGTAAAGCGCCTGCATGAACTGCCCGCCTTGCGCGACGGCGATGTCGGGAATGCCGATCTTGCGCGACACCTCCTCCGCGTCCTGCGTGGACAGGCCCGCCACCGGGTCGATCGCCACCTTGTGGATTTTTTCCGGTGTGTGTTCGGCCACTTCCTCGATGTTCATGCCGCCTTCGCTGGAGGCCATCAGCGTCACGCGCTGGGTTGCGCGGTCGACCACCATGCCCACGTACAGCTCTTTCTTGATGTCCGCGCCCTCCTCGATGAACAGCCGCTTGACCACGCGTCCCTCGGGCCCGGTCTGGGGCGTGATGAGCGTCATGCCGAGGATTTTCGAGGCGTAGTCGCGCACCTCGTCGAGCGACTTGGCGACCTTCACGCCGCCACCCTTGCCGCGGCCGCCGGCGTGGATCTGGGCCTTCACCACCCAGACTTTGCCGCCCAGCGACTCCGCGGCCTTGACCGCCTCGTCGACGGTGAAACAGGCGAAGCCGCGCGGCGTGGCGACGCCGTACTTGCGCAAGATTTCCTTGCCTTGGTATTCATGGACGTTCATGTGGGGACCGGGTTCGGTGGGAGGACGGGAAGCAGCACGGGCGGCATCGCGATGGTGCGCGCCGAGGCGATGATTCTAGCTTGCCTCGGCAGTCTCTTGGGCTGCGGTGCGGTACCACTGCGGGTAAAACTGCGCCACGGCAGGTGCGTCGGTTTTCAGGGCGTGGCAACGGTCGAGTTGATATGGCTTGCGGTCCGGCAGCGGCGGCGCCTGCCCGGCCACGGTCTGGAAAGCGATGGTGGCCGCCGCGCCGATCAGGTCGGTCAGGTGCGTGCAACCGGCCGTTCCACCGAACAGCGCGCGAACCTTCGAGGTGAACCCGGGCCGGATCGCCAGGCCCACCAGGGCGGCATAGTGCGGGGTGATGCGCTGGCACTCGCCGGGGTAGGGCATGGCATCGGTGCTGGCCGCCGCCTCGACGATGGTCAGCGACGCATCGACCGTGATGCGCAGTGCCATGTCGTGGATCGGCTGCCCGGCCGGCCGGACGCCGCTGGCCAGTTGGAAGTCCACGGACTTGATGTCGACCAAGCGCGCCTCGATGTCGTAGAGGCCATCGGCGCGCCTGAAGCCGAGCACTTGGATGGACCACCGGTGCAGCGGCTCGCGGGAGGCGGTTGCGGTGGGAAGGGGCACGGCGGGGTCCGGTTGCTGCGACGCACCATTGTACGCGGCCGGCACCACGCAGTTGCGCACCCCCAAATGAAAAAGCGCGCCGCAGGGCGCGCTTTGTTCAACACGGCCGAACGTTCAGCTCGGCATCGAGCGGTACGTCTTGATGGCCATGGCAAACTCGTTGCCGTCGGCGAATCGTTGCGTGAGATCCTTGGCCAGCGCCTGCTCGATGAATTCCGGCACCCAGGACGGCAGCGACGGGTTGTACTCCATGATGTTCGGCGGCGTTTCGTTGGCAATCGCAAACATCAATTGCGTCATCGATTCGCCCTCGAACGGCAGCCTTCCGCACGCCATCTGGTAGAAGGTCACGCCGAGCGAGAACAGGTCCGAGCGTCCGTCGATCTTCTTGCCCGCCAACTGCTCCGGCGACATGTAGGACGGCGTGCCCAGCACCATGCCGGTCTTCGTCTTGGACGAGTCGGTCACGCGCGCGATGCCGAAGTCGGCCACCTTGGGCACCTTGTTTTCCGCGTCGTACATGATGTTGGCCGGCTTGATGTCGCGGTGGTACACGCCCTGCTCGTGCGCGTGGTGAAGCGCCTGCGCGACCTTGATCATGACGTCGCACAGCTCGTCGAACGGCATCAGGTTGGGCTGCTTGGTCTTGTCCACCAGGTCCTTGCCCTTCAAGAACTCCATGGCGATGAAGGCCAGGTCGTGCTCTTCGCCGGCATCGTAGATCTTGACGATGTTGGGATGGTCGAGCTTGCCGGCCGACTCGGCCTCGCGGAAGAAGCGGTCCTTGGCCTCCTGCAACTCGTCGCCCTCGAATTCTGCCGCCAGTGCCATGGTCTTGATGGCGACCTCGCGGCCGATCTTCGGATCCTTGCCCAGGTACACCACGCCCATGGCGCCCTTGCCGAGTTCCTTTTCCACCGTGTAGCGGCCGAGCTTCGGTTTCTCGCCGGTTCCGGACAGCACCATCGTGGCGGCCGAGGAACGCGCCGCCGAGGACCCGCCGAGAATGATCGTTTCCGACATCGCCTTGGCGCGATTCATGCGCTCGGCCACGTCCTTGAACTTCGGATCGTGCTGGTTGATGTAGCCGAATGCGGATTCCGCCTTGTTGAACTGGCGGCGGCGCTCGAAATCCAGTGCCAGGGAGTAAATGTTTTCCAGCACCTGTTCGTCGACCGGGCACTTCCTGAACTTGTCGAACGCCATGTCGAGCTGGCCCTGCTGCTGGAACGCGAGGCCGAGCATGCGGTTCGATTCGGCGCCGGCGGCGTCGGCCTGTTCCTTGCCGCGCTCGGTGACCAGAAAGCGCTTGGTGGTGAGCAGCAGGTGGCCGATGACCAGCAGCGATGCGGGCAGCATCAGCTTCATCCAGATGCCGGGGCCCATCATCAGGCCGAAGTGCGTGCCGAACAGGATGACCAGGATGCCCAGCGACAACAGCGCAGCCGGACCGGCGCGCAGGCGCGGCAGGACGGCGATGAGGTAGGCGGCGATCAGGAGCGTGACCAGGAGGGAAACCCACACCGTCCAGCTCGGCGTGCGGAAGAAGTGCTGCTGCAGGATCGAGGACACCGTGTGCGCCATGGTCTGCACCGGCGCCAGGTTGTCGATCGGCGTGACCTGCAGGGACCCGACGCCGGCAGCGGTCGGGCCGATCAGGACCACCTTGCCCTTGTACTTGTCCGCCGGAATCTTGCCGGTGATGACGTCGAAGAAGGAATCCTCGGGAATCGCCGGACGGTCGCCGGTGCGCTTGTAGAAGTACGGCAGCATCATGCCCTGCGTATTGGTGGCGATGCGCAGGTTGCCCACCGAGATGCTCTCGCCCATGTTCACGCGGATGTCCTTGGCGCCCATGTTCAGGCTCCGGGCCGCGACCATCAGTGCGAACGATGGATATTGCTTGCCCTCGAAGTCGATGGCGATGACCTCGTGGCGCGAGCCGCCATCGGCGTCCGGGATGGAGCTCAAGTTGCCGATGCCCGCCGCCACCTTGCCGATTTCCTCGATCGGCGCCGCGGCGCCGTTGGCCTCACCGAACACCAGGCTGCCCTCGCCCGGCGACACATTGGCGATCGAATTCTTGATGACGAATTCGGGAAACGGCTTTTCCGCGCGGCTGATGGGCGCTTCCAGCGTGGCCGGAATGAACATCGGCAACACCACGTTGTTGGCCTTCTGGATGCTCTCGGCGAGGCGGCGGTCGGTGTTGAGCGCCTGCTCGGCCTCGGCCAGCACGGCGCCCATTTCCGCCAACGCGCCCGAGGGAACCGCGGCCGGCTTGGGCGGCGCAGGCGTCGCACCGGGTTTGAGCGAGGCCACATCGACCACCTGCACCGTCTCCGACGGCGCATGCTTGCCGTAAACCTCGATCATCTTGTTGATGTACTGCAGGCCCGGGTCGATCTGCGGTTCGAAGTAGAAGATGGAACTGCCGATCACCGCGGCCTTGGCGCCAGCCAGCTTGTCGATCATGGCCGCATGCACATCGCGCGGCCACGGCCAGCGGCCGATGTTGGCGATCGAGTTGTCGTCGATGGCGATCACCGCCACCTTGTCGTTCGGCGGCTTGCTGGTGGCGGTCACGCCCCAGTCGTAGGCCTTGGTCTCCAGGCCGTCGAAGACGCCCTTGCCCATCGCCAACCCCAGGACGACCAGCGTGATGACCAGCCCGAAGAACCAGTCCTTGGTCCAGAATCCTGCCTTTTTCATTCTTTCCCCTTGCCGCGCCAAGGCGCGAATCCCCGGATGGCGGGGATTCTAGCAAGATTCCCCCACGCGACCGGGTCCCCCGATCAAGGGCAAGAATGGGTTGCCAGACGGTGGCAGACGGTCGCTGATGGTCGATAACTCTCCGAAAACGAAACTCAGGTGCCGAAGAGCGTTCCGGGCGCGACGCCAAAGGCAGCCGCAAACTCCGCCGGCCCGGTCTTCTTGCCGTCCTCGTGCTTGAGCTTGGCGACTTCGATCTGCCCGCCTTGCGCGGTGATGAACATCGTCTCGCCGATGGCGGTCACTTCGCCCGGCTTGCCTTTGACGGCACCGAACGTGCGCACCAGGTGTTTCCTGCTGCCGAACAGCTGGACCTTCTTGCCATTGAGCGTGGTCCACGCGCCCGGCGCCGGGTCGCAGCCGCGGATCAGGTTGTGCACGTGATCGACGTGCTGGTTGAAATGCACGCGCGCTTCCGCCGCGCGGCACCAGCCTTCGTAACTGGCGCGCGATTCGTCCTGTACGGTCTCGGTGTGCTTGCCGGCCACCACCAGGTCGGCCGCCTCCAGCATCGCCGCTACGCCCATGGGGAACAGCCGGTCGAAGTACACCGTGCCAAGCGTATCGTTTTCGGACACTGCAGTCGCCTTCTGCAGGATCACCGCGCCTTCATCGAGGCCGTCCGTGGGCCGGAAGATGGTGAGCCCGGTTTCCATTTCACCCTTGATGATCGGCCAGTTGATCGATGAAGGCCCCCGGTACTTGGGCAACAGCGACGGGTGATACTGGATGGTGCCGTGCGTAGGCACATTGACGAATTCCTGCGGCGCGAACTGCAACACGAAGGCCATGATGCCGATGTCGGCCTTCAGTTCCTTCATCGCCTGCACGGCCTCCGGCCCCTTGAGCGAGGGCAGCTGGAAGGTCCTGAGTCCCTTCTCCTGGGCCGCGACGCGCAACGGATCGGGCTTGCCGCCTTCCTTTTCCGGCGCGCAAAACACCCCGGCCACGTCATCGCCGCGCGCCAGGAACGCCTCGAGGACCGCCTTGCCGAAATCCTGCTGACCAATGATCGCGATGCGCATGCCGGTCTCCGTCTGAATTCGTTTGTGGCACAAACACTAGCACTGGTGCGCAGTTTCAGGCACTTTCGGCCTGAACGCCGCACCAGGCATCGGGTTTTGCCTGGAAATCTGAAAACCTTGAACCACAGAGGACACAGAGAACACAGAGAAAAACTCGAGCCTTCCTCCGTGTTCTCTGTGTCCTCTGTGGTTCAAGACTTTGAATATCAATCCGATACGCAGCGCTATTTCTTCGGCGGCGCGGAAAATGCGCCTGCCGCTTTCAACGCTTCCACCTTCGCCGCATCGTAGCCCAGCACATTGGTGAGCACGTCGTCCGTGTGTTCGCCCAGCAGCGGCGAGCGCTCGATCTTGGCCGGCGAGGCGGAGAGCTTGATCGGCATGCCGACGTTGAACCACTTGCCGCGCTGTGGGTGGTCGAGTTCCACGTACATGTCGCGGCCCTTCACGTGTTCGTCGTTGGCGAGATCCTCGGTGGACATGATCGGCCCGCACGGCACGTCGAGCGGATTGAGGATCGCCATCAACTCGCGCTTGGTGTATTTGGCGGCGAACTTGGACAGCAGGGTCCACACCAGTTGCTGGTTGCGGCGCCGCTCGGCGATGGTGGCCACTTGCGGGTCCCTGGCCAAATCCGGCACGCCCACCTCGGGACCAATGCGGTTGGCCAATGCCTCCCAGACCGCCTCTTGCACGACCACGTAGAGCCAGTCGTTGGCGCCGTGCGGCTTGCAGTGGATGGCGTTGCCCAGTTGGCCGCCGCCGGAATCGTTGCCCGCGCGCGGCGTTTCGCCCATGCCCTGGTAGGTGGGCACGGAAAACTCCGGCAACGGCCCGCGCGTCAGGCGCTGGTGGTCGCGAAACTTCACGCGGCAGAGGTTCATCACGCCGTCCATCATCGCCACTTCCACATACTGGCCAATGCCGGTGCGGTGCACGTGGTTCAAGGCCGCCAGCAGCCCGACGGCGAGGTGCAAGCCGGTGCCGGAGTCGCCGATCTGCGCGCCGGTCACGAATGGCGGGCCGTTGGGCACGCCGGTGGTGCTCATCGAGCCGCCCATGGCCTGCGCCACGTTCTCGTAGGCCTTGAAATCGGCATACGGCCCCGAGGACCCGAAGCCCTTGATCGACCCGACGATGATGCGCGGGTTGATTTCGTGGATCTTGTCCCAGGTGAACCCCAGGCGCTCGAGCACGCCCGGCCCGAAGTTCTCCATCATGATGTCGCACTTCTGCAGCAGGTCCACGAACACCGACTTGCCCTCGGCCGACTTCATGTTGACCGTGATCGAGCGCTTGTTGCAGTTCAACATCGTGAAGTACAGCGAGTCCGCGCCGGGCACGTCGCGCAGCTGGCCGCGCGTGGCGTCGCCCTGCGGCGGCTCGAACTTGATCACGTCCGCGCCCATCCAGGCCAGCAGTTGCGAGCACGTCGGCCCGGCCTGCACGTGGGTCATGTCGAGGATGCGGATACCTTTGAGAGCTTCCATATTTCGGGGCTGGGGACTGGGGATTGGGGGCTAGGGCTTCTTCGCCGCAGAGGGATTCAGGCTGGTGATTCTGCCGGACTCCGTGCCTGCGGTCTCGTCGATGACGGCATTGATGAGCGTCGGCTTGCGCGAACGGATCGCCGCCTCCATGGCCGCG
>JAEUMZ010000216.1 GCA_016790765.1 Betaproteobacteria bacterium
CCTCACCCCTCTCCCCTCTCCCCTCACCCCTCACCCCTTACCGAACCTATCAATCGCTCCACTTGAAACGCCAAACCGCCACCGCGAACATCGCGCCGGCGAAGGCGAGCATGGACAGCGCGGGCGTGACGGCGGCTTCGAAGCCCAAGCCGCGCCAGGTCATGGCGGCGAGCCCATCGACGGCCCAGCGCGTGGGGATGAACTGGGTGGCAGTCTGCATCCAATCCGGGAACGCGAAGGTCGGCACCCAGGCGCCGCCCAGCATCACCAGCAACAGCGTGGCCAGGATGGCCAGCCCGCGCGTGGCATCCGGGTCGTTGCCCAGCGCCGCCAGCAGCAGGCCGAAGCTCGCGGTCAACAGCACGAAGGCCATCACCACGGCCAGGAAGCCGGCGACGCTGCCGTCGATGCGCACGCCGAACACGGCCATGCCCACGGCAAAGATCGCCAGCATGACGATCGTGCCGATGATCGTGCTGGCCGTCACCGCGCTGCCCAGCAGGACGCCGCGCGACAGCGGTGCCGCGCGCAGGCGCGTCCACAGGCCCATGCGGCGCGCGAGCAGGAGCGCAATGCCGGTCTCGATGCCGATGAACAGCAGGAACTGCACGCTCATGCCGCCGAACGAGTGCGCATACGGGTTGTACTTGCGCATTTCCGCGCGCATGGGCGCAATCGCCTCGCGTACTTCCAGCTTCACCGGCGGTTCCAGGTAACTGGATTTCACGCCCGTGCCGGCATTTCCTCCAAACGCCTCCTTCACCACGGCGCGCATGCTGTGCTGCATCAGGAGTCCGCGGATCATGCCCATGGCCATCGCCTGCGATGGGTCCGTGTGCAGCACCACGGCGGCCTTGGCGCCGCCTTGCTTGTAGGCATTGAGCGCCGCTTCGCCGAATCCGGCCGGCAGCACCAGCGCGGCACGCTGCCGGCCGCGCTGCACGGCCTCGATCGCGGCCGCCTCGGTCATCACGGACACGGCAAAGGACTTGTCGTCCTGGATCGATGCGACCAGCGCGCGGCTGAGGGCCGACCCATCGGCATCCACCACCGCCACGGCCACGCCGGCCGGCCGCGTGTTGCTGCTGCCGAACATGGCGCCGAAGAACGCAGCGATGGCCACCGGCGTGACCACCGTGATGATCAGCGCCTTCTTGTTGGAGAAATAGAGCTTGAGGTCCTTGAGGACGAGTGCGGTGAAGGCGTTCATGTCAGTCATCCCTGAGCTTGCGGCCGGTGAGTTCGAGGAACAGCGATTCGAGCGTGGCGCGCGAGGACTCGATGCGCTGCACGCGCAGGCCGGCGGCTTGGATCTGCGCCAACAGGGGCGGCAGGTCGCGCTCGATGGCCCCCACCGTGACGCGCCAGTTCCGCTCGCCGGCGGAATCCACGCCCGCCGGGACTGCACCCGGCCAGGCCCGGTCGAGCGTGAGGTCCAGGCTCGCGGAGGCCGCCTGCCGGTCACGCAGCAGGACCAGGGCATCCTCGGCGATCACCTTGCCGGCGTCCATGATGATCACGCGGTCGCACAGCCGCTCGGCCTCCTCCATGTAGTGGGTGGTGTAGAGCATGGCCATGCCGCGTGCCTTGAGCGTTTCCAGGTTGTCGAAAATGGCGTTGCGGCTCTGCGGGTCGACGCCGACGGTCGGCTCGTCCAGCAGCAGCACGGCCGGGTCGTGCACCAGGGCGCAGGCGAGGTTGAGCCGCCGCTTCATGCCGCCGGAAAAGGTGGAGGGCTTGTCTTTGGCCCGCTCTGACAGGCCCACCAGCGCCAGCGCCTCCGCAGCGCGCGCCTTGAGGGTGGGCGTGTCGATGCCGTAGAGCGCGCCAAACGTGAGCACGTTGTCGAGGGCCGGCAAGCCGTCAAACAACGCCAATTCCTGCGGGACGACGCCGATGCGCTTTTTCGCCGGTGAGGTGTCGCCCAGCACCGGCACCCCTGCCAGTGCAACCGTCCCGCGCCCGGGCGTGGCGAGGCCGGCGATCATGGACACGGTGGTGGTCTTGCCGGCGCCATTGGGGCCGAGCAAGCCGATGATTTCCCCCGGCCGGAGGTCGAGCGAGACATCCTCGACGGCGGTGCGGCCGGCATAGGACTTGTGCAGATGTTGGGCGGTCAGCATGGTGGGCTCCCTGGAATGAGCGCATGCTAGGACCGATGCAAGGGCGTGCCTCGCGACGTGCGATCAAGGCCCACTTCCCGGGTGCCAATTGACACCCCGCGGCGCGAACTGCGCCGGACTACTTGGTCATCGACGCCGAATGCAGGCCGATCACGCCGATGACGATCAGCCCGATCGAGGCCAGCTTGACCGCCGTGGCCGGTTCCTTGAAGTACAGGATGCCGATGCCGGCCGTCAGCGCCGTGCCGATCCCCGACCAGATGGCATAGGCGACCGACAGCTCGATGGTCTTGATCGCCACCGTGTTCAAGGCGAACGCACAGCCGTAGAAGACAAAGATCATCACGCTGGGCGTGAGTTCGGTGAAGCCCTTGGAGAGCTTCATGCAGGTGGTGCCCGCCACCTCAAACAGGATGGCGCCACCGAGGAAAAACCAGGCGGAGTGCATTTCTTGGGGGCTGGGGATTGGGGGCTGGGGGCTGGGGATGGGGCTCGGAAAACTTGGCGACCGGCTGGGCGATACAGGTCGATTCGCCCACAACCATGTCGTCCCCGCGCAGGCGGGGACCTCTAACTCTGTAGTTGCTGTTCGGCTTAAACGGCCATAGCTCGCGGTCCCCGCCTGCGCGGGCACGACAGCATGTTTTGAATCGTTGCCTTCGGCAACGAGCTACTTCACCGCCCCCTTCAGCATCTCAATGAACCGCGCCGGCGGGATGAAGCCCTTGCCCCAGCGCTCGTCGAAGTCCGCCGTCGGCTTGGCGGCGATGATGTCGTCCAGGCTCTTGCCTTCCTTGGCCAGCTTCTGCACCCGGCCCCAGATGGTGGCCAGCATGTCGCGGTACACCTTCAGGTCCTTCTTGTCGCACACCGGGCCGTGGCCGGGAATGATGCGGGTGTTGTCGTCGGAGAGCGCGATCACGCGGTCCGCCACGGCGATCACGCCGTCCGGATGCCCGCCGCTGGAGGTGTCGATGAACGGATAGAAGCCGTTGAAGAACGTGTCGCCCATGTGGATGACGTTGCTCTTGCGAAAGTGGATGATGGCGTCGCCGTCGGTATGGGCGTTGGGCATGTGGAAGGCGTTGATCTCGTCGCCGTTGATATGAAACGTGGTGTCCGCCGCGAAGGTGATGACCGGCAGGCCCGGTTTGGACAACGCCGGGCTCTTGGCATTGAGGAAGGCGATCAGCTGCTCCGAGGACAGGCGCTTCCGCACATTGTCGTGCGCGACGATGATGGCGCCGCCCTTGCCGAGGTTCTCGTTGCCGCCGGTGTGGTCGCTGTGGAAGTGCGTGTTGAGCACGAACTTCACCGGCTTGTCGGTGAGCGCCTTCAGGGCATCGAGGATCTTCGGTGTCAGGGGCGCGAACTGGTCGTCGATGATGAACAACGCATCCTCGCCCACGGAGACGCCGATGTTGCCGCCCGCGCCGAACAGCACGTAGGTGGTCGGCGAGAGGCGTTCGGTGCGGATCTTGACCTCGTCGTAGTTGCGCTGCGCGTGCGCGGCAAGCGCGAGGCCGGATGCGGCCAATGCCAGTGCGATCGATCGAATTGCCTTCATGTGATGTCTCCAGCGCGTTGCAAAACGTGAATGATGCCTGAACTGCGGGCAGAACACCTTGTACACGTCGTCCCCGCGTGCGCGGGGACGACCAAGAAAAGTTCTGCGCTACACGCCCGTACTACGCCGTTCGCAATGCCGCGCAATCCACCCCAGCGCCAGGATCACCATGAACAGCAGCGCGTTGGCCGGGATTTGCAG
>JAEUMZ010000091.1 GCA_016790765.1 Betaproteobacteria bacterium
ACATCGGGCACTCGCTTTGCTCGTGTCCACTCCGCGACCCCGGCTCGGCCTGAGGCCTCGCCTTTCGAATCCTCACCACAAGCACGCAGGTGCTTGTGGCCCCCCGACAACTGCAAAAACTGGTCGGGGTGAGAGGATTCGAACCTCCGGCCTCTACGTCCCGAACGTAGCGCTCTACCAGGCTAAGCTACACCCCGTGTGACCTGCTGTTTCGCTCTTGCACGACGCCCCGGATCAGTGGCGGCGTTCAACGGCGAAAACGCATAATTGTAGCAGAGCGTCCCGGTAAACGGAATCGGCCAGCCCGTCGATTGCAGCAGCGGCGCGGTCTGCTTCCAGGTGCGCCGCCTGCCGTGCATAGTCGAGTGCGCCCGTGGCGTTGAGCGCCTCGATCACGCGCGCCAGGTTGTCGCGTCCGCCGTGCTCGATGGCCGCACGGATCGCCGTGCGCTGGGCGTCGTCGCCTTCGCGTTGGGCAAAGATCAAGGGCAAGGTCGGCTTGCCTTCGGCCAGGTCGTCGCCCAGGTTCTTACCCGTGTCGTGCAAGTCTCCGGAATAGTCCAGGACATCGTCGATGAGCTGGAAGGCGGTGCCCAGGTGCATGCCGTAGTCTGCCAGCGCCTGCTGTTCGGCGGGCGATGCCCCGCCGAGGATGGCCCCGACGCGGCAAGCGGCCTCGAAAAGCTTGGCGGTCTTGTAGCGCACGACTTGCAAATACGCTTCCTCGTTGGTATCCGGGTCGTGCACGTTGAGCAACTGCAGGACCTCGCCTTCGGCGATGACGTTGGTTGCATCGGCCATGACCTGCATCACCGGCATGGACCCGGCCTCGACCATCATTTGGAATGCACGCGAATACAGGAAGTCGCCGACCAGGACCGCCGCCGCGTTGCCGAACTCGGCATTGGCGGTATTGCGTCCACGCCGCAGGTCGGATTCATCGACCACATCGTCGTGCAGCAGCGTCGCGGTGTGGATGAACTCAATGACCGCCGCCAAGCGGTGAATGTCCACCTTGGCCGCCTTGAAGTGGTTACCAACTATCACGGTAAGTGCCGGTCGAACACGCTTTCCGCCCGCGCCGACAATGTACTGCCCTATCTGGTTGATGAGCGCGACTTCCGAGGACAGGCGCTGCCGGATGACCTGGTCGACCGCCTGGAGATCTTCGGCGATAACCGCGCGAATACGGTCCAGATTGATCGGGTCTAGCGCAATGTTCATGGAGACGTCGGACAAGAAGCGGTTTCCCGGTCCGAAAAACCGGGCAAAAGGGCGAAATTGCGGTTAAGCCGCTGTTTCAACTACGAAAATTGCGGCGCACGGTTTGACCTTTCGGCACGAAGTCCGTATGATAGCGGGTTCCGTTCGCCGGTTCGATGCCTTCGCGTCGGTTCAGCGGCGGGATCAAAGCCAACCTTTTGGAGTTCAACCATGTACGCGGTCATAAAAACCGGCGGGAAGCAGTATCGGGTCCAGTCCGGCGAAAAAATCAAAGTAGAACAGATACCGGCAGACGTGGGCGCAACGATCGTGATCGATCAGGTCTTGATGGTGGGGAACGGCGACGCCGTGACCATCGGCAAGCCACTCGTGACCGGCGCTGCCGTCAACGCCACCGTTGTCTCCCACGGTCGTCACGACAAAGTGAAGATTTTCAAGATGCGCCGTCGCAAGCATTACCAGAAGCGCCAGGGCCATCGCCAGGACTACACCGAGCTGCAAATCGGTGACATCAAGGCCAGCTAAGGCATAAAGGAGCGACACCATGGCACACAAAAAAGCAGGCGGCAGTTCCCGGAACGGCCGCGACTCCGAATCGAAACGCCTGGGCGTGAAAGCCTTTGGCGGTGAACTGGTCCCGGCCGGTTCCATCATCGTGCGTCAGCGCGGCACCGAGTTCCACGCCGGTGACAACGTCGGCATGGGCAAGGACCACACCTTGTTCGCGCTCAAGGAAGGCAAAGTGCAGTTCGCCATCAAGGGCCCGCGCAAGAACCGCACGGTCAGCATTCAGACGGCGTAAGTTTTTCCCCGTCTACAATGAAGGCCCCGGAGAGCGATCTTCGGGGCTTTTGTTTTTCACACCACAAAGATTGCGTCAATGAAGTTCATCGATGAAGCCCGAATCGAAGTTCACGCCGGCAACGGGGGACGCGGCTCGGCCTCGATGCGGCGCGAGAAATACGTGCCCTTCGGCGGCCCCGATGGCGGGGATGGCGGTCGTGGCGGCTCGATCATCGTCGAGGCCGACACCAACATCAACACGCTGGTCGAATACCGCTTCGCGCGCATCTTTCGCGCCAAGAATGGCGAACCGGGACGCGGAGCCGATTGCAACGGGCGCGGCGCAGACAATGTGATCTTGAAAGTGCCGGTCGGCACGGTGATTCGCGATTTGACGAATGATCAATTGCTGGGGGACTTGACCCATCACGGCCAGCGCCTCGAAGTCGCCAAAGGCGGCAAGGGTGGACTGGGCAACATCAACTTCAAGAGCTCCACCAACCGCGCGCCACGCCAGTTCACGCCGGGCGAGGAAGGCGAGGCGAAGGACCTGCACCTGGAACTGAAGGTGCTGGCCGACGTCGGTCTGTTGGGCATGCCCAACGCCGGCAAATCCACCTTCATCCGCGCGGTGTCCGCGGCACGGCCGAAGGTGGCCGACTATCCGTTCACCACCCTGCATCCGAATCTGGGCGTGGTGCGCGCCGACGATGCGCGCAGTTTCGTCATTGCCGATGTGCCGGGCCTGATCGAGGGCGCCGCGGAAGGTGCGGGCTTGGGCCACCAGTTCCTGAAGCATTTGCAACGCACGCACCTGTTGCTGCACCTGGTCGATATCGCGCCCTATGATGAGAACGCCGACCCGGTCACGGAAGCCAAGGCCATCATCGCGGAACTGAAGAAATACGATGAAGCCCTGTTCAAGAAGCCGCGCTGGCTGGTGCTGAACAAGGCCGATTTGCTCGAGGCGACGGAAGCGGAAGCGCGTGCGAGAAAGATCGTCAAGGGCTTGAAGTGGAAAGGCCCGGTCTTCGTGATTTCGGCGCAGAAGGCCGATGGGGTCAAGCCGTTGACGTTTGCAATCGCGGATTTCCTTGATCAATCCCGTCCCGGCGCAACAACATAAAACTCCAATGCTGGCAAGGCACTTGGGCGTCTTTCGCCCCGGATGCCGCACCAGTGCTTGACTTTGCCCCGCCATGCAGAATGCCCGCCGCGTCGTTGTCAAAGTTGGCTCCACGCTGATCACCAATCATGGAGAGGGTGTTGACCACCACCTGATTCGCGATTGGGTGGCGCAGCTCGCCGAATTGAAGCGCGCGGGCGTGGACATCCTGTTGGTGTCCTCCGGCGCCATCGCGGAGGGCATGAAGCGCTTGGGCTGGAAAACGCGGCCGCATGAAGTGCATCAACTCCAGGCAGCGGCGGCCGTGGGCCAGATGGGCCTGGTACAGGTGTATGAGTCCGCTTTCCGCGACCACGACCTGACCACCGCGCAAGTGCTCCTCACCCACGACGACCTGGCGGACCGCAAACGCTATCTCAATGCCCGCACAACGCTCTCTTCGTTGCTCGCGCTCGGGGTGGTACCCGTCATCAACGAAAACGACACCGTCGTCACGGACGAAATCAAGTTCGGCGACAACGATACGCTTGGCGCGCTGGTCGCCAATCTGATCGACGCCGATCACTTGGTGATCCTCACCGATCAACAAGGGTTGTTCGAGGCCGATCCGCGCACCCATCGGTCCGCCAAGCTGATTTCGCAAGCCCAAGCGGGCGACGCGTCGCTTGAATCGATGGCGGGCGGCTCGGGCTCGTCGTTGGGCAAAGGCGGCATGCTGACCAAGGTATTGGCGGCCAAGCGCGCGGCGCTTTCGGGCACGCACACGGTGATCGCATTCGGGCGCGAGCCGCAGGTGTTGTTGCGGTTGCATGCGGGCGAAGCCATCGGCACGCGACTGTCCGCCCAACAGGGCACCCTGAGCGCTCGCAAGGCCTGGCTGGCCGGCCACCTGAAGACCGAGGGCCGCGTGGCCCTCGACGCAGGCGCCGTGAAAGCACTGCAAAGCGGCGGCAAGAGCCTGCTGCCGGTGGGCGTGACGCGCGTCGAGGGAACGTTTGATCGCGGCGACCTCGTCGGTTGCATCGACGAGGGTGGGCGCGAAATCGCGCGCGGCCTGGTGAACTACTCCGCTGCCGATGCGCGCAGGATTGCCGGCAAGGCCACCAGCGAAATCGAGGAGGCGCTCGGCTATGCGGCCGAGGCCGAGCTCATCCACCGCGACAACCTGATCCTGGTCTGAACGTCAGTCCGCAGTGGCGGGGGTCGCCCCATCGGCACCGGCCACGACGATGCGCACTTCTTCAATTTGCTGGTCGATCCGCACGTCGATGCGTTCCGCCGCGCGCGGGCGCGCCGGCCCGCGGCGCCCCTGCTCCAGGTAGCGGCGCAACTGGTGCAGCGCCTGCTTGTACACGTCGCGCTTGAACTCGATCACGGAATCCAGCGGCACCCAGTAGTCGTGCCAGCGCCAGGCATCGAACTCGGGATGTTCCGACGCGCGCAGGCGGATGTCGTGGTCACGCCCGACCAGCCGCAACAAGTACCAGATCTGCTTCTGGCCCTTGTACGTGCCGCGCCACTCGCGCTTGATCCAGTGATTGGGCACGTGATAGTGCAGCCAATCCTTGGTGCGCCCCAAAATCCTCACATGCTCGGGCTTCAGGCCCGTTTCTTCTTCCAACTCCCGGTACATCGCCTGCTCGGGGCTTTCGCCGTGCTTGATGCCGCCTTGCGGGAACTGCCAGGAGTGTTCCTTGATCCGTTTTCCCCAAAACACCTCGTTCTTCGCATTGCAAAGCACGATGGCGACGTTGGGGCGATAACCGTCTCGGTCGATCATGGCCCGCGTCCTTGAAACTGAAGTTGTTGAGATTCTACTTTAGGAACATCGGCGAAGGGTAAGAGTTCCCCCTGTCCTGTAAAATGCCGCGCTTGTCCCGCCGCCGCGCCGGACCCTGTTTATCTTTGGAAAATCATGTACTTATCCAATTTTTTCCTGTCCACCCTGCGCGAGGCGCCGTCCGATGCGGACGTGGTGTCGCAAAAGCTGATGCTGCGTGCCGGCATGATCAAGAAGCTTGCCGCGGGCATCTATACCTACATGCCGATGGGGCTCAGGACGATCCGCAAGATCGAAGCCATCATCCGCGAGGAAATGAACGCCGCCGGCGCGGTGGAACTCCTGATGCCGGTGATCCAGCCCGCGGAACTGTGGCAGGAAACCGGGCGCTGGCAAAAATACGGCCCGGAACTGATGCGCGTGAAGGACCGCCACGAGCGCGACTTCATCGTCCAGCCGACCTCCGAGGAGGCGGTCACCGACATCGCGCGGCTGGAGATCAAGAGTTACCGCCAGTTGCCGCTCAACCTGTATCACATCCAGACCAAGTTCCGCGACGAGCGCCGCCCGCGTTTCGGCGTGATGCGCGGGCGCGAGTTCACCATGAAGGATGCGTACTCGTTCGACAAGGACGAGGCCGGCGCGCAGGTCAGCTACGACAAGATGTACGCCGCGTACCAGAAGATTTTCACGCGCCTGGGGCTCACGTTTCGCGCTGTCGCCGCGGACACCGGTGCGATTGGCGGCTCGCGCTCGCACGAGTTTCAGGTCATCGCCGATACCGGCGAGGATGCCATCGCCTACTGCCCCACCTCGGACTACGCGGCGAATGTCGAACTGGCCGAGGGCATGCCCCTGCTCGCATCGCGTGCCGCGCCGCAAGCCGCGTTCACCAAGATGCCGACGCCCAACAAGCCGCGCTGCGAGGACGTGGCGGCCCTGATGGGCTTCGGACTCGAACGCACGGTGAAGTCCATCGTGCTGGCCACGGATGGCGAGGACGAACATGGCAAGCCCGTGTCCACCGTATGGCTCCTGCTCATCCGCGGCGACCACGAACTGAACGAAGTGAAAGCCGGCAAGGTGCCGGGGCTGAACAAGGGCTTCCGCTTTGCCACCGAAGCCGAGATCCTCGCGCACTTCAACTGCAAGCCCGGCTACCTCGGTCCGATCAACATGAAGATCCCCGTGAAGGTCATTGCCGACCGCACGGTGGCCCGCATGAGCGACTTCACCACCGGCGCCAACGAGGCGGACTTCCATTTCGTCAACGTGAACTGGGGCCGCGACCTGCCGGAGCCCGACTTGGTGGCCGACCTGCGCAACGTGGTGGCAGGAGATCCCTCCCCGGACGGCAAGGGCGTGCTGGCCCTGCAGCGCGGTATTGAAGTGGGCCATGTGTTCTATCTGGGCACTGTGTACTCGGCGCCGATGAAAGCGACCTTCCTGGGCGAAGACGGCAAGCCGCAGCCGCTGGAAATGGGCTGCTACGGCATTGGCGTCACGCGCCTGGTCGGTGCGGCCATCGAACAGAACCACGACGACAAGGGCATCCTCTGGCCCGACGCCATCGCGCCGTTCACGGTAGTGATCTGCCCGCTGGGCTATGACCGCAATGCGGCGGTGAAGGAAGCGGCGGACAAGGTGCACGCCGAGCTCGTTGCGGCCGGCGTGGACGTGGTGTTGGACGACCGCGGCGAACGCCCGGGCGTGATGTTTGCCGACTGGGAGCTGGTCGGCGTCCCGCATCGCATTACGATCGGCGACCGCGGGTTGAAGGAAGGCAAGGCCGAATACCAGCATCGGCGTGATGCGGCGGCCACGCCGGTGGCGGTGGGGGAAATCGCCGCTTTTGTTCGGGGGCGGATCAAGGCGTGAACCTGGGTAATCAAGGGAAAATTCCCCTTCACCAGGCGTCATTCCTTTGTGGATTGGGGCGGAATGTGTGGAAATCGCTGACGGCGATTCCCGCATCCCGCGCCGCATGCGGCGCGGGACCGCTCATCGCCTGATGCGATGAACGTCCAACCGAAGTCCACTGGACTTCGGTTAGTCGAACCAGAGGCAGCTTGCTCCCTGCCCGAGGCCACCAAAATGCAAAACGCCCCTTGACGGGGCGTTTTGCATTTTGGTGGCCTGGGGCGGAATCGAACCACCGACACAAGGATTTTCAGTCCTCTGCTCTACCAACTGAGCTACCAGGCCGGAAACCGGATGACCACAAAATTTACTTTGAGCAGGTGGTCCTCTGCTCTTCCAGCCACGGCGTTGCATCGCCGTGCCGTTCGCACCGCGCAAAGCAGTGCTTTGCGAAACCCGGCGCTCATCCAACTGAGCTACCAGGCCGGAAACCGGTTTCGCGATGAGCGAAGCCCGCAATTATAGCGAGAAAGGGTCTCGATTTCTAGCCTGAAAGTGGAGCGGGCGAAGGGAGTCGAACCCTCTTCATCAGCTTGGGAAGCTGAGGTAATGCCGTTATACGACGCCCGCTCTGCTACTGCTGCAAATCCGCCCATCCAACTGGGCTTGCTACTCTTGCCGTTTCCCTAGAACCCTCCCCTCGGCCCCTGCATGGGCCTCAGGCGGTTCAGCGGCGCGGAGCAGTGCTCCGCGAATTCCCGCCTCACGTCAGCTTGGAAAGCTGAGGTCATGCCGCGGGATTGCAACTGCGCGATGCCCGCACTGCTGCACTTGGGGCAAATCATACCAATGTGCATCCGCTTCCGGGGTATCACGCAATTCTGCACTCCGTTCGCGCCATCAGGCTGCATTTCGCGCCGTCGTCGGTCGGGACAGTCGCATCGCCAACCTGGTCCAAAGGACGGGTCTCCACAATGCCGCATCGAAATCAATCACCGGAGACCTGTCATGCCCAAATCCTCGTTCGTTTTCGCCCTCCTGGCCAGCCTCGCCCAAGGCGCGGCAATGGCCCAATCCCCGACCATCACCGTGGAAGTGTCCGGCGTGGCGGAGGCCAAGGGGTACATCCTGGTGGCCGCCTTCGACAAGGCCGAGGGCTGGTTGAAGCGCCCGGCGCAGGCCGCGCGCGCCGATGCCAAGGCCGGCACCGTGACCGTCACTCTTCCCGGTCTGGCCGACGGCGAGTACGCGTTTTCGGTGGTCCACGACTTGAACGGCAACAACCGGCTGGATGCCAACGCCCTCGGCATTCCGTCCGAACCCTACGGCTTTTCCAATGACGCAGCCGGCAACTTTGGCCCGCCCAAGTTCGAAGACGCGCGCGTCAAGGTGGGCAAGGACGCCACGAAATTCGTTGTGAAGCTCAATTGACCGCACCCGGGAGACGCGCATGAACCGCCGCCATTTCTTCAATTCGCTGACCGCCGCCGCGGGCGCTGCCGCCCTGCCGTCCACGCTGCTCGCACAACCGGTCCGCGGCGCTGCGCCACAAGCGTCGCCGCTGTTCGACAACCGTGCACGCACACCCCTGCGCGGCTGGCACGGCCAGGACGTCCATTGCGAATCGGCGCTGATCGAGGGCAAGCTCCCGGCCGAACTGCGTGGCGTGTTCTATCGCAACGGGCCGGGCCTGTTCGAGCGCGGCGGCCAGCGCTACGACCACTGGTTCGATGGCGACGGCCTGGTGCACGCCTGGCGCTTCACCGACCAGGGCGTGTCGCACCGCGCGCGCTTCGTGAAGACCGCCAAGTTCAAGGCCGAGCAGGAGGCCAACGAGTTCCTGTACCCGGCTTTCGGCACGGCGATTCGCCCGAAGCGCCCGCTGCGCAGCAACGATTCGATGAACACCGCCAACACCAGCGCCGTGCGCCTGGGGGACCACGTGCTCGCCCTGTGGGAAGGCGGCTCCGCGCACCGGCTCGATCCGGAAACGCTCGAGACGCGGGGCATCGTCGATTTCGGCGGCGCACTGAAGGGCCTGCCGTTCTCGGCGCACCCGAAGATCGAGCCGGACGGCACGTTCTGGAACTTCGGCACCCTATTCGGCAAGATGGTGGTCTATCACCTGTCACCGACCGGGGATCTCAAGCGCCACGCGGTGTTCGAGATGCCGGCCTCGGCGATGGTGCACGATTTCGTCGTCACCGAGCGCCACCTGGTATTCCTGATCCCGCCGATCGGCCTTGACATGGCCGCGGTGCGCGCAGGACAGAAAAGCATGATCGGCGCCATGCAGTGGCGTGCCGCCGACGGCATCAAGGTGCTCATCGTCGACAAGGACGACTTTTCGAAACGCCGCGTGCTGGAGATGCCCGCCTTCATGGTGTTCCACTTCGGCAATGCCTGGGAACGCGATGGCGTGATCCGCCTCGATTGCGTCAAGACGCAGGACCTGGCCATCATGAACGAGTGGATGCCGCGCCTGATGCGCGGCGAGGAGGCGCGCGAGGCCCCGTCGCAGGCCACGTTCGTGACCGTGAACCTGAACACCGGGAAGGTCGGCGTCGAGTCGCGCAGCGAGGACTTGGAGTTCCCGCGCGTCGATCCGCGCGTGGTGGCGCGGCGCAACCGCTATGTGTTCTATCCGGTCGCGGCCACGCGGGGTGCCAACAGCCTCGACGGCGTCATGCGCCTGGACACCGAGACCGGCAAGACCGATGTCGCGGCGATGGGCAACGGCATCTCGCTGGAGGAGCACGTCCTGGTCCCCAAGCCCGGTTCGTCGAAGGAAGGCGAGGGCTGGCTGGTCGGGGTGGGCTTCGATGCCGCCCGCCAGCAAAGCTTCGCGACCGTGTGGGATGCGATGCGCCTGTCCAGTGGCCCGGTGGCGATCGCGCGGCTGCCGTACTGGACGCCGTACTGTTTCCACGGGCACTTTCACGCCTGAGCGCCCGCCGGATTGGCTGCCATTCGCGGCGCGCAACAGCCGTTCGCGCCGCAGGGGAGCGGCTTGGTCGAAAAAGCCCCCGGTACGGGGCCCGCGCATGGAATCATCCGTCCCACTGAGTCCACTTTTTTTCGGAGACCCTCATGAACCCCCTCAAGCCCGCCCAGGAAGTCCTCGACGCCGTCGTGTTTCCGTTCAAGGCCCTCGGTATCCTCGCGCTCTGCGCCACCATCAACTGGATGACCGCGCCAGGCCACTGGTGGGTGCAGTGGGTCGCCCTCGGCCTGGGCATCGCGACGGTGGTCAAGATCGCGCGGGCGCTCAAGGTGCTGTTCATCGCCGGCGCGCTGACGGCACTGGCCGTGGCGGCGTGGCACTGGTGGAAGCGCCGCGGCGCGCGGCTGGCCTGACCCGGGACGGGAAACGCGCTACGATGCGACCCGAGGTTCGCCCCGCATGAACGCCACGCACGACGCCGCCCAGATTCGCGCCCTCGAACTCGAGGTGCGCAAGCAGAATGAGCATTTCCATCCGCTGGAATTGATCCCGTACTTCCGGCGCTGGCCGCACTCCGACCTGCGCGATCTGCTCTACACGCTGATCTGGAGCTGCCTGATCGGCTTCGCCTTCACCGCCATCGCGCTGATGTTCGGCACCCGCCCGTCCTGGCGCCTGGTGCAGGAAATGCTGCTGTTTTCCATCTGCATCGGCTACAACATCCACATGCTGTTCTACATCGCCTCGCGCGCCGGCTGCGAGCGGTGGGTCAACGCGCGCGGCAAGCTGGTGCTCACCGCGTACTACACGGTGATCCCGTCCGCCGGCGTCGTGCTGGGCGTCATGCTGGCCAGCCTGGTGATGGGACGCGATGTCAGCCGCATGCTCGGCAGCCCGTCGTGGATGCTGGTGGTGGCGGTCAACGCCATGATCATCTCGCTCATCATCGGCGTCATCTATTTTTGGCGCGAGAAGTCGCTGGTGGCGGACATGCGCATCGCCGCCGAGCGCGAGCGGCACGCGCAGGCCGAGCGCGCCGCGACGCTGGCCAACCTGCGCGCGCTGCAGGCGCAGATCGAGCCGCACTTCCTGTTCAACACACTGGCCAACGTGGTGGGCCTGATCCACCCGCAGCCGGACACCGCGAAGTTGATGCTGGAACGCTTCATCGCCTATCTGCGCGCCTCGCTGGCGGCCTCGCGGGAGGAATCCACCACACTGGCCGCCGAGTTCGAACTGATGAAGAACTTCCTCGGCATCCTGCAGATCCGCATGGGGGATCGCCTGGCCGTGGAGACCGAGCTGCCCGCGGCCCTGTCCGCGTTCTCGCTCCCGCCCATGCTCCTGCAGCCGCTGGTGGAAAACGCCATCAAGCATGGTCTGGAGCCGAAGATCGACGGCGGCACGCTCACGCTGACGGCGCGCGAGACTGAGGGCGAGGTGGAAATCGTGGTGGCGGATACCGGCGCAGGATTCTCCGGCGCCACGTCCAATGGCATCGGGCTGAAGAACGTGCGCGAGCGCATCGAGAAAATCTTCGACGGCCGCGGCCACCTGCGTATCGAGGAGAATGCGCCCTGCGGCACGCGCGTGGTGATCACGCTGCCCCGCAACTGAAAGTCAAGACCTGGCGCGGCGTTCGCGGCACAATCGGCCTGAAAGGCGCACCAGTGCTTGAGTTTGTCGACGAATCCATGATCGAAGTGCACCCATGAATCCAACTGCAATCATCGCCGATGACGAGCAACACCTCGCCGCCTACCTGAACGACCGCCTCGCCGCGCTGTGGCCGGAGTTGAGCGTGGTCGGCATCGCGCGCAACGGGCTGGAGGCGATGAAGCTGATGGACGACGAGGCGCCGGCCATTGCGTTCCTGGACATCCGCATGCCGGGGCTCACCGGCCTCGAGGTCGCCGCGCGCCTGGACAACAAGACCCACGTGGTGTTCGTCACCGCCTACGACCAGTACGCGGTGGAGGCCTTCGACCGCCAGGCCGCCGACTACCTGTTGAAGCCGGTGTCCGACGAGCGGCTCACGCGCGCCATTGCGCGCCTGAAGGAACGCCTCGCCAAGTCGGAGGCGCCGGGCGATGTCTCGGGCATGTTGAAGCAACTCGCCCAACTGATGCCCGCCAACAAGAACGCGTACTTGCGATTCATCCGCGCCGCGCACGGCGAGGTGGTGCGCCAGATCCCGGTCGAGGACGTGCACTACCTGCAGGCGCAGGACAAGTACGTGAGCGTCTATGCGATGGAGGGTGGCAAGGAATCCGAATCGCTGATCCGCACGCCCCTGTCTGAGCTGTCCGCGCAGCTCGACCCGAACGAGTTCTGGCAGATCCACCGCTCGGTGATCGTCAACATCAACCGCGTCGCCGCCACGCGCCGCGACGTGATGGGCAAGGTGTTCGTCAAGTTGAAGGACGGCAAGGCCGAGTTGCCGGTGTCGCGCGCCTACGTGCACCTGTTCAAGGGGATGTAGGCGGCGAAGCAGTGCAAGGCGCGTGCTAGACTTTTTTCATTCGAGAAAAGTCCAACGATGCCGCAACTCACCATCAACGGCGAGCGCAAGTCGCTGCCCGACAACAGCTGCGTGACCCACGCGCTTGCGTTCTTTCCGGTCGACGGCAAGCGTTTCGCCGTCGAACTCAACGGCGAGATCGTCCCGAAGAGCGCGCACGCCTCCACGGCCCTGAAGGATGGCGACCGGGTCGAGATCGTCATCGCCGTCGGCGGAGGCTAGGCGTGACAGACAAGGCCGATGTCCTTACCCTCGCCGGCAAGGCGTACACCTCGCGCCTGCTGGTCGGCACCGGCAAGTACAAGGACTTCGACCAGACGCGCGCCGCCATCGAGGCCAGCGGCAGTCAGATCATCACTGTGGCGATCCGCCGCGTGAACATCGGCCAGCACGCCGGCGAGCCCTCGCTGCTGGAATACCTGCCGCCGGAGCGCTACACCATCCTGCCCAACACCGCGGGCTGCTACACCGCCAAGGATGCCGTGCGAACGCTCAAGCTCGCGCGCGAACTGCTCGATGGCCACGCGCTGGTGAAGCTCGAAGTGCTGGCCGATGAGGCCACGCTGTTTCCCAACATGCCGGAAACGCTCATCGCCGCGAAGGACCTGGTGGCCGACGGCTTCCAGGTCATGGTCTATTGCTCTGACGACCCGATCCAGGCCAAGGCGCTGGAGGAGATCGGCTGCGTGGCCGTGATGCCGCTGGCCTCGCTCATCGGCTCGGGCATGGGCATCCTGAATCCGTGGAACCTGGAAATCATCCTCGACCGCGCCAAGGTGCCGGTGCTGGTCGATGCCGGCATCGGCACCGCATCCGACGCCGCCATTGCGATGGAACTCGGTTGCGACGGCGTGCTCATGAACACTGCCATTGCCAAGGCGCGCGACCCGGTGCTGATGGCCGGCGCGATGAAAAAAGCGGTGGAAGCCGGCCGCGAGGCATTCCGCGCCGGGCGCATGGCCAAGAAGATCTACCAGGCACAGGCCAGTTCGCCGAACGAGGGGCGGATTTCGTGAATTGTCGGAGCGTTCTTTCTCCGCCGATAAACGCCGATGGGGCGCCGATGGACGCCGATAAAATCACGGTCCAAGGCTGGCACTTCTGATCTGCGGACAATCTCGCGTTGGACTTGGGGGGGTCATATTACGCCGGTGCAGTTCCATTGAGAGGCGCAAAGATTTCAAGCCCTTATCGGCGTTCATCGGCGCTGAATCGGCGTTTATCGGCGGAAGAAATTCGCCGAACCTAAGAGCTAGAACCTGAGCGACACTCCGAACGACACGTTGTCCGTCGAGAACGCGCCGATGTTCGCACCGCCCAGCGCGCGATAGCGCTCGAGGTCGAGCCGGAGGCCGAGGCTGTCGGTGACCTGGTAGCTCATGCCCACGCCGATGCGTGCCACGTTGGCGGAAAGCGGCGAGAGGCTGCCCAGGTAGGAGATCGAGGGTACGCCGTTGCCCACCGGGCCGGCATCGCGGTGCAGGCGCGCCGCGCCCACGCTGCCGGACAGGTGCAGCTTGTCCCACAACGTCACGCGGCTGGTCAAATCGAGCCCGTAGCGGCGATCCGGTACCAGCGTGCCGGCCTTGCGGTCGAGGCTCGCGTAGTGGCTTTCGACGCTGAACAGCGGGTTCAACCGGTAGCCCAGCCGCAGCCCGTAGCGCAGGCGGCCATCGTCGAGTGCGGTGCTGGTGATGAAGAACGGGGACACAGGCGCCACGAGGGCCGGCGGCTCCTTCATGAAATCGATGCCGCCGAAGTACTGCGCGTGGGCGGCGGCCGGCGCGAGCAGCGCGGCACAGAACAGGATCGATTTATTCTTCTTCATGGCGGTCAAGGACTGGCGAACCTTGTTATTACCCGAATCGCTTCGGAAAGTTCCCGCAAGATGCGTTTGACGATAGGCCGATTGCCCGGCGCTGTCAATGGCGATCACGCCATGCGCCGGAGCAGCAGGCCTTTCAGGTAGTCACCCTCCGGAAAATGTAGCGCCACCGGGTGGTCGATCCCTGCGCCGAGGCGGCGCACGATCTGCGCATCCACTTTCGCGTCCAGCGCCGCGCCGGCGACGATTTTCTGGAACAGGTCCGCCGAAATGCCGCCGGAACAGGAGAACGTCATCAGCTGCCCGCCCGGTTTCAAGAGCTTGAAGCCGAGCAGGTTGATGTCCTTGTACGCACGCGCGGCTTTTTCCGCGTGGTGCGCGGTCGGCGCGAACTTGGGCGGGTCGAGGATGATGAGATCGAACGCACGCCCCTGGTCCCGGAGCTTGCGCAAGGCCGCGAACACGTCGGCATCCAGCCACTCGGCGCGCGATGCATCGAGGCCATTCTTCGCGACCATCGCCGCGCCGAGCGCCATCGACGGTGCGGAGGAATCGATCGACAGCACCGA
>JAEUMZ010000128.1 GCA_016790765.1 Betaproteobacteria bacterium
GCCTTGTTGCCCGCCGCGCCGGACTGCGCGTCCGTGCCGCGTTCAGACACCACCAGCCACTCCGGCTCCGCCGCCGCGCTGCAGATGAACTTCACGCGCTGGTCGTAGAACACGTCGATCATCCAGGTCAGGCGCCGCACCACGTCGGCGCGGTCCTTGGCATGCAGTTGCGGGATGCCGGACACCAGCACCGTGTGGTAGCTGCTGGCGATCTCCAGGTAATCCACCTGCGAGCGCGCCTTCACGCACAGTTCGTCGAACCCGCACCACAGCACGCCCTTGGCGCGCCGCAGGTACGCCAGGTCGCGCGCGCCGATCTTGATATGGCCATTCAGGCTGTAGGTGGCGCGCGACATCGCCTCGAAGGCGCGCGCGAGCATCAGCTCGGCGTGCTCGTCGATCGGCGTGTGGTAGACGGACATCGATTCCAGGATGCGCCGGCGGTGGTCGTTGCCGCCGGCGATCTCGATCACTTCCAGCTCGCGCTTGAGGATCTCGATGGCGGGCAGGAAGCGCGAGCGCTGCAGGCCGTTCGGGTAGAGGTCGTCCGGCTGGTAATTGGAGGTCATGACCAGCACGACCCCCTTGTCGGTCATCAGCTCCAGAAGCCGCCCCAGGATCATTGCATCGGCGATGTCGGAGACGTGGAACTCATCGAAGCACAACAGGCGCAGCTGCTTGGACAGGCGGTCGGAAATGTGCTCGAGCGGGTCCTCCTTGCCGGACAGCCGCTTCATGTCGTGGTGCACCTCGCGCATGAACTCGTGGAAGTGCACGCGGCGTTTGCGCTTCAAGGTGGAAACGTTGAAGAAGGCGTCCATCATCAAGGACTTGCCGCGCCCCACCCCGCCCCAGATGTAGAGCCCGCGCGGCGGCTTGCGCCCGCCGCCGAAATTGGTCACCAGCCGGTTGACCTTGCCCTGCCGGTATTGGCGGTATTTTTCCAGGTCGTCGTGCAGGCGTTCGAGGTGCTGGAGGACTTCCAGTTGGGCGGGATCGGACTCGAAGCCGTCGATCTGCGAGAACTTCCAGTACCACTCCAGCGGGCTCGAGGCCTCGATCCGCTCAGTGGCGTCGGCCTCGCCGGTGAGGTTGGGGAGCGCTTCCGTCATCTATTGAACGGCAAGGGAATCCGCCGATGAACGCCGATGGGGCGCCGATGGACGCCGATAAAACCCTAGAGCTGGTGCGGCGTTGCGGCCATTGTCGGCCTGCGAGGCGCGCCGATCCTGGGCTTTGCCCTTGCAGTTGCCCTTATCGGCGCCCATCGGCGCCCCATCGGCGTTCATCGGCGGAGAGTCGTTCGTGCAGCAATCTCCAACTCACAAGTTCAACGTGCGCTTGTCCACCGCCAGCGCGGCTTCGCGGACAGCCTCGGACAGCGTGGGGTGGCCATGCACGATGCGGGCGATGTCCTCGGACGCGCCTTTGAACTCCATCACGGTCACGATCTCCTGGATGAGTTCCGAGGCGTGCGCGTGGATCACGTGGCCGCCCAGCACGCGGTCGGTCTTGGCATCGGCGATGATTTTCACGAACCCGCCGGATTCGCCCTGCCCCAGCGCGCGGCCGTTGGCCATGAACGGAAACTGGCCGGTCCTGACCGCGATGCCCTCGGCCTTGCATTGCTGCTCGGTCTTGCCGACCCAGGCGACCTCGGGCGAGGTGTAGATGATCCAGGGAATGGTATTGAAGTCGATGTGCGGCTTTTGCCCGGCGATAAACTCGGCCACCGCCACGCCCTCGTCCTCGGCCTTGTGCGCCAGCATCGGGCCGCGCACCACGTCGCCGATGGCGTACACGTTCGGCAGGTTGGTGCGGCAATGATCGTCCACCTCGATGAAGCCGCGGCCATCGACCTTCAGGCCCACGTTGGTGGAGCCCAGGCCATCGGTGTTGGGCACGCGGCCCACCGAAACGATGAGCTTGTCGCATTCGAGTTTTTGCGCCAGGCCCTTGTCGTCGGTGTAGTCCACCGTGATGCCGCTCTTCTTGGTCGTCACCTTGTCGATCTTGATGCCCAGCTTGATGGCGAGGCCCTGCTCCTTGGTGAACACCTTCCAGGCCTCCTTGGACACCGCATCGTCGCAGGCGCCGAGGAAATTCGGCAACGCTTCCAGCACCGTGACTTCGGCACCGAGCCGCCGCCAGACGCTGCCCAGCTCCAGGCCGATGACGCCCGCGCCGATCACGCCGAGTTTCTTCGGCACGGCGCCAAAGGCCAGCGCGCCTTCGTTGTCGCAGACGTTGACGTTGTCCACCGTGATGCCCGGCAGGTGCCGCGCCTTGGAACCGGTGGCGACGATGACGTGTTTGGCCGTGACGGTTTCCTTGCCCTCGGCGCCTGCAACCTCGATCGTGTACGTCTCCCCGGCCTGCACGAACTTGCCGAAGCCTTTCAGCCAGGTGACCTTGTTCTTCTTGAACAGGTACTCGATGCCCTTGGTCATCTTGCCGACGATGCCGTCCTTGCGCGCCTGCATCTTGCCCAAGTCCACCTTCACGCCTGCGGCGGTGATGCCGTGGTCGGCGAACTTGTGCTCGACCTGCTCGACGTGCTCGGACGATTGCAGCAGCGCCTTGGACGGGATGCACCCCACGTTGAGGCAGGTGCCCCCGAGTGCGAGTTCTCCCTTGGGGTTCTTCCAGCCCTCGATGCAGGCGGTGGAAAAGCCCAGCTGCGCGGCGCGGATGGCTGCGATATACCCGCCGGGGCCGGCGCCGATGACGACAACATCGAATTGCTTTGACATGATTTCCAGTCCTGATCCGGTAAGACGCGTTAACTAAGCCACACCCGCGACACATGCACGCCGAGCGCCGCGCAGAACCCGGCGATGAACGGCGACGTGCCCTTGAGAATGAACGGTGGCTGCTTCATCCATTGCGTGATCCACAGCGTGAGCGACACGCCCAGCCCCACCCCCAGGACCACCGACCAATGGCTGCCGATGTAGTGGGCGAGGAACCGGGCGAAGAACACGGTCAGGAACCCGGTGAGCAGGGCTCCCAGCAGGAAGAACCCTGCCTGCCAGACCAGCCGCCGGACCGACCATCGCGATTTCGCCATCTGCGCGCAGGGGGTCCTCAGATGTCCAGCAGCAGGCGCGCCGGGTCTTCCAGCGCTTCCTTCATCGCCACCAGCGAGAGCACCGCCTCGCGGCCGTCGATGATGCGGTGGTCGTAGGACAGCGCCAGGTAGTTCATCGGGCGGATGACGATCTGCCCGTTCTCGACCACGGCGCGCTCCTTGGTGGCGTGCACGCCGAGGATGGCCGACTGCGGCGGGTTGATGATCGGCGTGGAGAGCATGGAGCCGAACACGCCGCCGTTGGAAATGGAGAACGTGCCGCCGGTGAGTTCCTCGATGGTGATCTTTCCGTCCTTGGCGCGCTGGCCGAAGTCGGCGATCTTCTTTTCGATGTCGGCGATGCTCATCTGGTCCGCATCGCGCAGGATCGGCACCAGGAGGCCGCGCTCGGAGCCGACGGCAATGCCGATGTCGTAGTAGCCGTGGTAGACGATGTCGGTGCCGTCCACGCTGGCATTGACCACCGGGTACTTCTTCAACGCATGCACGGCGGCCTTGACGAAGAAGGACATGAAACCGAGCTTCACGCCATGCGACTTCTCGAACTTGTCCTTGTAGAGGTTCCGGAGGTTCATCACCGGCGCCATGTTCACTTCATTGAACGTGGTGAGGATGGCGGCGGTGGATTGCGACTGCACCAGGCGCTCGGCTACGCGCGCGCGCAGGCGCGACATCGGCACGCGCTGTTCGGCGCGGGCGGAGGCGGGAATTGCCACTGCGGGCGCTGCCGCGGGCTTGGCAGCACCGGCCGCAGGTGCACCAGCGGCGGCCGGGGCGCCGCTGACCTTGTTCACCACGTCTTCCTTGGTCACGCGGCCACCGCGGCCGGTGCCGGCGATGTCGGCGGTGTTGACACCGGCTTCGGCGGCGATCTTGGCAGCGGCGGGGGACGCCGCTGTTTCTGCCTTCGCAGCAGGGGCGGCAGCGGCCGGAGCCGCCGCAGCCGCGGCGGGTGCCGCGGAGGCTTGGGCAGCGGTATCGAGCATGGCGATGACCTCGCCCGACCCCACCGTGCCCCCGTCGGCCTTGATGATCTTGACCAGCACGCCGTCGGCCGGCGCGGGCAATTCCATCACCACCTTGTCGGTCTCGATGTCGATCAGGTTCTCATCGCGCTTGACCGCCTGGCCTTCCTTCTTGTGCCAGGACACCAGGGTGGCTTCGGAGACGGATTCGGAGAGCTGCGGGACTTTCACTTCGATCTGCATGGTGATTCCTTTGTGCGCTGTTCTCCTTCCCCTTCAAGGGGAAGGCCGGGATGGGGATGGGTTTCCAACGCGCTACGCCGGCTTGGCCAGCACGCTCATCTGCGCCTGCGTGGCCTTTTTCGACGACCCGGCATCCCAGGTCAGCGCCGCCTCGACCAATTCGCGTTGCTGCTCGGCGTGCTTGCTCGGGTAGCCCACCGCCGGCGAGGCCGACGACGGACGCAGGGAGTACGACAGCGTCTGGTCCGGCCGCATGTCGCGCAGCAGGTAGTGCTGGATGCGGTGCCAGGCGCCCTGGTTGCCCGGCTCCTCCTGTACCCAGACGATCGACTTGGCCGCCGGGTACATCTCGATCTGGGCGGCAAATTCCTCGTGCGGGAACGGATAGAGCTGCTCGATGCGGCAAATGGCGATGTCCTCGATGCCGCGCTTCTGCCGCTCGGCGGCCAGGTCGTAGTACACCTTGCCGGAGCAGAAGATCACGCGCTTGACCTTCTTGGCATTGAGTTTCTCCACTTCGCCAATCACGACCTCGAACTTGCCGTTGGCCAGGTCGTCAAGCGAGGACATGGCCTCCTTCTTGCGCAGCAGCGATTTCGGCGTCATCACGATCAGCGGCTTCCTCATTGGCCGCAGCGCCTGGCGCCGGATCATGTGGAAGAACTGCGCCGCCGTGGAGGGCACCACCACCTGGATGTTGTGCTCGGCGCACAGCTGCAGGAAACGCTCCAGGCGCGCCGAGGAGTGCTCGGGCCCCTGCCCTTCATAGCCGTGCGGCAGGAACATCGACAGCCCGCACAGGCGCGCCCACTTGGTTTCCCCCGAGGCGATGAACTGGTCGATCACCACCTGCGCGCCGTTGGCAAAATCGCCAAACTGTGCCTCCCAGATCACCAGCTCGAACGGCTGCGCGGTGGCGTAGCCGTATTCGAATCCCAGCACCGCCTCCTCGGAGAGCAGCGAATCGATGACCAGGAACTTGGCCTGCTTTTCGGCGATGTTCTGCAGCGGGATGTAGTTGCCGGCATCCCAGCGTTCGCGGTTCTGGTCGTGCAGCACCGCGTGGCGGTGGGCGAAGGTGCCGCGGCCGCAATCCTGGCCGCTCAAGCGCACCGGCGTGCCGGTCGCCACCAGGGACGCGTAGGCAAGATTCTCGGCCATGCCCCAGTCCAGCGGCTGCTCGCCCCTGCCCATCTTGCGGCGCGCCTCGAGGAGCTTTTCCACCGAGTTGTGCAGCTTGAAATCCGAGGGGATCTGCGTCAGCCGCTCGGCGTAGTGCAGCAGCTTGTCCATCGGCACCGACGTGGTCGCCGGGGCGCGCCAGGTCTGCCCGATGTAGGGCGCCCAGTCCACCGCCAGCGCCGGCTTCACCCCGTAGAGGATCTTCGGGTTGGTGCTCTTGCCCGCGTCCAGTCGCGCGCGCACGTTGGCGACCAGTTCATCGCCGAAGCCCTCCGGGGCCACGCCGCCCGCCACCAGCTTGTCTGCGTAAAGTTTGCGCGTGCCGGGGTGTTGGGCGATCTTCTTGTACATCAACGGCTGCGTGACGAAGGGCTCGTCCTGCTCGTTGTGGCCGAGCTTCCTGAAGCAGACCATGTCGATGACCACGTCCTTGCCGAAGGTCATGCGGTATTCGAGCGCGATGCGCCCGACCATGATGACGGCTTCGGGGTCATCGGCGTTCACGTGGAACACCGGGGCTTCGATCATCTTGGCGATGTCGGTGCAATAGAGCGAGGAACGCGTGTCGCGCGTATCCGAGGTGGTGAAGCCGATCTGGTTGTTGACGATGATGTGCACCGTACCGCCGGTTTTGTACCCGCGCGTTTGCGACAGCGCCATGGTTTCCATCACCACGCCCTGCCCTGCGAACGCGGAGTCGCCGTGGATCAGCATCGGCAGCACCATCACGCCCTCGTGGTCGCCGTGGCGGCCCTGGCGCGCGCGCACCGAACCTTCCACGACGGGGTTGACGATTTCCAAATGCGAGGGGTTGAACGCCAGCGTCAAGTGCACGCTGCCGCCGGTGGTCTTGATGTCCGAGGAGAATCCCTGGTGGTACTTCACGTCGCCGGAGCCGACGTCCTGTGCCTTCTTGCCTTCGAATTCGCCAAACAGGTCGCCGGGCAATTTGCCCAGGCTGTTCACCAGCACGTTGAGGCGCCCGCGGTGCGCCATGCCCAGCACCACTTCCTTGACGCCTTTTTCGCCGGCGCCGAGGATCAGGTCGTCCACCAGGGGAATCAGCGTCTCGCCGCCTTCGAGCGAAAAGCGCTTTTGGCCGACGTACTTGGTGTGCAGGTATTTTTCCAGCGTCTCCGCGGCGGTGAGGCGCTCGAGGATGAACTGCTTCTCCTCGACCTTCAACGCCGGCTGCGATTGCGCACCCTCCAGCCGCGCCTGGATCCAGCGTTTCTGTTTCGTGTCGCTGATGTACATGTACTCGGCACCCACGGTGCCGCAGTAGGTCTTCTTGACTGCGGCCACGATGTCCTTCAATTTGGCGCGTTCGGTGCTGCCGTTGATCGACCCTTGCCAGGAGCCGATGCCGAACTCGGCCTCGAGGTCCGCCTCGGTGAGCCCGTAGTAGCCCAGCTCCAGCTCAGGCACCGGGATCCGCTCGCTGCGCTTCAACGGATCGAGCTGCGAATGCCGCGAACCGAGCACGCGGTGCGCGCGGATGAACTGCAGCACCTTGAGCGAGCGCGGATCGTTGGCCGTGGTGCCGACGTTCACATACGCGATGCGCCCGCCGCCCTGTTTGGCGCGCTCCTCGAACGCGGCGATTACCGGGCTGTGCGGCACGTCGGCGCGCGTTTGCCCGGCCACGTTGGGCAGCGAATCGAACTGCTTGCGCCACGCCTCCGGCACCGACGCCGGGTCGGCCAGGTACTGTTCGTAAAGCTCCTCGATGTACGGCGCGTTGGCGCCGTTGAAGAGGGAGGACTGCTGGAATTCGCGCATCATGGTGACACCTCGATTGCTACTTGCGACACTTTCAAGAAAACTCATTTCGCCGATGGACGCCGATGAAGCACGCCGATGCACGCGGATAAAACCCTATATCTGGCGCGGCATCTAGGCCGTTTCCGCTTGAAACGCCGCTCCAGTCAACGACTTTGCATTCTCGGCGTGCATCGGCGTGCACTTTTCGGCGTTCATCGGCGTCCACGCCCTTTGCTTCCTGTCAGCGCTTCACATCCCGCCGCGCAGCCCCCGTGTAGAGCTGCCGCGGACGGCCGATCTTGTATTCGGGGTCGGCGATCATTTCGTTCAGTTGCGCAATCCACCCCACCGTGCGCGCCAGCGCGAAGATGGCGGTGAACAGCGGCACCGGGATGCCGATGGCCTTTTGCACGATGCCGGAGTAGAAATCCACGTTCGGGTAGAGCTTGCGCTGCACGAAGTAATCGTCCTCGAGCGCGATTTTTTCCAATGCCATGGCGAGCTTGAACAGCGGATCGTTGCCCAACCCGAGTTCGTTGAGCACCTCGTGGCAGGTCTCGCGCATCAGCTTGGCGCGCGGGTCGTAGTTCTTGTACACGCGGTGACCGAAACCCATCAGGCGCACGCTGGAGTTCTTGTCCTTCACCTGGGCGATGAATTCGCCGATCTTCTCCACGCCGCCATTCTTCTGGATGTCGTAGAGCATGTTGAGCGCCGCCTCGTTGGCGCCGCCGTGCGCCGGGCCCCACAGGCAGGCCACGCCCGCAGCGATGGCCGCAAACGGGTTGGTGCCGGAGGAGGCGCACAGCCGCACCGTGGAGGTGGAGGCGTTCTGCTCGTGGTCCGCGTGCAGGATGAAGATGCGGTCCAGGGCGCGCACCAGCACTTCATTGACCTTGTACTCTTCGGCCGGCACGGCAAACATCATGCGCATGAAGTTGGCCGAATACGACAGGTCGTTGCGTGGGTAGATCAACGGCTGGCCCACGGTGTACTTGTACGCCATCGCGGTGAGCGTGGGCAGCTTGGCGATGAGGCGGATCGCCGAAATCTCGCGCTGCTTCGCATCGTGCAGGTTGATCGAATCCGGGTAGAACGCGGACAAGGCGCCGATCAGGCCGGTCATCACCGACATGGGGTGCGCGTCGCGCCGGAAGCCGCGCAGGAAAAACTGCATCTGCTCGTGCACCATGGTGTGGTTGGTGACACGGCTGACGAAGTCCTTTCGCTGGGTGGCATCCGGGAGGTCGCCGAACAGCAACAGGTGGCAGACGTCGAGGAAGTCGCACTTGGCGGCGAGCTGCTCGATCGGGTAGCCGCGGTACAGGAGTTCGCCCTTGTCACCGTCGATGAAGGTGATGGTGGAATTGCACGAGGCGGTGGACAGGAAACCCGGGTCGTAGGTGAACATCCCGGTCTGCGCGTAAAGCTTGCGGATGTCGATGACATCCGGGCCGTGGGAGCCGCCATAGGTGGGGAACTCGACCGATTTGCCGTCGCCGTAGGTCAGCGTCGCCTTGCCTGTTTCCTTCATGTCCGTTGCTCCTTGAGTGGCTTCCGTTGTTCAGATCACAGCGCGCGGATGCGTTCCACCAGCGCAGTCAATTCGGCATCCGGGCAGGCGCTGCGGCCCATCAGCACGTCGAGCAAATCGTTGTCTTCCCACGTCAACAGCGTTTCCAGCTTCTTGAGATCCTCGTCCTGCAATTGCTCCAACTCCGCATCCAGGAACCTGCCCAGGAGGATGTCGTTCTCCAGCAGCCCCCGGCGTGCGCGCCAGCGGATGCGGCTGATGCGGGGGCTGGGGGCTGGGGGCTGGGGGCTGGGGAAGTTCATCTCAAAGCAGTCCTCTTCCAGAAATCTGAATCCATTGCGATCAAATGCTTCAAGGCAAATACAGTCAGGGCGCTCCCCAGCCCCAAGCCCCCAACCCCTAGACCCCTCTTTTCACCATCATCTCCTTGATCTTGCCGATCGCCAGCGACGGGTTCAATCCCTTCGGGCACACGTCCACGCAGTTCATGATGGTGTGGCAGCGGAACAGGCGGTAAGGATCCTCAAGGTTGTCGAGGCGCTCGTTGGTGGCCTGGTCGCGCGTGTCGGCGATGAAGCGGTAGGCCGCGAGCAATCCGGCCGGGCCGACGAACTTGTCCGGGTTCCACCAGAACGAGGGACAGGACGTCGAGCAGCAGGCGCACAGGATGCATTCGTACAGGCCGTCGAGTTCGGCGCGATCGACCGGCGACTGTAGCCGCTCCTTTTCCGGCGGCGGGTCGTTGTTGATCACGAACGGCGTGATCGAATGGTACTGCTTGAAGAACTGCGTCATGTCCACGATCAGGTCGCGGATGATCGGCAGTCCCGGCAGGGGCCTGAGCTTCACCACGTCCGGCAGATCGGCGATCTTGGTCACGCACGCCAGGCCATTCTTGCCGTTGATGTTCATCGCATCGGAACCGCACACGCCTTCACGGCACGAGCGGCGCAGCGCCAGCGAATCGTCCACCGACTTGATGCGGATCAGCGCATCCAGGAGCATCTTGTCGGTCGGCTCCAGCTGGATGTCGTACTCCTTGAAGTACGGCTTGGCATCCTTGTCCGGGTCGAAGCGTTCGATGATGAATTTCATGTTGGGAGCCCGTGGTTCAGTTTTGTCGCTTGTCGGCGGTCATTTCAGTCTGTGGCGTGTGAGGAGTAAGGAGTCAGGGGTGAGGCAAGACCATGACCCGCGACTCACCTCACGCCTCCCTCCTCACCCCTCACCTCCTCAATACACCCGCGCCTTTGGCGGAATCGTTTCCACCGTCAGCGGCTTCAGGTTCACCGGCTTGTAGTCGAGGCGGTTGCCTTCCTTGTACCAAAGCGTGTGGCGCAGCCATTCCTTGTCGTCGCGGCCATTGGGATAGCCTTCGCGATCCTTGAAATCCGCACGGTCGTGGGCGCCGCGGCTTTCCTTGCGCGCCTCGGCCGAGATCATGGTGGCGAGCGCCACTTCCATCAGGTTGTCCTGTTCCAGGGCCTCGATGCGCGCGGTGTTGAACACCTTGGACTTGTCCTTGATCTCCGTGTGCTTGCAGCGCTCGGCGACTTCCTTGATCTTGGCCACGCCCTTTTCCAGCATGTCGGGAAAGCGGAACACGCCGCAATGCGCCTGCATGGCCTGGCGCATCGCGTTGCCGACCTCGAATACGGATTCGCCGCTCTTCTGCGTCTCGAGCCGATTCAGGCGCGAGAGCGTGTAGTCCCCCGCATCCTTGGGCAGGTCGCGGTGCGTGCCATGCGCCTTTACGTACGCGATGGTCGAATCGCCTGCCGATTTGCCCATCACCAGGAGGTCGGTCAGGGAATTGGTGCCCAACCGGTTGGCGCCGTGGATCGAGGCGCAACCGCACTCGCCCGCCGCATAGAAGCCCGGCACCACACTGTTCGGGTTGCCGCCCTTGGGCACGATGACTTCGCCCTTGTAGTTGGTTGGGATGCCACCCATCTGGTAGTGGCAGGTCGGCACCACGGGGATCGGCTCCTTCACCGGATCCACGTTGGCGAACTTGATGGCCGATTCGCGGATGCCCGGCAGGCGCTTGTTGATGACATCCGGCCCCAGGTGGTCGAGCTTCAACAGGATGTAGTCGTTGTTCGGCCCGGCGCCGCGGCCGTCCTTGATCTCGGTGGCCATGGCCCGCGAGACCACGTCGCGCGAGGCCAGGTCCTTCATGGTCGGCGCATAACGCTCCATGAAGCGCTCGCCGTCCTTGTTGAGCAGGATGCCGCCCTCGCCGCGCACGCCCTCGGTGATCAACACGCCCGCGCCCGCCACGCCGGTGGGATGGAACTGCCAGAACTCCATGTCTTCCAGCGGAATTCCCGCGCGCGCGGCCATGCCGGCGCCGTCGCCGGTGTTGATGAGCGCATTGGTGCTGGAAGCAAAAATGCGCCCCGCTCCGCCGGTGGCGAACAGCGTGGCCTTGGCGTGGAAGATCATGGTTTCGCCGGTTTCCATTTCCAGCGCTGTGACACCGACCACCGCACCTTCCGCGTCGCGGATGAGGTCGAGCGCCATCCACTCCACGAAAAACTGCGTGTTGGCGAACACGTTGCGCTGGTAGAGCGTGTGCAGCATGGCGTGGCCGGTGCGGTCGGCCGCGCAGCAGGAACGCTGCACCGGCTTTTCGCCGAAGTTCATCGAATGGCCGCCGAACGGCCGCTGGTAAATGGTGCCGTTGTCGTTGCGGTCGAACGGCATGCCGTAGTGCTCGAGTTCGATCACGGCCTCGGGCGCGGTGCGGCACATGAACTCGATCGCATCCTGGTCACCCAGCCAGTCGGAGCCCTTGACGGTGTCGTACATGTGCCAGTGCCAGCTGTCCTCGCCCATGTTGCCAAGCGAGGCACCGACGCCGCCTTGCGCGGCCACCGTGTGCGAGCGCGTGGGGAAGACCTTGGTGAGCACGGCGGTCTTCAGCCCCGCGGTGGACAGTTGCAGCGCCGCGCGCAGGCCCGATCCACCGGCCCCCACCACCACGGCATCGAATTTGCGGACATTGAGTGCCATCAGTAGGTACCCCAGAGAATCGAGAACGACCAGATCGTGCACGCCACCAGGAACAGCAGCACGCCCACCTGCAACGCGAGGCGGATGCCGGTGGGCTTGACGTAGTCCATCAGCACGTCGCGGATGCCGATCCACGCGTGGTAATACACCGAGAGCAGGAACAGCAACGTGAGGATGCGGAACAGGTTCGAGCCGAACAGCATCTTCCACTGCGCGTAGGTCACGCTGCCGTGCACGGCAAAGAACCCGATGAACACCACCGAGAACAGCACCATGATGGCGGCCGTGACGCGCTGTGCCAGCCAGTCCTGCCAGCCGTAATGGGCGCCGACCGGCGTGCGGTCGGCCTTTTTAACAGGATTCACCATATCCGCACTCCGATCAACAAGGTGGCCACCACGCCGGCGACCAACACCACATTGGCCGAAGCCCGCGCGGGCTCCTTGGCGATGCCCACTTGGACATCGAGCAACAGGTAGCGGATGCCGGCGAAGAGGTGGTGCATGTAGCACCAGATGAAACCGAGCACGATGAGCTTCACGGCCGGCATCGCGAAGTAGCTCTTCCACTGGTTGAAACCGGCTTCGCCTGCCAGCGTGCACTGCAGCAGCATGAGCAGCGCCGGGATGAGGAACGCGAACATCGCCACGCCGGTGATGCGGTGGAGGATCGACACCAGCCCCGGCGGCGGCAGGTTCAGGAGGTTGAGGTCGTAGTACTTCGGTCTGGCGGTCGCTTGACCGGCCGGTCTTGGAACAGAACTCATGGGCCTCCCGTAGTGGTGGCATTGCGCGCCGTTTTCGGTCGTTCTCCTGATGGAGTTCTGGTCCGAAAAGCACGATCGCCAGCGTGCTGCGATGGTCGAACGATTCTAATCCGGCATCCAAAGTCCGTGCAGAGTCACGGCCGATGCGCATCGCAGACTCGATGCCACGCGCGGCGATATCAAATGATCGACGTAAGTCGTTGAGTTGTATTGGGAAACGACTGGTTTGCCGGTTCGGGCCGCGATCACCCTGCCGATGCCTTGGGGAGGTTGCACAGTAGTATCACTATTCGGTATCATGACGAAACCGCTCATTGCACAACAACCATGAACAACGTGCTGCGCTATCGAGGGTATCTCGCGCGCGTCGACCTCGACGCCGACAGTATGGTCTTCACCGGAACGCTCCTCGGCATGGCGGAATCCATCGCGTTTCATGGCGCGTCCATCGACGAGTTGGTCGCCGACTTCCGTTTCGCGGTCGATCACTACCTGGCGGAATGCGAAAAATCCGGGCGCATACCGGAGCGTCCTGCGTCAGGCCGCCTCCTGCTGCGCCTGCCCCCCGACCTCCATGCACAAGCCGGGGTGGCCGCGGCTGCGGACGGCGTGAGCCTCAACCAGTGGATCAGCAACGCCGTCGCCAGCGCATTGCAACCCGTTCGCGATCCCGCCGGCAAGGCCGACGCGGCCGACAAACGCGCGGAACGTTCAGGCTCTATGCGCTAGCGCGTCGATGCGCGCAGGTCACGCCAACTCGTTGTAGTACGAGTACCCCTCGGTCAGGCAAAGCCCGCGCCGCCATTCCACCGGCTTGTCGCCATAGGTGAAGGCGATGCGGTCCACGCACAGCAGGGGCGCGTTCTTCCTGACCTTGAGGTGGGCGGCGGCGAACTCGTTGGCCGGCACCGCGGTGAGACGCTCCTCGGCGCGGATCATGCGCAGGCCATAGGCGGTCTCGAAAAAACTGTAGATCGAACCTTTGGATTCCTGGATCTTTTCCATCGTCAGGCCCGGCACCAAGGCGGCGGATATCACGACTTCGTCCAGGATCACCGGCTTGCCGGCAAACACCAGCACGCGCCGGATCGACATCACCGGTGCGCCGAGCTTCAAGTCCAGCGCCCGCGCGATTTCCGCGCTGGCGCGGTTCTTCTTCACGTCGATGAAGGTGGTGGTCGGGTTTACCTTTTCGCTTCCATCCGGAATGATGCGCAGGAAGCGGTATTGCGTCTTCGGTTCCGTGTGCGTGGACACGAAGGTGCCCTTCCCCTGCCGGCGCACCAGGATGTTCTCCGCCGCCAGCAGGTCGATGGCCTTGCGAACCGTGCCCTGGCTCACTTGATAGCGCGCCGCCAGTTCGATTTCCGACGGGATCGCCTCACCGGGCTTCCATTCGCCGCCGATGAGGCTTTGCGTGATCAGGATCTTGATCTGGTCGTAGAGCGGGCGGAAGCTGGGGGCGGAAAGGGCGGGCGTGTCGGTCATGGTGATTCGGGGTTCGGGACTCGGGAAAGGGACTCGGGACTAGGGAAACCCAACGGCACTCCTGCGACTTCCTTCGCCTGAAGTCCGGAAACTCATCCAGTTTACTGCAACTTCACCTGAGTCACATGTCTTATATAAGATATAAGTCTATTGACATCGGCGAAACCGGTGCCTAACATGGCAACATGTCGCAGTGCAGCAAGCCGGTGCAAGTTAGCGCACCCGAGCCCCCAGACCCCAGCCCCTGATCCCGTCTTTCCCCCAATGACTCCCTATCTCCGTCCCCGCCGTTCCATGCTGTACGTCCCCGGTTGTGCACCGCGGTATCTGAACAAGGCGCGCAGCCTCAAGGTCGACTCGGTGATCTTCGACCTCGGCGATTCCGTGCTGGTCGAGAACAAGGAAACCTCGCGCGAGCAGATCGTCGAGGCCGTCCTGCAGGGCGGCTTCGGTCGCCGCGAGAAGGTCATCCGCGTCAACGACCTCGAT